>JALGVU010000007.1 GCA_025774545.1 bacterium | reverse complement strand
CCGCGCGCCGAGACCGCGACCACAGCGTTGCCGACTGAGCATCCCTGCATCGCGGCACGACTATACTGAGGGCCGCCGGATCGCGCAAGGGGAAACACCGGCACATCGATGTCATGTGCGCGCGCCTGTTGTGCGTCGTCTCGCGGCCGGCGGGCAATCCCACCGAACCGGTGCCCCCGGGAGCGGGGAAGTCTCGCCGTACCGGCGCCCCGGGAGCCAGGGAGTCCCGGCGCGCCGGCGCCCCCGGGAGCTTGGGAATCTCGCCGCACCGCCGTCCCGGGAGCTTCGGAATCTCGGCGCGCCGCCGCCGCGGGAGCTGGTGGAAGCCCGGCGTCCCTCTCCCGCGAGGGGAGGGGAACCCCGGCGGCCAAGCGTCCGGCCCCGCGGGAGAGGCATCGCCGGCGGCTTCGGATCGTTGCAGACGACGGGGCTTCTGGTCCGCCCGTCGCGGCGCCTCGGTGGCGCCGGCGTGCGATCCGCCGCCTAGAAGGCCCCACATTCTGGGCCTTTTCCTGCCTCCGGCCGATCCGATCTGAATGCGAAGGCACAGGGTCGATCTGGCATAGTCTATGCAGTTAGGCATGACTGTTGTACGGCAGTAGCCTGCAACGGTAGGGGGCGTGCCTGAGCGCCAGGACAGCAACGAAACAAGACACGCGAGAAGGCGACTTCGGCACCTAGGCTATCGCGCCCGGCGACAGCGCCGGCACGCAAAGGAGGAATGGCAGCATGGGTAGTGTGCCTCGCGCCAGGCGGTGGGCGACCATCGCCGGCCTGCTGGCCCTCACGGCCGGCGTAGCGATCAGCGGCTGCAGCTCGTTCGGCAGCGACTCGTCCTGGGACGGAGACACTGCGAGCATCGAGGGCGTCGTGACGTCCGACCGTGGTGTCGCGCTTCCCGAGATCAAGGTCGAGCTCTGGACGGAGTTCGAGTCATCGGGCGAGGAAGTCTGGTACGAGACGGAGACCGACGAGAACGGTTGGTTCTCGGTCGACGACATGGAGCTTGAGTCGACGCATGATCACTACGAGACGTACCGGGTCTTCGTGAATCGGACGTGGGAGGAGAGCGCTCCGCTCAACGCGGGCTTCGCCACGTACTGGGCCGACGTCACGGTTCACAAGAGCGGAACGACGTGGAACGTCGTCCTCGAGCTGATCGATGACGGGCCGGAAGATCCGGAGTCGTACTTCGATCTGTAGCCGGATCTCAGGGTGCCTGGCCGTGAGGGCCGGGAAGAGGGCCTGAGGCCGGCCGATGACGGACGAGCGCAGGACGCGCAACAGAAAGGGGCTGCCGTCTCCATGGGGACGGGAGCCCCTTTGCTGGTGCCGGAGGCCGGAATCGAACCGGCACGGGTTTTAAGGCCCGCGGGATTTTGAGTCCCGTGCGTCTACCAGTTCCACCACTCCGGCACGCGTCGCGCCTGTTGCTCGGAACGGTAGCATCGGCGGCTCACTCGGTCAAGCCGCAACGCGGTGAGCGGAGGGGAGGAGAGCAGCGGGGAGTTTCTCCTTGACTACGGTCGGGATGGTGCTAGAATCCCAAGCTTGAGGCACCGAACGACGCGTGGGGCCATAGCTCAGTTGGGACGAGCGCTTGACTGGCAGTCAAGAGGTCGCGGGTTCGATCCCCGCTGGCTCCACCAAAGCTGAGGTAGCATCACTTTCGTCGAAGAGGCTCTCGGGAGGCACTGGCCGCCCGGGGGCCTCTTCTTTGTTGCAGGCGCCGAAGGCGTGGGGCCTCGGGGCGCCCAGCAGGCAGGGGAAGCCTGCGGCAGAGCCTTCGGAATGACTCTTGACAGATTGCGTAAATATATGATAGACTGAAAGGTGAAGTAGAGAAACAGGGGCGTGGGAGTCCCAGGGACCGTACATCGAAACAGGAGTCTGCCTCAACCAGCACTGCGAAAGCTCTGAAGGAAGCGACCTCATGAACGGCACCCGCGCAGGCGGGGCCAACTCGGAGCCGGCAGTGACAAGGTTGACGCACACTCCTGTCTTTGCATGCGGGAACAAGGGGAACACCATGCGCACGCTCCTGATTGCAGCGATGCTCGCTCTGGTCGTGCTCGCGGGCGCGAGCCCGGCGGCCGCGGCCACCCCACGCGCGCGGGCGGAGTTCGACGCCGACGATGTCGTCGTCGAGAACGTCCGCTCCTACCACAAGCTGACCGTGGACGGGTGCTCGACGGTGTCGGACGTCGGCGCGCCCGATCTCCCGATCAGGGTTCTTCACTTCGTGATTCCGGGGGACGCACGGGTCGATGACGTGGTGATCTCGTCGCTCGAGGAGCGCGAGCTCACGGGGGTGTATCGGGTGCTGCCGCGGCAGCCCGAGGTTCCGATGGGTGAGGTGGCTCCGTGGGTCGATCCGGACCCCGCGATCTACGGCAGCGACTCGACGTATCCCGCGAGCCGGGTGAGGCTTCTGGGCGAGGGGTACCTCGGGGGCTATCGCATCGCCACCGTCGCCGTGTATCCCGTGACATACGCGCCCGCGAGCGGCAGGCTGATGCTCGCGACCGATCTCTCGCTCGAACTCGAGCTCGAGCCGGCGGCGAACAGGGCGCACCCGAGGCACAGGATGACGGCCCGGGCCGACCGGACCTACCGCGAGCTGGTCGAGACGATGGTCGAGAACCCGTCGGAGGTGGCGGGGAAGCTCTCGACCGTCGTGGACGTCGGCGGCGCGGCGGTCCCGGAGGGGTTCGCGCCACGCTACAGCCCGTCGCTCGAGGGGAGCCCCGTCGAGTACGTCATCGTCACGAACGAGGCGCTCGCGCCGCACTTCCAGGAGCTGGCCGATTGGAAGACGGCGAAGGGCGTGCCGGCGGTCGTGAAGACGATCACCTGGATCGAAGACAATTACCCGGGCGGCTCCGACACGGCGGAGCGGATCCGCCTGTTCCTCAAGGACGCCTTCGCGTCGTGGGGAACGACCTACGTGCTTCTGGGCGGCGACACCCAGATCGTCCCGGTGCGCCTCGCCCACACGAGCTACTACGGAGGCGCTCTCATCCCGTGTGATCTCTACTACAGCGACCTCGACGGGAACTGGAACGCCGACGGCGACGACGTCTTCGGAGAGGCCTACCACGGCATCGCGTCGCCCGGCGACAGCACCGATCTCTACCCGGACGTCTTCGTCGGACGGGCGCCGGTGAACGACGTCGTGCAGCTCGAGGCCTTCCTGACGAAGACCCTGAGCTACGAGAGGTCTCCCGAGCCTGCGTTCACGGACCGGAACCTCTTCCTGGCCGAGGTCGTCTTCCCGTACGACTGGGAGACCGGCCCCTACAGCCTCGACGGCGCGTCCGACATCATCGAGCCGCTCCTCCCGCTCGTGCCGAGCGAGATCGACAACATCCGGCTCTACGCCAACGTGGAGGAGTTCCCGGACGCGTATCCGCTGGCGGCCGCGGCCGCGATCGACTCGATCAACGCGGGGTACAACCTGGTGGTCCACGTCGGGCACGGGAACAAGGACATCATCCGCGTTGGCACGAGCAACTACATCACGATGGCCGACGCCGACGCGTTCTCCAACGGGGACGCCAGGGCGTCGTTCATGTGGCTTCTGAACTGCACCTCGGCGGCGATCGACTACGACTCGATCGCGGAGCGCATCGTGACGAATCCGGCGGGCGGTGCCGCGGCGGTCTTCGGCCCGACGCGCTACTCGTTCCCGGCGACGATGAGCGACTACTTGCACTCCTGGATCGAGATCCTCTACTCGGGCAGCGCGCCGCAGGCCGGGGTCGTCTCGGCCCTCGCCAAGGCGGAGCACGCGAGCGAGGAGGTGGCGGGCTACGAGAATCCTAACAGGTGGACGCAGTTCTCGACCGTGCTCCTGGGCGATCCCGAACTTCCGATCTGGAGAGGGCGCCCGCTCACCCTGGACGCGATGCACACCAACCAGATGGACGTGGGGGACAGCGGCCTGCTCGTGACGGTGACCGATCCCGCTCCGGTTGACGGGGCGCTCGTGTGCGCGCGCCGGAGCGGCGAGGTCTACGCGTACGGCCTTACCGGACCGGGCGGCGACGTCTTCCTGGACGTCACTCCTCACACCACGGGCACCATCACGCTCACCGTGACCGCGCCGGGCTACCTTCCGCACGAGTCGAGCGTCGCGGTGCTCCCGACGGACGAGGCCCACGTCTACCTCCTCTCACACGCGGTCGACGATGGTCCGGACGGTGCGAGCGACGGGAACGGCAACGGGAAGGCTGAGCCCGGAGAGACGCTTGCGATCGACATCGCTCTCCGCAACAGCGGGACGATCGAGGCGCGTGGTCTGACGGCGATGCTCACCTCGTCCGATCCCTTCATCGAGATCCTCACCGGGGAGACGGTCGTCGGCGACCTCGCGGCCGGCGCTACGACCGCCGTGGCCGATGCCTTCTCCGTGGCCGTCGATCCGGCCTGTCCGAACGAGCACGACGTCACGTTCTCGGTCGAGTTCGATGAGTTCGGCGACCCGGGCGACGGTTCCGACAACGGCCGGTTCCTGCCGTGCGACGGAGAGGGCCGCGGGGCGTGGACTCAGCAGTTCGTCGTGCGGATCTTCCGGGCCGATCTCGCGCCCCTCTACCTCTTCTTCGACGACTCGGCCGGCGACGGCGACGGCCGTCCGGAACCCGGCGAGACGGTCGATCTCGAGATCCAGATCTGGAACGATGGCAACGGTGACACCGAGGGCGTCGTGGGAACGCTGCGGTACGGGCACCACTCCGTGACGATCGTCGACAGCACGGCCGCGTGGACCTCGATCCCCGCCGGCACGATCGCCCCGAGCGGTGACGCGTTCCGCTTCTTCGTCAACCAGGGGATCGTCGATTCGTTCGATCTCGTGCTCGAGGACGGACGCGGACTCACGTGGACGCACACGATCGACGTCGATCCTCCGGACATGCCCGAGGACCTGACGGTGAGCGTCAAGGGCACGACGATCGGGCTGTCGTGGAACCGCGTTCTCGATTCGGATCTCCGCGGGTACGACGTGCACCGCTCGGAGAACGCCGGCGGGCCCTTCGAGAGGGCCAACGACGCGCTGGTCGAGGGATCGGCGCTCTTCTCGGACAGCGGACTCGCCGAGAACACCCTGTATCACTACTACGTGACGGCCGTCGATCGCTCGGGGAACGTCGGGCCCGCGTCGGCCGTTCTCTCCGTGAGCACCAACCCGCCGAGCCAGGCCGGGTGGCCGTTGGGCACGTCGGGCGGCATGTACTCGAGTCCGGCCGTCGCCGACATCGACGGCGACGGGGAGCTCGAGGTCGTCGTCGCGTCGGACGAGATCTACGCCTGGAACGCGGACGGTACCGAGGTGACGGACGGAGACGGCGACCCAAGGACGGGCGGGATCCTCGCGACGGACGGGACGGGAGGCTACCGGTGCTCCCCCGCGATCGGCGAGATCGACGGTGACGCCGGCGCCGAGATCGTCGCGGCCGCCTGGGCGAACGTCGGGAGCGGGGAAGAGTCCGTCTTCGAGCTCTTCGTCTGGAACGGCGAGGACGGGAGCGTTCTTCCCGGCTGGCCTGTCGCGATGGGGTCGTTCTGCTGGGGCAGCCCGGCGCTCTTCGATCTCGATTCGGACGGGCACTGTGAGATCATCATCCCCTGCGCCGACGGCTACCTCTACTGCTGGCGGTACGACGGGCAGGAGTTCGTCGACGGCGACGGTGACCCACACACGACGGGAGTCCTGGCGTGGCTCGGCTCGCGGTGGGCCTACGGCTCGCCGGCCGTCGCGGATCTCGACGGCGACCAGGAGCCCGAGATCATCCAGGCGTCCATGAACGACAGCGTCTACGCCTTCCACACCGACGGAACCCGCGTCGACGGGTGGCCGGTCTACGTGCGGGATCGCTCCCTCTGTTCGCCGGCCGTCGGCGACGTCGACAACGATGGCGATCTCGAGGTCGTCGTGGGTTCGAATTACGAGCTGGTGTGGCTCCTCGACGGCGACGGGACGGTCATGGACGGATGGCCTCAGGACAACTCGTACGAGGGCGACTTTCCCCCGTCGCCGGTCCTCGCCGATCTCGAAGGCGACGGCACCCTCGAGATCGTGCTGATGGGGTCCGACGGGGCTCTGACCGTCCGCGACTACGAGGGCGGGGAGCTTCCCGGCTGGCCGCAGCAGCTGGAGGACGGGTCGTGGTCGAGTCCGGCGGTCGCGGACATCGATGGTGATCCGGGGATGGAGATCGTGGTCGGGTGTACCGACGGCAGGCTCTACTGCTTCGACGCCGACGGCGGTCTTCTGAGCGGGTGGCCGATCCAGACCGACGCGGAGATCTTCGGCTCGCCCGCCGTGGCCGATCTCGACGGCGACGGCGACGTCGAGGTCGTGGTCGGAGGGATGGACACCAACGTCTACGTCTGGGACTGCGAGGGCGCGTACGACGACGGCGAGAACGTGCTCTGGGGACAGTTCCTGCACGACGCGTGGAGGACCCAGGCCTCCGGGTTCGTCGTTCTGACCGGAGTCGAGGACGACTGGCAGGGCGAGAGGACGCTCGTGCTCGAGCAGAACAGCCCGAACCCCTTCAACCCGGTCACGACGATCGCATTCACCGTGCCGCAGACGGGCGGGGGCGTTGCTCACGCGCGGCTTTCGATCTACAGTGTCGACGGGTCGCTCGTGCGGATCCTCGTCGACGGGCCGGTCGACGCCGGTCGGCGGTCGGTGGTCTGGGACGGGCGCGATGGCACCGGCCGGCCCGCCGCCTCCGGGATCTACTTCTACCGTCTGACCGTCGGGTCCGCGACCGACGCGAAGAAGATGACGCTTATCAAGTAACACGCGCTCCCGTCCCACCCGCACCGAGGGTGGGGGAGTGGCGAGCGAGAGACGATCGAGAAGGGTCCCGGTTTGACGGGGCCCTTCTTGACGTTGTGGGGGCATCGGGCGAACGGGGGATGGGGCGACCTCGACCCACCGCTTTTCCGCCTCTCGGGGGAGGGCTCCGGCTCTTTTCGCTTGACAGTATCAAGGTAGTGGGACTATGCTCCCGCGGAGTGGGTTGAAGTGGGAAGAAGTGGGCACGGATCTTCCGCGGGATTTCTATGAGTTCTTTCCTGGGCAAGCACCGCCACACGTTGGATGCGAAGGGTCGCCTCTCGATCCCCTCGAAGTTCCGGAAGGCGACGGGGGAGGTCTTCGTCGTGACGCGAGGTCTCGACGGCTGCCTCTTTCTGTACCCGATGGACGAGTGGAGACGGCTCGAGGCCGACCTGCGCACGCTCAGGTCGACGTCGGAGAACCCGCGGTTCTTCATGCGAGAGATCGCCGCGAACGCGAGCGAGGTGACGGTCGACAGCCACGGGCGCGTGGTGATCCCGTCGGAGCTTCGCGAACTCGCCCACCTCGACGGCGAGGTTCTCGTCGTCGGCGCCTTCGATCGCATCGAGATCTGGAATCCCGAGCGCCACGGGACGTACCGCGAGGGATTCGGGCTCAGCTTCGAAGAGGTCTCGGAGACACTCTGGGACGGACCGGCCCACGACGACGAGACGGACGGCAGCAGGAACGGACGGAAGTAGGAACGGACGAAGCCGGGGGACGACGCGTGACGATCCGATCGACCTTCACAGACGGCGGCGCGGTGGTGCAGATGGTGGGCAGCATGGACGCCCGCGACCTCTCCGCGCTGCACCTGGAGCTGCTCGATCATCTTCGCTCGAGGCGCAGGAGCATCGTCCTCGACTTCCAGGACGTCGATCACGTGAGCTACCGGGACGCGTCACAGCTCGCCCGGGAGTTCGAGCTCGTCCGCTCGTACCAAGGAGATCTGAGGGTGGCCGGACTGAGCCCGTACGTCAGGAACATCCTGGTGTTCGCGGGTTTGGCCTGCTTCCTTGAGGGTGCCACACCCGATTCGGCAACGGCCTACGGACCGGGCGCCGCACGCGTGCCGCGCGCGAGCTGACCGAGCCCGCGTCTCGTTGCGAATCGGTCGTGACCTATCGCACCGCGTACAGCGAAAAAGCAGACAGAACCAACATGGAGTTCGGACACCTGCCGGTCATGGCCGCAGAGGTGGTCGAGCGCTTGGTGACCCGGACGGACGGGACCTACCTCGACTGCACGCTCGGCTCTGGTGCGCACGCGCGCCAGGTTCTTCTCAACGCGCCGGAAGGCAGGCTCCTCGGCATCGACGCGGACGGCTCCGCGATCGAGGCGGCCGGGGAGGCTCTTCGGGACTTCGGTGGGAGATTCGAGCTGGTCATGGGGAACTTCGCTGAACTCGCCTCCATCGCCCGCGCGCACTCGATCGAGCAGTGCGACGGGATCCTCTTCGACCTCGGGTTCTCGTCGATGCAGCTCGACGATCCATCGAGGGGGTTCAGCCATTCGTCGGAGGGGCCGATCGACATGCGGCTCGACCCGACGCGGGGGATGACGGCCGGCGAGCTGATCGAGCGTTCGAGCGAACGGGAGCTGGCGCGCGTGATCTCCGAGTTCGGAGAGGAGCGGCGCGCGCATCCGATCGCGCGGTCGATCATCGAGTCCAGGGACCGCGGTGAGCTCAAGACGACGCGCGATCTCGCGCGGGCGGTCCTGGCGACGAAGCCCCAGAAGAGGCAGAAGACGCTCTCGAGGACCTTCATGGCACTCAGGATCGCCATCAACGACGAGCTCGAGAACCTCCGGGCGGCGCTCGGTCAGGCCGTGGAGATCCTGAAGCCCGGCGGGCGGCTGGTCGCCATATCGTACCACTCGCTCGAGGATCGCATCGTGAAGAGGCATTTCGTCGCGTGTCAGAAGCCGTGCGACTGCCCGAGGGAGATTCCGATGTGCGTCTGCGGCAAGAAGCCGACGCTCAGGATCCTGACGAAGCGGGTCGAGCGGCCGCGTCCCTCCGAGGTGGCCGCGAACCCGAGGGCGCGATCGGCGAAGCTGCGCGCCGCGGAGAGGCTCGCGCCGGGGGAGGAGCCGTGAAGCGTCCCCGCATTGTCGAGCGACTAGCGGACGTGATCTCGGGGTCGCTTCACACGAGGGGCGTGGTGCTCTGGACCGCGGCTCTCGCGACCGGGATCCTGTGCGTGTGGCAGCACGTCTACTCGCTCCATCTCGCCGCGGAGATCGAGGAGCTGAGGATCCGCCGTGAGGAGATCAACGCCGAGATCGGATTCGTGGCGATGGAGTGCGCGGTGCTTTCGAGCCGCGCGAGAATCGAGAGGTACGCGCGCGAGCGATTGGGGATGCGCTATCCGGACGGTGGCGAGGTCGTGAGGCTCGAGGCGAACCGCGATCCGGTCGGCAGCGCGTGGCACGACGAGTTCGTCGAGAGGGGATCCGATGGCATCCAGGACGGCTAGGCAAGACGCACCGGCGGGACCTCACGGCCGGAGGCTCAGGGCGGCGCTCGTCTGCGGGCTTGCGATCTGGGGCTTCGTCGCAGTCAGACTCGTGCTGATCCAGATCGTGCATGCGCCGCGCCTCGCCGGGTACGCCGAGCGTCAGCAGGTCGCGGAGACGAGCGTGGCCTCGGAGCGGGGGACGATCTACGACCGGAACCTCGTACCGCTCACCGACAACCTCACGGTGCCCTCCGCCTGCGCCTACCCGCGCGAGATCGATTCACCCCGAGACGTCGCCCGCGGGCTCCGGAAGGTCCTGGGCGGCAGCCTCTCGGACCATCTCGCGAAGGTCACGGCCGACCGCAACTTCGTGTGGATCGAGCGGCAGCTCGCGCCCGAGGTCGCCGACCGGCTCGCGGCGCTCGATCTGCCGGGGATAGGGTTCATCAACGAGAGCAAGCGGATCTACCCGTTCGGCCGCCAGCTCTGCCACGTCATCGGGATGACCGACGTAGACGGCAGAGGAATCTCCGGAGTCGAATGCGAGATGGACCGTCTCCTCACGGGCTCGGAGGAGACGGTCTACCACTTCCTCGACAGCGCGGGACGGCGGACGCCGACACCGGCCTGCACGAAGATCGTGCCGAAGGACGGGATGTCGGTCGTGCTCACGATCGACCTCGACCTGCAGGGGATCGCGGAGGTCGAGCTCGAGCGCGGCGTTCGCGAGAACGGCGCCAAGGGCGGCATCGTCATCATCCAGAACCCCTGGACGGGAGAGATTCTGGCGATGGCGAACGAGCCGACGTTCGATCCGAACTGCCCCGGGCGCTACTCGGTCGAGTGCCAGAAGAACCGCGCGGTCACCGACCAGTACGAGCCTGGATCGACCTTCAAGGTCATCACGGCGTGCGCCGCCCTCTCGACCGGCGCCGCCGACATGGGATCGGTCTACTACGCGGGCCAGGGCCTGGTGCGCTTCGAGTCGTGCACGATTCACGACGTCACTCCGCACGGCTGGCTCGATCTCCCGTGGGTGCTCGTCCTGTCGAGCAACACCGGCGCGGCGCAGATCGCCGAGGCGGTCGGGAAGGTGGGGCTCTACTCGTTCGCCCGCGACTTCGGGTTCGGCTGCCTGACCGGGATCGCGCTCCCCGGGGAGGTGCGCGGTATGCTGCGCGAGCCGTCCGAGTGGAGCCGACGGTCGGTCTACACGATCGGGATCGGGCAGGAGATCGCCGTGACCGCGCTCCAGCTCGTGGGAGCCTACAGCGTGGTCGCGAACGGCGGCTACCTGATGGACCCGCAGATCACGAAGGCCGTGCTCGAGGACGACGGCCGCGTCGTCGAGCGGGCGCGGTGGAACGTCGTGCGCCAGGTCGTCGACCCGGCGGTCGCGACGACGGTGCAGGAGATCCTCCACGACGTCACCGAGGTGGGAACCGGCAGGAACGCGCGCGTCGAGGGCACGACGGTCGCGGGGAAGACCGGCACGGCTCAGAAGGTCGTGCCCGGGATCAGGGGGTTCGCGCCCGGGAAGTTCGTCTCGTCGTTCGTGGGCTTCGCTCCCGCCGACGACCCGCAGCTCGTCTGCCTCGTCGTGATCGACGAGCCGGAGGGGCGAGGCCTCGGCGGAGAGGTCGCGGCGCCCGTGTTCGCGCGGATCATCGAGAGAATCGTTCGAGGTCCCCAGCACGACTACGTGCTCGCAGACGACGTGAATCGGGTCGAGCTTGTTCCCGCCTCCAAGGGCGGCACGCCACGCGGGCTCGGCGTGCCGCTCGCCTCAGCGCACTTCGACGCGCAGAGGGCGGTCGAGACGTGGAGCCGGACCGAGACGGAGATCGTCACCGCAGACGGGATCCCGGAGGACGGGATCGCGAGCGCGGCGGTCGATGAGGGCGAGGGGGTTCGGGGGAGTGCACGCCTGCCCACCGGCGCTACGCTCCCGCCGATCGTCTCCCCGCCGCTCTCGGACGAGCCGTTCGAGCTGCCGGACCTGCGAGGCATGAGCCTCCGACAGGCGAGGCGGATCGCGGCCGCGGGCGGGCTCGCGCTCACGATCGAGGGGAGCGGGACGGTCAAGGACCAGTCCCCTCGGCCGGGCGCGAACGTCCGACCCGGAGACAGGGTGGTCGCCAGGTGCAGTTCGGGATGACGAGATCAGGGGTGTCGATGACCGGTGTCGACTCTGACACGACGACGGGTGCCGCGAGCGGCGCGAGGAGACAGGTTCCCCTCGGAACGCTGCTCGAGCGCGCCGGGATCGCGGCCGAGATCGCGGGAGCCACGCCGGGCTTCGCGCCGGCCGTCGGTTCGGGCGCCGCGCCGGCCGTCGAGTCGATCGAGTACGACTCGAGGAGAGTCACCGCCGGGACGCTCTTCGTGGCCGTCCGCGGGTTCGTGACCGACGGGCACCGCTTCGTCGCCGACGCTGCCCGGGCGGGCGCGGTGGCGGCGCTCGTGGAGGAGCCGACCGGAGCGTCGGGGATCCTCGAGGTCGTCGTGCCGGACACGCGCAGGGCCTTGGGATTGGTCGCCCACGAGTTCTACGGACGACCGTCCGAACGCCTCGCCACCCACGGCATCACCGGGACGAACGGGAAGACCACGACGTCGTATCTCGTCGACTCGATCCTGCGCGAGACGGGCAGGAGGACCGGCGTCGTCGGCACGCTCGGGTATCGTCTGGGCGGCCGCTTCGTGCCGGGCGACATGACGAGCCCCGAGTCGCTCGACCTTGCGCGGCTGATGGTCACGATGGTCGACGAGGGAGTGACGGCGGTGACGATGGAGGTCTCGTCGCACGCGCTGTCGCTCGGGCGCTCGATCGGGACGAGATTCGACACGGCGACGTTCACGAACCTGTCGCGCGATCATCTCGACTTCCACGGCTCGCTCGAGGAGTACGCCGCCGCGAAGCGGATCCTCTTCGAGCTCCTGTCGGGCGACGGATGGAAGCCCGGTGCGACGGCGGTCGTCAACCGCGACGACGCGTTCGGGCGGGAGCTGATCGACTACCTCGTCGCCTCCGACCGCGTGCGCGTGCTCACGTACGGCTTGAGTGAGGGCGACGTCCGGGCGAGCGACGTCGCGACGACTCCCACAGGATCGAGGGCCATGTTCCACACGCCCGACGGCGATTTCGAAGTGGAGATCAGGCTCCTCTCGAGCTTCAACGTCTCGAACGCCCTGGCCGCGACGGGGATCGCGGTGTCGCAGGGCGTCCCGCTCGACGCGATCGCGAGGGGCCTGACGCGCGTCGAGCGCGTCGAGGGGCGGCTCGAGGTCGTCGACGGGGGACAGGATTTCACGATCGTCGTCGACTACGCGCACACGCCCGACGCGCTCGTGAAGGTGCTCGAGGCGCTCCGGGGCCTGAGCCCCGAGAGGCTCATCACGGTCTTCGGGTGCGGCGGCGACCGCGACCGCGGGAAGCGGCCGATGATGGGCGAGATCGCCGCCGCGCGCTCGGACGTCGTCATCGTGACGTCCGACAATCCGAGGACCGAGGAGCCCGCCACGATCATCGACGAGATCGTCGCGGGCGCCGGGCGCGGAGGCGGTGGGGCCGAGATCGAGGTGATCGAGGCCCGGCGCGACGCGATCGCGCGGGCGGTGGAGCTGGCCCGAACGGGCGACATCGTGCTCATCGCGGGCAAGGGACACGAGGACCATCAGATCATCGGAGGAACGAGGATTCACTTCGATGACCGGGAGGAGGCCCTGGAGGCGGTTCGGGCACTTCGCACCGGTGGGGCGACGCATGGAGAGAGTTGAGCTGGCTGCGATGGCGCGGGCACTCGGTATCGACGCGAACGACGCGTCGGGAATCGTGATCGAGGGGGTCTCGACGGACACCCGGACGATCGCCGCGGGCGACCTCTACGTCGCCATTCGCGGGGAACGGTTCGACGGACACCGTTTCGTCTCCGACGCGTTCGAGAGAGGGGCCCGCGCCGCGGTCGTGGCCGACGACGCTGAGTTCCCGGCCGACGCCGAGCCGCCGGCCGGTGCGGGGGAGGGGGCCGCGGCGACGGCCGCCCGACCGCTCCTTCGGGTCGCCGACACGATCGTCGCACTCCAGAGTCTCGCAGCCTGGTACCGCGCCCGCTTCGACGTGAAGGTGATCGCCGTGACCGGGACGAACGGGAAGACGACGACGAAGGACATGACGGCGGCGGCTCTCGGAACGCGCGAGACGACGCTCAAGACGACGGGAAACCTCAACAACCACATCGGTCTCCCGCTCACGCTCTTCGGACTCGAGGCCGCGCACGATGCGGCCGTCGTCGAGATGGGCATGAATCACGTGGGCGAGATCGCGCGGCTCGCGGCGCTCGCGCGCCCGACGATCGGGATCATCACGAACATCGCCGAGGCGCACATCGAGACGATGGGCGATCTCGACACGATCGCGCGCGCCAAGGCGGAGCTTCTGGACGCTCTGCCGGCGAACGGAACGGCCGTTCTGAACGCCGACGACCCGCGCGTGATGTCGCAGGCAGGAAGAGCCGCATGCGACGTCGTCACGTTCGGTCTCTCCGACGAGGCGGACGTGAGGGCGGTCGACGTCGAGCAGTGCGAGGGGTGCGTGCGCTTCCGGCTCCCCAGCGGCGACCAGGTCGAGCTCCCGACGCCCGGACGTCACAACGTCCTGAACGCCCTCGCCGCGCTCGCGGCGGCCGGGGCCTTCGGGATCAGGATCGACGAGGCGGTCCGAGGGCTCGGGAGGTTCGAGACGAGCCCGCTCCGCATGAGGCTCGAGGAGTGGGGGGGGCGGACGATCCTGAACGATGCATACAACTGCAACCCGAGCTCGCTTCTGGCGGCGCTCCGGGTTCTCGTGGAGATCGCGCGCGGGCGCACGTCGGCGGCCGCGCTGGGTGACATGTTGGAGTTGGGGGTGCGCAGCGAGAGCGCGCACCGCGAACTTGGGGCCGCGGCGGTCAGGCTCGGTATCACGCATCTCTTCCTGTTCGGGCGCGAGGTCGAGGCGCTCAGGGACGGGGCGCTCGACGCCGGGATGCCGCCCCAGAACGTGGAGGTGTTCAATGACAAGGCATCGCTCGCGGGGGCCATCGAGGACCGGCTCCCCGACGACGCGGTGCTTCTGGTGAAGGGGTCGCGCGGAATGCGTATGGAGGAAGTGACTGAGTCGCTGACGAGGCAGGCGCCCGCCTGCTGAGCGGCCGGGGCCCCCAGGGGCCCCCTTCGAGAGGGCTGTTATGTTGTATCATCTCCTATACCCCCTAAGGGACCACTTCATTGCCTTCAATGTCTTCAGGTACATCACCTTCCGATCGGCGTACGCGGCGGTAACAGCCCTGCTCATAAGCTTCCTCCTCGGCCCCATCTTCCTGCGGATGCTCAAGAATCGCCAGCTCACCGAGGGCGTCCGCGAGTTCGCCCCCGAGTCGCACGCGGCGAAGGCGGGCACGCCCACGATGGGCGGCCTCCTCATCATCGTGGCGACCCTGATCCCGACGCTCCTCTGGGCGAGGCTCGACAACGACTTCATCTGGCTCATGGTGATCGCCACCGTCTGGCTCGGTCTCGTTGGCTTCACCGACGACTTCCTGAAGGTGGTGAAGCGCAGAAGGAAGGGCCTCGTGGCCCGATACAAGCTCTCCGGGCAGCTCGCGCTCGGCCTGCTCGTGGGGCTCTTCATCTACCTGACGCCGCTCCTCTCGCATCCGAGCGACGTCGAGGTGCCGTTCCTCAAGAACGTCGTGCTCTCGCTCGGGCCCGCGTACGTGGTCTTCGTCATGATCGTGATCACGGCGAGCTCGAACGCGGTCAATCTCACCGACGGGCTCGACGGGCTCGCGATCGGCCTCACGATCTTCTGCGCGCTCGCGTTCGCCGCGATGAGCTACGTGAGCGGGAACGTGAAGTTCAGCGACTATCTCAACATTCCCTACATCGCCCAAGCCGGCGAGCTGACGGTCTACTGCGCCGCGCTCATCGGGGCGGGCCTGGGATTCCTGTGGTTCAACGCGCATCCCGCGGAGGTCTTCATGGGCGACACCGGTTCGCTCGCCGTGGGGGGAGCGCTCGGGACGTTGGCGATTCTCATCAAGAAGGAGATCTGGCTCGTGATCGTCGGGGGGCTCTTCGTGATATCGGCCGCCTCGGTCATCATCCAGATCGCCTCGGTCAAGCTCAGGGGGAGGCGCGTCTTCCTCATGTCACCGCTCCACCACCACTTCCAGAAGAAGGGGTGGCCGGAATCGAAGATCGTGGTGCGTTTCTGGATCGTGGGGGCGCTCTTCGCGCTCCTCGCGCTCTCGACTCTGAAACTGCAGTAGCGCCGAGGCGTGCGCGGACACGCCGCGGCCGGGATCGAACGAGGCGGGTGACGGTGATCGTGGACGGAGCCCCCGAGCGGCACGGGACGAATCTCAGGACGGAGGCCAAGCGCTTGTCTGGGAGTCCGACACGGGCGGAGAGACTCTTCGGCTCGAAGCGGGTGCTCATCGTCGGGCTCGCGAGGAGCGGGCGCGCGGCGGTCGAGCTTCTGCTCGACGCCGGAGCCCTCATCGTCGCGCACGACGTGAGCAACACCATCGAGATCGATCGCGAGCGCTGGATCGGGCGGGGCGTCCGCGTCGTCTTGGGGCGCGAGCCGCCCGACCTCCTCGACGGTGTCGACCTCGTCGTCGTGAGCCCCGGCGTGCCGTCAGCGGCGCCGGTACCTACGGGAGCCCGGGCGCGCGGGATTCCCGTGATCGGTGAGCTCGAGCTCGCCTTCCGGGTGTCGCGCGGCACGTGGCTCGCCGTGACGGGAACGAACGGCAAGACGACGACCACGGCACTTCTGGGTCAGCTCGCGCGAACGACGGGGAGGCAGACCGTGGTCGCGGGGAACATCGGCGTCGCTGCGAGCGGGGAGATGCGCGACGTCGACGAAGGCGGGCTCATCGTTGCCGAGGTGTCGAGCTTCCAGCTCGACACGGCCGACACGTTCAGGCCGCGCGTCGCGGTCCTTCTCAACATCACGGAGGACCACCTCGATCGGTACGACTCGTTCGACGATTACGCGGAATCGAAGGCACGGATCTTCATGAATCAGGGCGGCGACGACTTCGCCGTCCTGAACGTCGATGATCCGAGGGTCGCGTCGCTCGAAGGGAAGCTCGCGGGCACCGTGATCCCCGTCAGCTCCCTCCGGGAGGTGCGAGACGGCGTCTTCGTGCGGGGCGGCATCGTGGTCTCGCGGGTGGGCGGGATCGAGGAGGAGATCGTCGCGGCCGAGGACCTCGGGCTGCCCGGTCCCCACAATCTCGGGAACGCGCTCGCGGCGCTCGCGGCCGCCGCCGCGGTCGGCGTTGAGCCCGCGGACGCCGCGGAGGTGCTGAGGAGCTTCTCGCCGCTCGAGCACCGGCTCGAGGCGGTCGGCGAGGTCGACGGGGTGGCCTACGTGAACGACTCGAAGGCGACGAACGTCGACGCGGTCGGCTGCGCGCTCAGGAGCTACGACGCTCCGATCGTCCTCATCGCGGGAGGGAAGGACAAGGGCGCCGACTTCTCGGTTCTGGCCGACCTCGTGCGCGAGCGGGTGAAGAGCCTCGTGCTCATCGGGGAGGCGGCCGACACGATGGAGCGCGCCCTCTCGGGCACGGCGCCGGTCGCGCGGGCCGACACGCTTCGCGAGGCGGTGGAGACGGCGCGGGACTCGGCCTCTCCGGGCGACGTCGTGCTCCTGTCTCCCGCGTGCGCGAGCTTCGACATGTTCGACGACTTCGAGGATCGAGGACGGCAGTTCAAGCGGGCGGTCCACGACGTGGCGACCGACTCCGCGGGGCGGCGGAAGGGAGGCCCTGCGTGAGAGACGTGGTGCGGTGCGACAGGACTCTCATCTGGGCGACGCTCCTGCTCGTCCTGATCGGCCTTCTGACCGTCTACACGGCGAGCGTCTACATCGCCGAGCGGGACATCGGGGACAGCCAGATCTTCCTGAGGCGGACGGCCTGGCGGGCGGCGCTCGGGCTCGTCGCGATGGCGTTCGCCTACCTCGTCGACTACAGGTCGTACCGGCGGCACGCGAAGAAGGCGATTCTCCTCGCGATCGCGCTCCTCGCGCTCACGCTCGTCTTCGGCGAGCGCGTGCGCGGGATGCGCGCCTCGCTCCTGATGATGCAGCCAGGCGAGATCGCGAAGCTCGCGCTCGTCGTCTACCTCGCCGACGTGCTCACGAGGCGGCAGGAGGAGCTTGCGGACTTCCGGCGCGGACTCGCGCCGAGGCTCGTGCTCGTGGGAGTGGTCGTCGTCCTGATCCTGTTCCAGCCCGACTTCGGGAGCGCCCTCGCCGTGGTCGCGCTGTCGTTCGTCATGCTCTTCCTGGGAGGTGCCAGGCTCGCGCACGTCGCCGGGCTCGGGCTCGCGGCGATCCCGGTCGCGTACCTCGCGATCAGGAAGGTGCCGCACATCGCCGAGCGGTGGTCCGTGTGGCGTTCGGCGTTCGATCTCTCGCTCGAGGGGCTCGACACGCAGGGGGCCGGGTATCAGATCTACCAGTCGCTCGTCGCGCTGGGCTCAGGCGGCGTCACCGGCCGGGGCATCGGCGGGAGCCTCCAGCGGGCCTTCATCCCGGACCCGTACACCGACTTCGCGTTCTCCATCTGGGGGGAAGAGCTGGGGTTTCTGGGAGCGGCCGGGCTGATCGTCCTCTTCGCGTTCGTCATGGTGCGGGGACTCAGGATCGCCTGGCGGGCGCCCGATCTCTACGGAACGGTGCTGGCCGGTGGGATCACCGCGATGGTGACCACCTACGCCGTCATCAACATCGCTGTCGCGACGGCCACGCTGCCGACCACGGGGCTGCCGCTTCCGTTCGTGAGCTACGGAGGCTCCTCGCTGGTCATCAACATGGCCGCCATCGGGGTTCTCCTGAACATGTCGAAGAGGACCGTGTTCGAGGGGGTCGGAGGAGCGAGTGCTGCGGAGCTGGCGAAACGGTGGCCCGCCCGGGCGTCCCGTCCGAGGAAGGCCGGAAGAAGGAAGAGGTCGTGAGGATCATGATCGCTGGAGGCGGAACCGGTGGACACATATTCCCAGGTGTCGCGATCGCACGCGCGATCGAGCACCGGATGCCCGACGTCGAGATCTTCTTCGCGGGCAGAAGGGGCTCGATTGAGGAGAGGGTCGTCGCCAAGTCCGGGCGGCCCTTCCTCGCGGTTCCGTCGATGGGCCTGAGACGCGGATTCGATCTCAGGAACGCGGTCATGCCGTTCGTGGTTGGCGCGGGGTATCTGAAGGCGCTCGCCGCGCTCGCGCCGCGCCGTCCCGACGCCGCCGTGGGGACCGGCGGGTTCATCAGCCTGCCGCCGATTCTCGCGGCGAGGACGCTCCGGGTGCCCGTCGTGCTCCAGGAGCAGAATTCGTATCCGGGGCTCGCGACGAGGATCCTGTCGCGCCTGGCTTCCGCGGTCCACGTGAGCTTCGAGGAGACGAGAGGCCACCTGCCGCACGCCCGCGCCGTCCTGGTGTCGGGCAATCCCGTCCGGGGGGAGCTAGGGCTCGCTTCCCCCGAGACGGCCAGGCGTGCGCTCGGACTCCCGGCCGACGGGGACGTCGTCCTCGTGATCGGCGGAAGCAGGGGCGCCAGGCGCATCAACGAGGCCGTAGCCGCCGCGCTCCCTCGCCTCGCCGACGCCGCCGTCTCGTTCGTCGTGCAGACCGGGGAGGCCGACGTCGAGCGCGTCAGGGAGGCGGCCGAGGCCGCGGGAGTGCGCGCGGTCGTCGCGCCGTTCTTCGACGACATGGCGAGCGCGTACGGCGCGTGTGATCTCGTGGTCTCGCGAGCCGGGGCCACGGCCCTCGCGGAGATGGCCGTCGTCGGGCGGCCGTCGATCCTCGTTCCGTACCCGTTCGCGACCGAGGGACATCAGATGAAGAACGCCCGCGCGGTGGAGCGCGCGGGAGCTGCGCTCGTCGTGCCGGACGACGAACTCGATGGAGACCTGCTCGCGGAGAGGATCCGCGCGCTTCTGACGAATCGTGATGAGCTCGCGGCCATGGCTGACGCGGCCAAGACCCTCGCGCGGCCCGATGCGGCTGACCGGGTCGCGCGAGCCGTCCTGGCACTGGCCGGGAGCGGAGCGCGTGAGGCGCGACGGAGGGAGGGGGCGTCACAGTGACGATGTTCGGGCGCGTGAAGCACGTCCACCTCGTGGGGATCGGCGGGGCCGGCATGAGCGGTATCGCCGAGGTCCTCATCAACCTCGGCTTCACCGTGTCGGGGTCGGATCTCCGGCGCACGGAGACGACCGTCAGGCTCGAGAGCCTCGGCGGGCGGATCGCCTGCGGGCACGCCGCTGAGAACATCGGAGACGCCAACGTCGTGGTCACCTCGACGGCGGTGCCGCCCGACAATCCCGAGGTGCTCGCCGCGAGGGACCGGCTGATTCCGGTGATCCCGCGCGTCGAGATGCTCGCCGAGCTCATGCGCATGAAGTACTCGGTCGCCGTCGGTGGGACGCACGGGAAAACGACCACGACGTCGCTCATCTCCGCGGTCCTGTCGGCGGGCGGCCTCGACCCGACCGTCGTCGTCGGTGGGAAGATCAAGACCATGGGGAGCGGCGCGCGGCTGGGCGCCAGCGAGTACATCGTCGCGGAGGCCGACGAGAGCGACGGGTCGTTCCTGAAGCTCTCACCGTCGATCGCGGTCATCACGACGGTCGACGAGGAGCACCTCGACTTCTACTCGGGGCTTGAGGAGATCAAGGAGGCATTCACGCACTTCGCGAACAGCGTTCCGTTCTACGGTTGCTCGATCGTGTGCCTCGACCAGCGGAACATCCAGTCGATCATCAGCGACATCGATCGCCGCGTCGTGAGCTACGGCCTGGCGAGCCAGGCGGACGTTCAGGCGCACGCGATCGAGACCCGGCCGGAGAGCACGGCGTTCACCGTCGAGGCCGCCGGCTTCGAACTCGGGCAGGTCGAGATACGGATGCCGGGGCTCCACAACGTGTACAACTCGCTCGCCGCGGTCGCCGTCGGACTCGAGCTGGGCGTCAGCTTCGCCGACATCGCCGGCGCCCTGTGGAGGTTCGAGGGGATCGCGAGGCGATTCGAGATCAAGGGGGAGGCCAACGATGTGCTTGTTTTGGATGACTACGGTCACCATCCGGCGGAGATCCAGACGACGCTCTCCGCGGCAGCATCGAGATGGAACAGACGTCTCGTCGTCCTCTTTCAGCCCCATCGGTACACCAGAACCCAGAAGCTGCTCGAGGAGTTCGGGCACAGCTTCTATGACTCGACGGTGCTGCTCGTCACGCACATCTACGCGGCGAGTGAACCCCCGATCGAAGGCGTGAGCGGGGCCAACATCGTCGAGGAGGTCAGGAGGCACGGGCACAGGAACGCCGAGTACGTCGACGACATGGACGCGCTCTGCGAACGCGCGCTGGGCATCATCAGACCCGGAGACGTCGTCATGACGCTGGGTGCCGGCGACATCTACAAGGTCGGCGAGCGGATCCTCGATTGCCTCCGGGAGAAGCAGGTGTCTGAGGAGACGCCGTAGAACGTGGTGGGGCACGCGGGCGGCGCAACGACGGTCGAGGTGGGCATGCAGGTCGATCGGAAGATCATCGAGGAACTCGAGGCGATCGCGAAAGGGTGTGTGCGGATCGACGAGCCGATGGCGCGGCACACGTCGCTCGGACTCGGGGGACCCGTCGACATCTTCGTCGAGCCTCCCGACGGGGCCGCGCTCAAGCAGTGCGCGGCGCTCGTCGCCGGTGAGGGGATTCCCCTCACGGTGCTGGGGCGGGGCACGAACCTCCTCGTTCGAAGCGGAGGGCTCGCCGGCGCGGTCGTCACGGCCGGGAGCGCGTTCACCGACCTCGCCCGCACCGAGGACGGGATCCGGGCGGGGAGCGGGATCGCCCTCACGAGGATCCTCGGGTTCTGCGTGGAGTGCGGGCTCTCGGGGCTCGAGGGGCTCGCGGGCATTCCGGGCAGCGTCGGCGGGGCCGTCGTGACGAACGCGGGGAGTTTCGGGGTCTCGATGGGCGAGCTCTTGACGGAGGTGGTCGTGTTCGAGCCCGGCGGCAGTTCCGTGAGCATGCCCGCGGGCGAGCTCGCGTTCGAGTACCGCCGCTCGCATCTTCCGGGCGACTCGATCGTCGAGGTCGTCTCGATCGCGCTCGAGGCGGCCGACCCCGAGAGCGTGCAGGTGCGTCAGAGGGAGACGCTCGAAAAGAAGTGGAAGTCGCAGCCCGCCGGGATGCGGAGCGCCGGCTGCGTCTTCAGAAACCCGCCCGGCCGCTCCGCGGGCAAGATCATCGACGAGATCGGGCTCAAGGGCACGCGGATCGGCGGGGCCGTCGTGTCCGACCTCCACGCGGGGTTCATCCTGAACGACCGCGGGGCGACGGCCGAGGAGGTCGAGGAGCTGATCGGGCTGGTCCGTTCGCGCGTGCGCGAGGAGACCGGCATCCAGTTGGAGCTCGAGGTCGAGATCGTGGGCAGGCGGAGACACTGAGCGAGGGGGCCGCTTGACGTTCACGCCGGAGAGATGGGTCAGGCGGAGGTGGTCGCCCGGGCAGCGGGCGGGCAGCGGAACCGCCCGGCGGCAGTCCGGGGGAACGTCCCGCGCAAGCCGCGGGCGCCCGAGGGCCGCCAGGAGACCGATCCCGGAGCGCGCGTGGGGAGCGCGCAGGGTGGCCATCGTCGCGTCGGCGGTGGTCCTGTGCGCCGGCATGGGGTTCGTCGTGTCGAAGGCGTCCCGCTGGGCCTTGGGCGACGAGCAGTTTCCCCTCTCGCGGCTCACGGTCGCCGGCAATCGTCTCCTGACCGAGGACGAGGTGCTTGAGCTCACAGGGTTGGATCTCGGGACGAACCTCCTCTCGATCGACATCGCCGATGTCGAGGAGGCGGTCGAGGCCTCGCCGCGCGTCGAGCGGGCGAGAGCCGCGAGGGTGTTGCCCGACGAGATCGTCGTTCGGCTGGACGAGAGGGATCCGGCCGCGATCGTGGCGACGGGCGGGGGCGCCTGGATCGAGGTCACCGAGGACGGGCTCGTGCTGCCGTCCGTCGAGCGCACGTCGAGCGTAGACGTTCCGCTCATCACGGGGGCGGTCGGGGCGTTCGATCCGGACGCCGCCGCGGCGTCCGCGGAGGTCGTGGCCGTGCTCGAGATGCTCGGAGAGGCGATGAGGGTGTCGCCCGCTCTGTGGATGGAGATATCGGAAGTGAGGATTGCGCCGGGGTCGGGTCTGGTCATCTACACGGTAGCCGACGGGGCAGAGATCAGAGTTGGCTCCGGCGCTCTTGATTCGCGAGGCCTGCGCCGCCTCTGGATGGTCCTCGAGGACCTGAGGAGGAGGGGCGGCGAGGTCGAATCGATGGATCTCGGATTCAGGAACCAGGTGGTCGTTCGGCTCAAGTCCGGATCGACCCGCGGAAGCTTCTAGGAGGGAGGACGTCTCGTGAGAAGGAGCGAGATCCTGGTCGGTCTCGATCTCGGCTCGAGCCGCATCAAGGCGGTCGTGGCCGACGTCAGGGATCGGGAGCTCCCGGAGATTCTCGGGACCGGGGAGGCGGATTCCCAGGGGATCGAGTCCGGCGTGATCGTGAACATGGAGCGCGCCGCTCGGTCCATCCGGGAGGCCGTCGAGGCTGCCGAGCAGAGCGCCGACGTCGAGATCGGCCGCGTCGCCGTCTCGATCGACGGCGAGCACATCAAGGGGATCGACAGCCGCGGCGTGATCGCAGTGTCGCGGAGCGGCGGGGAGATCACGAAGAGCGACATCGCCACCGTGCTCGACGCCGCCAAGACGCTCGCGCTCCCGGTCGGCAGGGCGATCGTGGAGGTTCTGCCGCAGGAGTTCTTCGTCGACGGACAACGCGGCATTCGCGATCCGATCGGCATGTCGGGCGTCCGCTTGGGCTCCAAGGTGCACATCGTGACGGCGTCGCAGCAGGCCGTCGACAACGTCACGCGGGCCGTGCGCAGGGCCGGGCTCAAGGCGTCGCGGGTGTCGTTCAAGGCCCTGGCGGCCGGCAGTGCCGCCGTCACGGAGGACGAGAAGGAGCTCGGGGTTCTACTCGTGAACCTCGGTGGTGGGACGACGGGGGTCGTGCTCTATCACGGGGGGGCCGTGCGTCACACCGCGTCGATCGGATGGGGGGCGTCGAGCGTCACGAGCGACATCGCCGTCGGCCTCAGGATGCCGCTCTCGAAGGCCGAGCAGCTCAAGGTCCACCACGGCTGCGCCAAGGCGGTCATGGTCGACGACGCGCCGATCGACATCCCGAGCGTCGGTGGCCGCCCGCCCAGGGAGACGTCGCGGCAGATGTTGGCCGCGATCGTCGAGCCCCGCGTGCGGGAGATCTTCGAGCTGGTCGCGAGTGAGGTCCGAAGTACGGAGTACTGGGGAAGAACGCCGGCCGGCGTCGTCCTGACGGGCGGCGGCGCCAGGCTCGAGGGCGTCGCGCACGTGGCGGAGGAGGTCTTCGGGGTTCCTTCCCGCGTCGGGCTTCCGGGCCGGGTCTCGGGTCGATTCGACGCGATCGCGGACCCGGGACAGGCGGCCGTGGTCGGTGTCGTGCTCTCGTCCGCGGATTCGACGACGTGCGGAGGGAGCATCCGCGTGGAGACCCCGTTCGGGGAGACGGTTCAGAAGGTGCGGCAGTGGGTCGACAGCCTGCTCTGATGGGGGACGAAGACATGCAGAGGAAGAAGAGACGGGAGAACGTTGGGCAGAGAGGGAGCGGGCGGGTGAGCCGGCGAGTCGAGGAGGAGAGGAGAATGAAGTTGAAGCTTGAGTTCGAACCCGAGACGAACGCGAGGATCAAGGTCGTGGGGGTGGGCGGCGCCGGCGGGAACGCGGTCAACAGGATGATCGAGTCCGGCTTCAACGGCGTGGACTTCCTGACAATCAACACCGACGCCCAGGCTCTCGATGGGTCGCTCGCCCAGAACAGAGTGCAGATCGGGAAGGAGCTGACGCACGGGCTGGGATCCGGCGGGAACCCGGACGTCGGGAGACAGGCCATCGAGGAGAACGTCGACGAGATCGAGGCCTGCCTGAAGGGCGCCGACATGGTCTTCGTCGCGGCCGGTATGGGTGGAGGCACCGGAACCGGGGCCAGCCCGTTCGTGGCGAAGGTGGCCAAGAAGCTCGGCGCGCTCGTGGTCGGCGTCGCTACGAAACCGTTCCTCTTCGAGGGCCAGTACCGCATGCGCCAGGCGATCGACGGACTCAAGCTGCTCAAGCAGGAGGTCGACACGGCCATCGTCATCCCGAACCAGCGCCTGCTCGCGGTGGCGAACAAGAACACGCCGATCCGCGAGGCCTTCCGCATCGCGGACGATGTCCTCTTGAGGGCGACGAGGGGCGTCTCAGATCTCATCACCGTGCCCGGGCTCGTCAACCTCGACTTCGCCGACGTCAAGTCGGTCATGACCGAGATGGGCGACGCCGTGATGGGCACCGGCGTCTCGGGCGGCAAGAACCGCGCCGTGGAGGCGGCCCAGCAGGCGATCTCGAGTCCGCTCCTCGAGGACACGAGCATTGCGGGCGCGGGCGGCGTTCTGGTGAACGTCACCGGCGGCGGCGATCTCACGCTTCACGAGATCAACGAGGCCGCGATGATCATCAACGAGGCCGTGGGTGTCGAGAGCAACATGATCTTCGGCGCCGTCATCGACGAGACGCTGAAGGACAAGATCACGATCACCGTCATCGCCACGGGGATCCACGGCGAGAAGAAGCCGGTGCAGGTCCGCCCCGCGGAGATCAAGAGCGAGCAGAAGCCGGAGCCTGCGAGGCTCACGCCTCGCCGCCACATGGGCGAGCTGCCGCGGCCGATCCGCGATCACGTGCCGCCGACGCCTGAGCCGTCGCAGCGAGGCGTGATGACGGCGAAGGGTTCGCGGCGGAACTCGCGGCGCGAACTGGAGATTCCGACGTTCCTGCGCCGGCAGATGGACTAGCGGTCGGGGACCCGCGAGCCGGCGCCATGGGGTGGGAAGGAGGTGTCCGTGTCCCTCTTCACGAAACTGTTCGGGCTGGGAGACAGCGACCACTACAACAAGGGAATCGAGTACTACAACCGCGGCGAGTACGACAAGGCCGTCATCGAGTTCGAGACCGCCATCGCCTCGAACACGAACAAGTCGGACCCGTACTACCAGCTCGGCATGTTCTACGCCGCGGAGACGCACGCGCACTTGGGATTCGCATTCTACCAGCAGGGCGATCTCCCTCGGGCGGAGGAGCAGTTCAGGAAGGCGGTCGAGGAGAACGCCCGGTACCCCGACCTGCACTACCACCTCGGGGTGATCTACGAGAAGAGGGGGCAGCACGGGGACGCCGTCGAGTGCCTGAGGAAGGCGATCGAGATCAATCCCGAGTACATGGAGGCGTACTGCTACCTCGCGATAGCCCTGGCGGAGTCGGGACAGCACGCGGAGGCGATGAAGGCGTTCGAGCGGGCGACGAAGTTTGGGCTGGCCGTCCCGCTGCCCGACACGCCGCACCTCGCGGAGGTCTCGGAGCGCCTCCTCAAGGCTCCGTACGACGAGCTCAAGGAGGCCGTGACCGCCAAGGAGGACTTCCGGACGCTCGTCAACGAGGCCGTGACGGCGTACAACAGCGGGAGCCCCGACGAGGCCATCGAGCGGCTCAAGGAGGCGGTCCGCCTGCGGCCGAACTACCCCGACCTCCGCTGCAGGTTGGCGATCGCGTACGGCGAGCTGTCGCGGTACGAGGAGGCCCTCGCGGAGCTCCAGGAGGCGCTCGACATCAACCCGGGCTACGTCGACGCCCTCTTCTATCGGGGCGTCTACGATCTCAAGCTCGGCAAGTACCGGGAGGCGTGCGAGAGCCTCCGGCACGCCGTCGAACTCAGGCCCGACTACTGGGACCTCAGATGCTATCTCGGCATCGCGTACTTCAAGCGCGGGATGTTCGACGAGACGGAGGATCAGCTCGTCACCGTGACGCGGGAGTGCCCGCAGTACTCGCTGGCGCACTACTACCTCGGCATGGCGGACCTCTCGCTGGGGAAGGCGAACGCGGCCGTCGAGGCCTTCAAGATCGCGTTCGACGATCCCAAGTTCCGGAGGGACATGCCCGGTGAATCCGCGGACCTCCTGCTTCAGACCGGCAACTACGACGCGGCCATCGAACGCTACACCGTCGCCATCGCCGAGAACCCCGGGTACGCCGACCTCCACTGCGGGCTCGGGGTCGCGTTGCTCGGACGCTCACGGCTCGAGGACGCGGAGCGGGAGCTGTCTCGGGCGCTCGAGATCAACCCGGACTACGCGGAGGCCCACGCGTGCCTGGGTCGGGTGAAGGCGCTTCTCCACAAGGAGGAGGAGGCGACCGCCCACCTCGAGAGGGCGCTCGGTCTGCGTCCGGGATACGCCGACCTCCACCGCGAGCTGGCGGACCGCCACATCGCGAACGAGCGTTACACCGAGGCGATCAGCGAGCTCGAGAAGGCCGTGAGCATCAACGCGAACTACGTGGAGGCGAGACTGGCGCTCGGACTGACGTACCGGCGCGTCGATCGAGGCGAGGAGGCCGACAGCCAGTTCCGCGAGGTTCTGGGACTCGATCCGAGGAACCCGATCGCCAGGGCCCAGCTGTCGGACTGGACGCCGAGCCACCGGGAGCTCAGGAAGATGCGCGTCTGAACCCTCGGAGCCCACACGCATGAGCGCACGCGAGCGGCCTCTCGGCGAGAGCGAGATCTGGCTCGAGGGCGCCCCGCGCGCCGCGCGCGTCCCGGGGGAGCGCCTCGCGGTCGTGCTGTGCTATCCCGCCGCGTACCCCTTGGGCATGAGCAATCTCGGGTTTCACTCGGCGCTCGCCGCCTTCCTTCAGCAGGACGGCGTGCGGTGCGAGCGCGCCTTCCTGGATCCGGGTCGCGAGGGGAGAAGCCTCGAGAGCGGGGCGCCGCTGTCGTCGTTCGACGTCGTGGCCTTCTCGACATCGTTCGAGCCCGACTTCCTCGCCCTCGCGTCGCTCCTCGACGCCGGGGGCGTGCCGCTCTGGGCGGACGGGCGTGCGACCGACGACCCGTTCGTTGTCATGGGCGGGATCTGCGCGGGTCTGAACCCCGAGCCGGTGGCGCCGTTTCTCGACGCGGTGCTCGTGGGGGACGCCCCGGCGCTCGTGCCGGCGTTCGTCGACGCGCTCGCCGGAGGGTCGAGTGAGGGGAGGGCCGCGACCCTCGAGCGCCTGGCGCGACTGCCCGGCGTCTATGTCCCGTCTCTCTACGGGGTCGAGCGCGACGCCCGCGGCCGGGTCACAGGATTCACGGCCTGCTCGGGCGCGCCGCTGCCGGTCGTGGGCGCCTGGGGATCCCCGCGCCCGGTCGTGAGCCACGTCCTCTCGGACGACGCGTACTTCCGGAACACGTTCCTGGTCGAGCTCTACCGCGGGTGCGGCCGCGGCTGCCGTTTCTGTGCCGCCGGCCACGTCTACCGGCAGCGTCGCGCGCACCCCGCGGCTGAGATCGAGGAGGCCGTGCGGGCCGCGCTGCCGCACACGAGGCGCGTCGGGCTCGTGACGGCGGCCCTGGCCGACCATCCGGAGATCCGCGGACTCCTTCGGACGCTCCGCGACATGGGCGCCGAGGTCAGCATCTCGTCTGTCCGCGCCGACAGCGTCGACCGGGAACTCGCGGGTCTTCTCATCGATTCGGGAGTGCGGACGGTGACGATCGCCCCTGAGACCGGAGCCGAGGACCTCAGGCGGATCATCGGAAAGCCCACGACCGACGCCGCCGTCATCGAGGCAGCGCGCTGGCTGGGCGAGGCCGGAGCCAGGAGGCTCAAGCTCTACTTCATGGTCGGGTTGCCGGGAGAACGCGACGACGACGTCGACGCGATATCGGGGCTCGTCAAGGAAGCGCGCGGCGAGTTCACCGGCGGGCGGCCGGGCGCGCGCGTGTCGGTCAGCGCGTCGGCCTTCGTCCCGAAGCCCCGGACGCCGTTCCAGTGGGCGCGGATGGCGGACGAGGGCGCGATCAGATCCGCGATCCGACGACTGAGGCGCGATCTCGAGGGGCGGCTCGGCGTCGAGTTCACGAGCGTGGGGCCGAGGGAAGCCTCACGGGAAGCCGTCTTGGCCCGCGCGGGGCGCGAGCTGGCGCCGGCGATCGCGGCCGCGGCCATCGACGGCGTGCCGTGGAAGGCGGCGCTCAGGCGAGCGGGCATCGACCCTGTCGAGGCGGGCCGGGCCCGCGACGAGGACGAGATCCTGCCGTGGGAGATCGTCGACGTCGGGGTGTCCAAGAGCAAGCTCCTCGCTTCCTATCGTGAGGCGAGGAGCCTCATTGACGAGAGGAAAGGCGGAACTACTTCGCCGACTCGTCCTCCTCCATGATGCCGAACACGTTTCCCTCGGTGTCCTTGAAGTACGCCAGCCACCCGACGCCCGGCACGGCCATCTTCGGAACGATGATCGCGCCGCCGGCCGACTCGATCTTGCCGGCGTACTCGTCGACCGACGGAACGTCGAGCGACATTGCCACCGTCGCGCCCGGCTGACGGCGGGCGATGCCCCCGTCGATCCCAGGCGTGCCACTCTCGCCCGTCACGACCAGCCAGTAGTCCATCGGGCCGTCCCATTTGTGTATCTTCCAGCCGAAGACGTCACGGTAGAACGCGATCAGGCGATCGGGATCGTCGGCCGGTACTTCGAAGTGAACTGGTCTCGGCATCGCAGCCTCCTCGGTGGTGGCCGGCGGCCTTCTGCCGGCAGGTTCGTCTCGTCGCCGCGCGTCGGCGCGTCGG
>JALGVU010000325.1 GCA_025774545.1 bacterium | reverse complement strand
GCGCGCGCCGTCCACGTAGTTGTCCGTGATCGTCGCGTGGTCGGACGGAGTTATCGCCGTCCAGGAATACCCGACCCAGATGCCGTGATCGCCGGAGTTCGTCACCGTGTTGCCGTCGACGGTCGCGTAATCGGATCCGCGCGCGATGAACATCCCGTCGGCGTAGCTGTCCTGGACGGTGCAGTCGCTCACGGTGAGGTGGGTGAAGCAGAGGGCATAGACGGCGGAGTAGCAGTCCTCGACCGTCACGTCGTCGACCGTGCAGCCGTCGTAGAAGACGTACCCCTCGCCGATCTCGTCGTGATCGTAGTCACGGTGCAGGACACCGTAGCCACCGCTGCTCATCATGTCGCCGGTGAAGCCCTTCACCGTGAAGTTCCGTACGGTCGCGTTCTCGGCCTGGACGTGGATGCCCTTCGGCCAGTACGCACCTGAGCTCCCCACGCCTCCGACCGCTCCGTCGATGATCGTCCCTGCCTCGGACTCACCGATGAGGCTGAGACCGTCCGTCGTGATGTAGGCTCCCCTACCGGTCACGATGTCAGCGCCGTACGTTCCATCAAGCACGTTGACCGTGCTGCCGTCGGCAAGGTCGATTCCCTCCTGGATCCTCGTGGTCGAGCCTGCCTGAGGGCTGCCGTCGTCGACGTAGAGCGTCGAGAAGTCGCCCTGGAACCCCGGGTCCATGCTCGTGTCGTCGCCGGTCCCGAGCCACGGCGTGTAGTCGACGTCCCCTTCCACAAGGTCGTCCACACCGGATGCGGTCGTCACACCGTACCAGTTCGCTGAGGCGTCAAAGATGAAGCCGTTGGTCGGTGTACCGCCGACCTCGACGGCGAACTCGGCGAGTGGATTGCCTGCACCACCGTTGTCGTAGATGCTGTTGCCGAATGCTGCTACGTCGTTCGAGCAGTCGTAGCAGGCGTACTGCTCACTCGCAGGTGGGACTTCGAAGGTAGGATTCCAGTAGTTGCCGACAAGATCGACGATCACCCCGTTCCACCCATTGTCGTGGATGATGTTCTCGGTGATCGAGACACCGTCGTTCTTCGGCCCCATGTAGATCCCGCTCTTCTCATTGTCGTAGATGTGATTCCCCTGAATGCTGAGATCGACAGGCCCGAAGGCGGTGAGGGGATCCGAGACCTTGTCGGAGCTGCCTCTGATCAGCAGAATGCCGTGGCCGTACTTCAGCTTGTCCGGATCATCGCCAGGGAGCCCGCTGTTGTCGTAGATCTCGTTGTTGCTGATCGTGAGATCCGAGAACCCGCCCGCGGTCTCGATGCCGCTCCGATGTGATCCGTAGATCTCGTTGTCGTCGATGACCGTGCCGCTCATCGAAGCCGGATTGGGAGCACCGTAGGCGTAGTAGGATGACCAGAGAAAGATGTTGTTGCCGTTTCCCTTGCAGTCGAAGATCTTGTTTCCGGAGAAGCTGCTGTTGGTGACTCCGTAGTCCGTGTAGGGGTGATTGACGATGTACAGCCCCATTCGGCCGTGGGTGCCGTCCTGGCTCGCGACGTTGGTGTTCGGACCTATGACGTTGTTGTCGACGATGATGTTGCTGATCGCCTGCGTGTGAGCGTAGACGCGGACGAGCGAGGTGTTGAGATTGCCGACCGCGAACTGCTCCTGCACGACGAATCCTTTGAAGGTCACGTCATCGGTGTCGTAGATGTCGACAATCGCCACGTACCCGCCGGCGGGATTCGGATGACTGATGATGCTCTCGACGGCGTCATTCCATACGTAAGACGGAGGCACGGTGTAACCATTCTTGTTGATCCCCGCGGTCGCGCCGAGCAGGGTCAGTGGCTTGTCGATGAGCAGTGCTTCCACGTAGGTCCCAGCCGCCACATTGACGGTGCTACCCTCGACCGCGTCGATCGCCTCCTGGATCGAAGCGAAGGCGTCGTAGCCCCAGGAGTGTCCGCCGCAGTTGCCCGGCCCGGTCCAGTCATCGTCGACCCAGACCGTGCTCGGTCGCTCCAGCGCGAGGAAGACGTTGTTCCCGTACCCGGCGTGCGTGACCTCCTCGGCGCGCCACTGGAAGTCGGTGCCGCCGTCGCCCGTGAGGTCGGACAGAAGGGTGCCGTCGGACGCGTACAACGCGAGCGCCGTCGCCGTCCACCCGAGATCGGACCTCAGCGACAGGATCCTGTCGTCGCTCTCGCCGCTGTAGAAGGCCCAGAGGCCGGGCACGTTGCCGGTCACTGGATCGCCCCAGCCGTTCGTGTCCTCCGTCCACACTCCGCCCGCGTACTCCGTGTAGATGCTGCCCGCGGGATACGGATAGGCGGAGTTCGTGGAGTAGTAGCTGACCCTCGTCCCGTCGTAGTTCGAGGACGGATCGAGGTTCTTGTCGAGCGAGCTGATCGTCTTCGACGGGTAGGTGCCGTCGAAGAGGAGGACGCGGTCGTTCCCGGTGTTGTAGCCCGACCCGAGGATGATCTTCGTGTCGTCCTGCGCGTAGAAGCCGGGATTCGTGACGTCGAAGCCGTTCGTATCGAGCGCCGGATCGTAGAGCGTGCTGAACGACAACGTGGAGAAGTCGTACGTCTTCACGAGGTTCGCCGTCGTCATGTGCGTCTCGTTGAAGAGCAAGAGATCCGGATCGGTCCGAGACCAGCTGCACTGCCCGTTCTCGTAGACGTCGCCGACACCCCCGGTGCTCGTGATCTGCTGGGGGTTCGACAGGGTGTGCGTCGTTCCGTCGTAGTCGCAAACCCAGATCTCGTACGGGTCGCCGACCCCGTCGAACTTCGTCCGGGTCGTCATCGCCATCCTGGTCCCGTCGGCGTTGAAGCACGTGTACTTCATGTAGTAGCCGTGCGGGAACACGGGCGTGTCGCCGGCCGTGTATGTCCGATAGTCGTTGTTGGTGAGGTCGATGATGATGTAGTCGGGGTCGTGGTTGGGGAAGAAGTCGCCACCGGGCCAACCGCGGACACCCCCCGTGATCACGGGATCGTTCCCACCCGTGTCCACCTCTTCGTAGACGTAGGCCGCCGACTGCCCTGCAAACAGAAACGCCATCAGCATGGCGGCCACCACCCAAGGTGCGCGCTCCTTCATCGTGCCACCTCCGTCCTTCATCGGCCGGATTCCTTACGAGGCTCCTCTCACGTCCTCTGCGGGAGAGCCTCCGTGAACTCCGCCACGGATCCACCTGTGCGGAGCGATACTCGAGCGCGGCAACCGGCCGTCTCCTCCTCCAGACTGGCCTCGCCACTTGACGCGGTGTCGATCGCGCCCACGAGTGCGCGGGGCCCGGACTCCTCCGGGCCCCGCACTCGACACACTACTTCAGCAACATCATCTTGTGACTGCCGTGGAAGCTCTCCGCCTCCATCGTGCAGAAGTAGACGCCGCTGCCAACATCGTCACCGCGGTCGCTCCGCCCGTCCCACACAACCTCGTGGCGGCCTGGCTCGACCACGCCGTCAACGAGCGTACGCACCACGCGGCCGCTCACGTCGTACACCACGATCGTGACCGCCGCCTCGTGAGGAACGTGGTACGCGATCGCCGTCTTCGGGTTGAACGGGTTCGGAAGGTTCCCAGCAAGGCGGAACGCCAGCGGGACTTCAGGACGAGACGCGCAGCCCTCGAGATCCGCCTCGAGCGACTGGTTCTCCGCACCCCGGAGCCTCGCATCGGCGAACTCGAGCGTGTAGCCATCCGAGAGTATCCTGAACGTCAGGATCGCCACGTCACCCGAGCCGCCCAGCGTCACGCCCGTACCGAGCACCGCGAGATCCACGAGGACCAGCCCCTCGTCCGCCCCGTGCCAGAAGAAGAGGTCACCAACAGGCAGCGCCAGATGATCCGACATCCGCGTCGTGACGTGCTCGAGCTCCGTTCCCTCGTACGCGATCGCGGCAGAGAGGCCCTTCACTTCATCGGCGTTCCCCGTGAGCCTCAGGGCAACTTCAAGATCGCCCGTGTCCGTGAACCCGAGCTCTACAAGCTCGAGACCAAGAGCGTTCGACGCGGCGAGATCCGGCAGGTACGGCACCACACGAGGCGACACCACACCGTAGTTCATCGCGAAGATCATCAGATCCTCGAACCCGATGAAGTCGTCAGGCTCGGGGATCCCAACACGGCTGTGGTCGTGCGTCGGACCAACGTCGCACTCCGCCTCAGGAACCGAGGGCGTCGTCAGCGTGTACGAGCCCGCCAGCTTGTCGATGTCCGCGTCGTTTACGAGACCGTTGTAGTTGTGGCCAGGATCCGATCCCCACGAACCCATCTGCTGCGCCACGTCGCCCAGCCAGTAGTTCGTCGAACGGTCCTGTGCGCTCGCATCCCACGGCCCGTAGTTCAGCGCGTAGTCGTACACGAACGCCGTCGCGTATGAGATGTCCCGGTCCGTCTTCGACGCATCCCACGACATCACGAGACCGACGTCGTTGTAGAGATCTCCCTCCCCTGCCAACTCGTCATCCGGATACAGAGGGGGCGGATCGTCGTAGAGCGGATAGTCGTCCCAGTCGTCGTAACGGATCTGGATCCCGTAGAAGTTGATGTCCGTCGCCGATGGGTTGTCCCAGCTCATCACGAGCTTCTCGTGGCCGGGCGCCATGTCGAACCCCGTGATCGGCGTCGGAGGCAGGTTGTCGACCGTGATCTGATCGCTCCCGATCCCCGTGTTCCCGAGACCGTCCTTGGCCGTCACCGTCACCGTCTTCAACCCGTCCGCCGTCAGCGTCACGCCCGCCAGAGCGATCGTCCACGTAGCCACGGGGGCGGTGTAGTCCTCGGCAGGAACTTCTGACCCGCCGGTAAGAAGAAGCGTCGACAGGTTCGCCTTGATGTCCCCTACAGACAGCCCGTAGTCGTCCGTCACCGTCGCCGTGAGCTCGAGATCGTCCCCGTTCTTCACGTACTCGTTTGTGTGCAGAAGCGTGAGGTTCTCGATCGCAACGCCCGTCACCACCGGGTTCGTGATGTCGACCTGGACCTCGCCGTCGTCCTCGTAGAACCCAGAGAGCGGCTGGTTGTTCTTGTCACGAACCGCGATGAGCATGATGTCGACCGGGCTCGTCCCGTAGGCCGCCGCGCCCATCCACGGATACGCGATGAACTGCGTCGTCCCGGCGTCCGAGAGGAGCGTCCTCTCGGTCACGGCGCCGGCCGACGTCGTCGCGATCGCGTCGTTCCAGCTGAGCCGCAGTGAGTAGCCGTAGATCGCGCCGCCGCCACCGCCCAGGTAGTTGACGGCGATCTGGCCGCCCGACGATGCCACGTTCAGGAGCAGAGGATCGGGAACGCACACGATGTTCTCGCCCCCCGGGCTCTTACCGATCCAGGGGTCGTGGTCCAGGTTCCCGTAGACGTGGTCGCCCGTTCCAGGGCCGTCCCCGCCGGGACCGCTCGCGTCGCCCCACCAGTTCATCTCGGCATCGAGTGGACCGCCCGTGGCCGAAGCATCGACCGTGAGACCGTAAGCCGCGTTCCCGCTGATGTTGTTGTACTCGATCGCGCCCGTCGGTATCGGCCAAGGACCTCCGTAGGAACCGCCCAGGGAACCGCCGAAGATGAAGACACCCTGCGCGCAGTTCGTGAACTGGTTGTCGCGCATGTCCAAGACCCCGATGTCCCAGAGCTGGACCGCCTGTCCTTCTCCCCAGATACCCAACACGACTCCGTCGATCGCATTGCCATAGAAGTCGAGCGCATCGGCGTGGTTGACCTCGATCGCGGCCCACTGCTCGCCGGTCTCACCATCGTTGCCACCGATGTCGGTGAAGGTGTTGTCGGCGACGGTCACCTGGGTCGTCCTGGTCGGAGTGTGACCGCGCAACGAGACGCTTCCGTTGCAGTGGTGGACGTAGTTCCCGGTGAAGGTGATGTCTGTGAACGGCAGTCCATTGCCGCCCCACGGCGAGTAGTCGGAGCTCGAGTCGATGTCCATGACCGCGAAGCCCAGGATGTCCTTGAGCTCCGTGTCTGTCACGGTCAGGGTACTTCCCAGTAGATTGCCGGTGAACCCGTTGCGGTCCGAGACGTCCTCGCCATCAATGACGCAGTTGTGCAGCGTGAGGTCGTTGACCGCTCCGCTGTTGTCCAGGTCGAAGACCGCGTTCCCGCCGGCGCAGACGCCCTTCATGTACAGGTTCTCGAACGTCAGGCCGTCGACGTCTCCCGTGTTCAGGAAACGGACTCCGCCCGAGAGGACAGGACGATCCCCGGCATCGCCGGAGATCACCACACCGTCCTTGTCGAAGGCAGCGGCAAAGAGGAGATCACCCGGGTACGATCCAGGCAGCACGTTGATCGTCGAGCCCGAGACGAGGCCGAGCCCCTCCTGGATCCGACCTCCACCGCCGCCCCCCTGCGGGCTGTCGTCATCGACGTAGAGCGTCGAGTAGTCACCCGCGAAGCCCGGGTTCTGCGCCGTGCCCCCACCGAGCCACGGCGTGTAGTCACAGCCGTCGGCGTTGTTCGCGGCGGCCTTGACCGTCGCGGCGGCGGTCGAGCCCCAGTAGTTCCCAGAGGCGTCGACCGTCTCGGTCACGAGCGCGGTGTTGACCTTGACGCCGAAGTTCGTGCTGTGACGCGCTCCGTGTCGATCGCGTGCCGGTCGATGTTCACGCCGGAGTCCGCGCTGCCCGTGATCTCGTTCCCGCTGATGGTGATGTCCTGGCCCTTGATGCTGACGCCGAACCGGAGCGAGTTCGTGATGGTGTTGTCCGCGATCGTCACGAACGTCGTCGTGCCCCAGTACGAGATTGCGTCCTTGTTGCCGTCGAACGCGTTGCCGGAGATCGTGATGTGATCGACACTGCTGCCCGTGGCCGCCTTGCCGTTCACGAATCCCGACACCGTGTTCCCCGTGATGCTGACCTGCGTGCACCCGGTCATGTAGAACGCGCTCTCATCGCCCGCCGGGATCGGTCCCAACGTGGCGTGGTTGTCCGAGACGGTCACGTTCATGCCGGGATTCGGCTGGACGACGACGGCATTCTTGTTCACCACCATCCGGTTCCTGTGGACGGTCTGATTCGCGGCGCCCTTGCACACCACGCCCGAGTACCCGTCCATGATGTTATCGCTCACGGTGATGTCGTCGTCCCAGCACCGCACGATGCTGTCGTCCGAGTGGTAGATGAGCGGAACACCGATCAGCGTGAAGCCGCTCACCGAAACGTTCGTCACCCCGCTCGGGATCTCGACCGTCACGTGGGGATTGGCGATCGGCAGACCCGACGCGTCGATGATCGCCTCGGCCGCCGGGTTCGTCCTCGCTCCCGCCCCCGTCGGATCGACGCCGTACTGCGCGCCGCGGAGATCGACCGCCGTGTGGACGTTCACGCGCTCAGGGTATACCCCGGCGTCCGCCTGGATCTCGTCTCCCGGATTCGCCGCGTCGATCGCCGCCTGGATCGTCCAGTGGTCGGTCAGCTGCGTGAGGTTGTGCACCGGCGCGTTCAGGTCGACCGTGGCGTATCCGTAGCTCTCGTCGCTGCTACCGAACTCACCGTCGTAGTGGATGCCGAAGATCCCGCCCCCGAGGTCGGTGATAGAGCATTCCTTGAGGTTGTCCCGCGCAGGTGTCAGGGAGCCGTCGGCCCCGGGAAGAAGCGGATTACCGTGGTCGAAGAGGAACGTCCACGAACCCGCCCCCGCGCCGAGTGTCGCCGAGGACGCAAGCTGCACGCCCGAGTCGTCCTGCGCGACGAGGAACAGCCCGTACTCGCCACTCGGCAGCACGGCGATCCCGCCGGTCGGCGAGAAACCGGTCGCGTATCCCGACTCCGTCTTCGCAAGCCCTACGATCTCGGTCGTGCCGTCTGGCGAGTAGAATCGAGCGTCGCCCGTCGCGGTTCCGGAGTTGCAGTAGAGGAGGTTCCCGCCACCGTCCTGATACCAGAAGTGGACCTTCCCGCCGATCGGATCGTCGTAGACGGCGGCGACGCCTGCCCCGTTGTCGGTGTTCAGGCCGAGGTTGCCCTGGCCCACCCAGGTCTCGCCTCCATCGGTCGAGAGGCTGTAGTCCGTGACCGACGGACAGTTGTTGGAGTACATGATCCAGTTGCCCGTCGACATCTCGTACACGGTCGGATGGCAGTCCGCCGAATACCCCGAAAGCGTCGTCCCCGCCGCCGGGAACTCGTCGTAGTCACCGGCCGAAACGACCCGCGTGAAGATCGAGCTGTTGTTGCGATCCTCGAAGTACATCACGTAGGGATCGCCCACCGTTCCGGCTCCCGTCACGCTGAGGTAGCGGATCTCGTAGGCGGGCGACACACCACTGACTGGGTTCGTCTGCTTGCCGTAGTCCGTCACTCCCTGCCCCGCGCACACGGTCGCGACCATCACCACGGCCACCACCATCGCGAGCATGGCTGCCAGTTTCATCGTGTTCCCCCTGTTGAAACGCCTCATCCGCTTCGCCCCCGGACACCCGGGCGCGTGCCCACACTCCTGCGCAAGCACTCTCACCGCCTTCGCGCCTCCTTCCTCATTGCTCGAGGCCAAGCGCCTCTCTCCCGCCGCGCCCCAGCTTCCCCGCACGCTTGACCGTCTCCTCACCCATGGGTATATTGCAGAACGTGGCACCGGCGTACGTCCCCCAAGGGGCGCGTACGCAGTGCCGCAGCCCGGGCGATTGGTCGGCCGCACACCGATTTCCAGTCGCCCGGTTCCCGTTTCTCACTCATCGCCGACCGGCACACGCCCGGCTGAGATCTCTCAGGTTGCCCCGTGCGCGCGACGGCAAATGTCACATGATGGTCCCAAGCATACCGCCTCACTTCCGCGATGTCAAGTCAACACTTGGAACTTGCAGTGACTGTGAACTCTAGCATGCGGTCGAACGGGCGATTACACCGTACTATTGCATATTCTATGTGTGAAGGCATGTTCACTTCATGCGTGGGCCCCTCGACACGACTGACGGCCCGGCGCAATGCCGGGCCGCCCCGCTCTTCACCCCTCACACGTTGTCTTGCCCGCCGCGCAGTGCCTCCCGCCCCTGCCACGATAGCCCCTAGAAGTAGGCACTCTCGAGCCCCACCCCGAGGTCCACCCGTCCTGCCTCGGGACCTCCGGCCAGCCGCAGGCTCACGGCCGCGCCTCGGTGGACGATCGAGCGAACCAGCACGTGCCACCTGCTCCCCGAATGGCTGAGCGTCGCCATGCCGAACTCCCCGGGCAGGCGGTGCTCGTAGGTCGTGAGGGGCCGCGCCTCCCCTCGTCGGGCTATGGCCGTGGCGCCCACGACCACCCCCCAGGTCGATCCAAGATCGGCGCGCACCCGGAGCCCAACCGCGGATAGCCCACCCGTCTCGTGTCCGTCACGGGTCTCGCGCGTCCTCCACAGGGAGAACGTGCACTCCGGATTCCTGCCCGCTGCGTACATCAAGCGGGCCACCCCTCGTGCCTCGTCAGACGTACGCCGACCCTCGCCGCTCTCCCCCGTCCTGCGATCCCCTCGGACCTCGACGCTGAACCGCCGCGATTCCCCGAGGGCCATCGACGCGCCACCCCCGAGCGAGCGCCTGCGGTCCGGAAGCTCGAGGTGGTACGATCGCCAC
>JALGVU010000081.1 GCA_025774545.1 bacterium | reverse complement strand
TGGGTCCCCTACTCCCTCGATCAGGAGGGACTCGGCGACTGCTGCGGGACGCTGATCCACGAGTGCACGTGCGGCTGTAACGGCGGCGGACGTCACGGAGACGAGGGTCAGGAGGATCTCGCGACGCTCCGGGAGTACAGGCGGCAGCTCGAGAAGGAACTCAAGCACGTCGAGAGACTACACTGAGAGGAGGTGAATGATATGTGCTGCGAGCCCAGAGGAGGTCACCGGGGACACCACGGCGGGCACGACGACTGCTGTGAGCCGTGGGGAGGTCACATGGGCCACCACGGCCACGGAGATGGCGACTGCGGATGCGGATGCCACACGTTCGCGCGGCGGTTCGTCTCCAAGCGTGAGGTGCGCGAACATCTCGAGGAGTACCGGGATCAGCTCCAGAACGAACTCGAGGGAGTGAACGAGCGGATCCAGGAGCTCGAGGGAAGCTAGCGCGACCGCGATGTGACGACAGGAAGGGGGCCCGAGCTGGGCCCCCTTCTCGCTTGCGTCCACAGGCATCTGCGTGCCACTCCCTGTCGGCTACTCCACGAGCCGCTTCACATCGAGATTCACACTGAAGTTCTCGTGCCACGCATCGGCCCATATCGGCTCGTCGGGATCGTAGTGCCAGAAGCTGAATCGGAGCTCGTCGCCCACGATCCGCACGGAGTCCACGCACACGTCTATCGAGAACGCCTCACACTCAGGGCCCGTGACCCACTGCACGCTCCCCGTCGAGACGTTCCTCACAGCGAGGAGCGTGTCCGCGGAACCGTGGAGATGCACCAGGAGGTCGCGCTCCATGTCGTACACCTTCGGAAGGTAGAAGCGCTCCGCCTCGCCCGTCTCGTTGAGCGGAAGGACGAACGCAACCAGGCAGCCGGTTCCACACGGAGCCTCCAAGACGAGAACATGCTCGTTCTCCGCTGCCAGCCACGGGTAGTGACCACGCCCGTGTGGCCCTCGTGGATCGAGCTCCCGCGTGAACTCCGACGTGCCCCACCCGATCACGTACGCACCGCCGGAGGTCGCACGGAAGGTCACGTGCGCGCCTCCCTCGGTCACGAAGTCCTCCGGCATCCAGAAATACCCAGGGGCGACGTCGGGCTGGCTGCGGCGATCACTCGTGTTCGTCACGGCGGGTCTCCTGGTGCCGGTGGCGGTCAAAAACGCGCTCACCCGCGCGCCTTCTTCTTCCGAACCGGCAACGAGGAGGGCTGCCACTATGAGCGGCCACATGCTACGTTCCTTCCTTCTGCGTGAGGACCGGATCGCCTCTCGACACCGACCCAGGGCACTCCCGTCTAGTCGAGAAACGCCACCGACCCCGTGCGAGGCTCGCCGTTCACGTAGACGCGGTGCCATCCATCGAGACGGACCGTCGCATGATCGGGGTGACGGATACTCCCACGGACGTAGACCACCGGGTCTCCCACGCGATACTCGACGCGGGCGCGCGCGAACTTCGGGTTCCTCTTGCGCTTCACCATGTACTCATCCTTGGCGTACGCGCGACCACCAACGATGTAGATCAGCTGCCCGCCCTCGCGGTAGAGCTCCTCGCAGACGTGCGGCTTACGGCTGCCCCAGCGGAGGAGCACTTCGTTGCGGTGCACGAGCGCCTCGGGGAACTCACGATCGACGGGAACGAAGAACCACTCGCCCTGACGAACGAAGACGGGGTTTCTTCTGTTGTCCGTCGCCGAAGGGCTAAGACGGCGCGCCTCCTCCCACACCTCGGGCGGCATGAGGGCCTGCTTCGCATCGCGGACCGTGCTCACGCGCTTCGGGACGGCCGCGATGAACCAATCCCGCTCGTCGTGGCCGCAGAGGAAGCGGCTGCCGTCACGGCTGTAGAGAAGAAGATGATGCTCCTTCGGACGCACCTGGAGAACGACAAGCTCGGGCGCCTCAGGGCCGACCGCGATGTCGAAGTAGCGGCCGCGGCGGTCGGAGAGAACATCGAAGAGGACTGAATCGGGCGCAAGCCAGGACTCGCGGCGCCCGTACGGGCGGAACTCCACGCGCGCGCCGATGGCCTCGAAATGGCGACGGATGATCTCCTCGTGCTGCATGCCTCACCTCCGTGCTGGTCCGGCCGCGGCCTTGCGAGGTCGCGACGGACTGCCGGTCTCTGCGTGAGTGCAGAGATCCAGGCCCGGGTGAGACGCACTACGGCGCGCCACCCGTCGCGGGAGGTGCTCTGCTCCGACCGCTGCCGGCGGTTGTCAGTCGCCGGTGGTCGGAGCTTCATCCCGCTGGCCCTAGGAGTGAGGCATGTTGAAGGGTCCTTCGTGGTTGGAGTGGCGGAAACGAATGTAAAAACGGAATGTAGCACGTGCCGTTCCACGCGTCAAGCGTTTCGTCGAGCGCGCTCGGTTTTTCGCGGACTCGGTGCGCGAAGGGCGGAGCGGCTCTCGAATGAATGAGTCGTCACTCACACGCGCGATCGTCATTCGAGAAGGGGGTCCGCACGCACGACCCGCTAGGTTCAACCGGGCACTCCCGGTACACTCTCTCGTGACAGGTTACGCGCGTCGCGGGAGAAGTCATGAGCACAGGCAGAGCGCCGGACATTCTCGAGCAGATCAAGATGCGCGCCCGGTGGGTTCCGCTCCGGATCGTGCTCCCCGAGGGTCACGACCCGAGGGTACTCGAGGCCGCCGTCCGCACACGGGAGGAAGGTCTCGCGAGTCCGGTCGTCCTGGGCGCCGTCGACGAGATCCATGAGCTCGCCCGTGCCCACGGCCTCGACCTCGCAGGTGTAGAAACCATCGATCCCCGCGAGTCCGAGCTGCTTCCCGAGATGGCACTCCTCTACCAGAAGCTCGGCGATCACAAGGGCGTCACGCTCGGCGATGCGGAGGAGCGCGTCTCCGATCCAGTGCTCTTCGCGGCGTTTCTCGTGAGCAACGGGCTCGCAGACGGATGTGTCGCCGGGGCGACCGCCCCGACAGGCAACGTGCTCCGGGCCGCCTTCCACACGATCGGCGTCGCCGCAGGCGCGAGCACCGTCTCAGGCGCTTTCCTCATGATCCTGCCCGACGATATCGACGTACCCGAGCACGTCCTTCTCTTCGCGGACTGCGCGGTGCTGCCCCATCCCGGACCGAGACAGCTTGCGGACATCGCCGTCGCAACGGCCCAGACGCGGCGCGCCCTCATCGGTGACGATCCGGTCGTCGCGATGCTCTCATTCTCGACGAAGGGAAGCGGGAGCGACAAGGACATCAACAGGGTGGTGCGCGCGACCAAGCGCGTCCGAGAGCAGGCGCCGAACCTCGAGATCGACGGAGAGCTTCAAGCCGACGCGGCCCTTCTTCCCTCGATCGCGCGGCGGAAGGCGGGAGAGAGCGAGGCCGCCGGGCGGGCGAACGTCCTCATCTTCCCGGATCTCGATGCGGGCAACATTTCCTACAAGCTCGTCGAACGTCTGTGCCGCGCGCGCGCCATCGGACCGATCCTCCAGGGCCTCGCGAAACCGGTCAACGACGTCTCCCGTGGCGCGAGCGTTTCGGACATCGTCGATCTCGTGGCCGTCACGGCGGTGCAGGCGCAGAGCCTCGGAGAGAGCGGTCCCGAGGGGAAGGGATAAGGAAGAGCCCGGCGTCGTGCGGCCGGGCTCTTGGGATTGACTCGCGGCGCAACGCGCCTACTTCAGCAGCAGCATCTTCCTGTCGGCCCGGTACTCCCCGGCCTCCATCCTATAGAAGTACACCCCCGACGAGACCGAGTGCCCCTGCCCGTCACGACCGTCCCACACCACCTCGTGCTCGCCGGCGGGACGTGCCCCCTCCGCCAGCAGCCGCACCAGGCGACCGGCCACGTCGTAGACCTCGACTCGCGCCCTCCCCTTCTCCGGCAGCCCGAACCGGATCGTGGTGATGGGATTGAAGGGGTTCGGGACGTTCTGCGCAAGGAAGTGCGCGTCGGGGATCGGCGTCCCTGTGTTCCAGAGAAGCTCCGACGGTTCGCTCTCGTTCCCCGAGAGGTCGCTCGCCGTCACGAACACAAAGCGGCCGACCGTATCGTCCGTGAGAACACACTCCGTCTCCTCTGTTGTGGCCACGGCCTCTGCCTGCTCGAGAGCCTCCTCGTCGTCCACCGCGTAGATCGTGTAGTGATCGAGATCGATCTCCCCGTTCGCGTCCCATGAGAGCGTGAGCTGCGCGGGGATCCTGAGACCGCCCGGCGGTACAGGTGCAAGATCGTCGACCGAGTACCCGCTGTCCGGCGGGCTCACGTACCAGAGAGTCGGGTCCGCCCTGTGGGCCGACACCCGGTAGACCGTCCACGCCGACTCGTTCCCCGGACCGCAGTCGCCCTCAGGAGGCTCCGCCCACACTCCGCCGTGACCCGAAGGATCCCGACGCACGCACCAGTCCTCCAGCTCGTACACGCAGTCCTGAACCAGTCGCGTCGAGGTCATCGGGTTCGTGAGGATCTCGAGCGTCCCGGGGGTGACGCCGTCGTAGATGTACTGGACCTCGGCGACCGCGACCCGGCCATCCACGTCGGGCATGACGCACTCGGTGGACGCCAGGCTCCAGCCGCTCACGGGATCGCCGATCTCGAGGTCCAGCAGGTTCGTGGACGTCAGGAGGAACCCGCCGAACGTCTGATCGAGCGCGAACTCGACCGCCGTCAGCCCCGCCCCTGGATCGAAGCCCCCGACGTAGACCGTCGCGGTGAACGGCACGGACGCCCCGGGCTCGATGTAGTTCGCCCCGCCGGCGAACTCGAGGAAGATGTTGACGCCTCCGTACTGCGCGTCCTGGTAGGTCGGCACGGCCACATCGTAGCTCTCCTGCTGCATCGCCGGCACGTCGGCGACGTACTCCCAGACGGTGTCGCGAGGGAAACCTCCTAGGCGACCGGTGGTCGCGGAGACGAACCACCGGTCGTCCACGCGCTCCACCCCGTATCCCGGTCCCAACTCGGGTGCCTGAAGCGCGTCGGTCGGGCGCTCTTCCGATCGTCCACGACCGCCCCCGCGGGCCGCCGCCCTCCGCACGCGCGCCTTCACGGCGGGATCGTCCTCACGGCGCCACACGCCGTACATGGCGACCGGTGACGAATCGTCCTCGAAATCGTAGCCCGACCTCGTGAACGCGATCCGCGTCCAGCCTCCCTGGTCGCCAGGGATGTCTCTGACCGTGTCGATCAGGGCGCAGTCGTACCACCACTCCACGTTCAGCCAATCGCACCACGGCGTCGCCCCGATCTCCACTGGGTAGAGCGTCGCCCTCCAGCGGAGATTCGTATCGGGTTCGGCGAAGGTGCGCCCCGGGCCACCCGGGAGCATCTCGACCCACGCGGTGTTGAGCGGCGCGACACTCAGTTCCCACAGAATGGAGTCGGCGTAGCTCGCGTTGAGACGAGCTCGGGTGACGTTCTCCGTCCCGACGGCGATCGGGAGCGAGCCGGCGATGTTGGAGTCCGGCTTCGCTTCCCGGGAGAAGACCGAGAAGACCCACAGGCCCGTGTCGTAGTCGGCGACGTACGCGTGGTCGCCTGCGACCGCCACGCCCCATGCATTCGGGGTGTGGGCACCGGAAAGGAGGTCAGGGGCCGTGGGATCGCTGATGTCGATCGGCAGGAGCCCGTGTTCCCTGCCGGCCACGAACGCGTAGTCGCCCGCGAGGTCGATGTCCATGGGAGTTGTCTGTCCGCCATCGGTGCCGCCGACGTGTCGGGGAGCGCGAGGCTGTCTGATGTCCACGACCTCGAAGCCGTAGTGAACGCTCGCTACGTACGCGTGGTCACCGGCGACGTCCACGTCCCGCGCGGCGTACGTGTATGAGGGCACTGTGTTGAACGTATCCGGATTGGCAGGATCCCCGACGTAGACCGTCGTGAGCTGTCTCCACTGGTCGGATATGAAGGCGAAGTCGCCGTCGACGACGAGGTCACCGACGCGCGGGGCGTAGTGGCCGCCATTGTCGTACGTGGGATTCCAGCCGTGCAGCGTCGGGCGCAGGGGATCTCCGATGTCGGCGACGATCATCCCCTGGGGGCGCCACGCCTGTCCCTGATCCGTGAAGTAGAGATGGTCTCCCGAGACCGTCACCCCGTGCGAACTCCCCTGCCCGTCGAGCGTGCAGAGGTGACGCGGGCGCGTGTGGTCGGTGATGTCGATCACCTGCAGTCCGTACTCCCCGTCAGCCACGAGGGCGTACGAGTCGGCCAGGGCGACCGCCCGCGCAGGACCCGGCGTCCGGCAGGCCCAGAGGTCACACCATTCATTCGCGGGAAGCGCAGGCTTGGGTTGAGCGGGATCAGCGATGTTGATGACGTAGAGCCCGGCGTTGGCATCCGTCACGAAGGCGAGAGTGTCCCGGACCGTCACATCCACGTAGGCGTTGCCGGCCATGCCCGCACTCGCAGGCCACCAGTAGATCTGATCGTACCTGCCCAGAAGGGTGGGGTTCGTGGGATCGGCGACGTTGACGATCTCGAGCCCCTCGTCGTGGCTCGCCAGGAATGCCAGCGTGCCCACCACATCGAGTCCGGACGTGACCCCGGCCGTCTCGTAGCGACCGAGGGAATCCGGCGCCCCTGGATCGCTAATGTTGAGGATCATCATCCCGGCGAAGTCGTCAGCGATGAACGCGTAATTGCCTTCGATCACTACATCGACAGCCACGCCGGGCGTGTCGTGCCGGCCGGCTTCCGTGGGATTCAGATAGTCGGAGACGTCGGCGATGAAGAGCCCATCGGCACCGTTGGCGACGTAGGCGAGGGCCCCGACGACCGCAACCGCGTGGGCCTCGCCGCCTGTGACGATGGTGCTGCGGAGAGGGTCTTCGGTCGTGCCGCAGCCCGCGTCGAGATCGACTATGTGCAGACCCGCCCAGCTGTCGGCCACGTAGACGCGCCCATCCTGAACGTCGAGTCCACGCGCGTGACGCCCGAGGAAGCTCATGTAGTGGCACCACTCGTAGTCAATGAGCGCGGGGTGCAGGGGGTCACTGAGGTCGACTATGCTGAAGCCGTTGTGGTAGCCCGAGTTTGATGCGCTGCCGACACTCACGAATGCGGTTCCTTCGTACACCACGACGTCGGTGGCATCGCCGTTCAGCCTCACGTTGCCGCCGAGCACCGGGTCGTCAGGGTGAGTGATATCGAGGACGGTGATTCCGGGCTTGTAGTCCGCGACGTAGGCATAGTCCCCGGCGATCGCGATGTCCCTCGCGCCCCCTGGGGTGTCGACACTCGCAACGAGCTCGGGCTGCCTCGGGTTGCGTATGCTGACGACGTGGAGGTCGCCGGCGCTCCCGTCCGGGACATACGCGTAGTTCCCCGAGATCTCAACGCGCCCCGGGTGTCCACCGGTCTCGAGATGCGCGAGCAGAAGCGGAGGCACCACGGGATCGGCGACGTCGATGGCCAGAAGCCCGCCCGCATCCGCGGCGAGGAACGCGTGCTCGCCCGCGACCGCCACACCGTTGCCGACTGCGCTCGGATCGTCGTAGTACCCAAGGAGCTGAGGATTCTCGGGATGCGTGATATCGACCACGGCGAGGCCGGACTCGGTGACTGCCACGTATGCGTAATCACCGACGATGGCGACATCGAGCGCGTTGCCCTGTATCGGCAAGCTCCCAGCGGGGAGAGCAGGCTGAGAATCCGTGTGGTGCGTGATGTCGAAGATCCGGAGACCCCCATCGCTGTCAGCAACGTACGCGTAGTCACCGTCGACTGCGATCCCCCACGCGTCCCCGGCGGTGTCGATGGTATGCGACGGACCCGGGCTCTCCGGATCGCTGACGTCGACCACCGTGAGACCCGCCAAGCCATCCGCCACATACACGTAGTTCCCAGACACAGCGACGCCGTGCGCCACACCTGATGTCGAGTAGAGAGCAGCGAGTGACGGTTCCGTCGGGTCGGTCACGTCGATCACCGCGAGTCCGGAGCTCTGCGCCCCGACGTAGGCGTAGTTCCCGTCGACGACGACCCCGAAGGCGTTGGCGGGCATCCCTGGACACATGAAAGCGCCCCCGAGGGTGTCGGGCTTCGTCAGGTCGATCACGAAGAAGCCGATCGCTTCCGGTCCCGATCCAATCCCCGCCAGATACGCGTAGTTCCCGGCAACATCGATCCCGAGTGCTGTCATCGCCGTCGTGTGGCTGGCCACGACCACGAGCGCTGACGGGTCACTGATGTCCACCACCTGGAGACCACCGTCGAGGGTGAATCGCGCCTCGGCCACGAGAGCGTAGTCGCCGTGAAGCACGACGTCCGCGGCAAGTCCTGGGAAGCTCGCGCTTCCCTCGAGCGTCAGCTCGTGCGGGTGAAGCGTGAGTTCGCCCCCGGTCGCGTCCCACCAGGCCGTCGTGGAGACCGGGTCCATGTAGTCCGTGGTCGAGAAGTCCTCCGCGTAGCCTCCCGGCGCTGCGAACGTCGTGCCGACAAGGAGCGTCAGCAGGAGACCCGCGGCACCGATTGCACATGCTTGCGTTCTCATGACGTCCTCCTCATCGCCTACCAGCAGGCGCGCCAAGTGGTTCCGTCGAAGACCATGAGCTTGTGGGTCGTAGCGTCCATGTAGATGTCGCCCTCGGATGGGTCCCCCGGAGCAACCCCGGTCGGTGCGATCCGGAGCATCTGCTCCGTCGACAGGACGCCCCCGACTGTGAGGTCCGAACCGAATCCACCGGCGTTGCTCGTCTGGACCGCGGTCACATCATCGACCATGAGCCCCGCCACGGTATCGTAGCCCGGCATCGTCGGCTCTATGCCGAGCGCGATGTTGCTGCCGATGGAGACCTCCGAAACGTGAGAGAGGAACACGACGCTCTCCGCGCCGGACCCGGTGTAACCGCTCGCGAAGCGGTTACCCTCGATGAGTACACCTCTGACTCCCTTGAGCGTGATCGCGTCCATGTCGGGGCCGTTCATCTGCGTGAAGTAGTTGTCCCTGACGATGAGGTTCTTCACGGGGAAGTTGACCGACGAATTGAGGATCTTGATGAAACCCGACCCGACGTCGCCGGCTTCGCACGTGTTGCTGGAGAACACGATCGTGTCATACCCCTGAGCAGGCTCGTCGATCAGCAAGGCGTGACGCACCGGCTCGAACTGGCAGTTCCATATGGTCAGGTCGGTACCCCCGTCCGCGATGACGCCCGCGAAGCAGTTGCCGACCCACGTGTGCTCGATGACGACCTCTTCCGAGTGGACCTCGATGGCGTTCTGCGTCAGGGTTCCCCAGATCGTGACGTCCCGCACCACGATCCCCTGGGCTCTGGTGGTCGTCCAGCTTTCACCCAGCCTGATGAGTGAGGCGGTACCCGCCGTGTGCGTGATGCGCACGCGCTCAATGGACGAACTCCAGCCCATGACGTCCAGGAAGTACACCGCGGTCGAGTTCGTCCGGTCCATGTTGAACCAGACGTCGGTGACACGAACAGACTTGCCCACCATCGTGAACATCGTCATACCCGTTCCGGGCATCAGCACCGTCCCGAAGCCCTGGCCGATGAGACGGAGGCTGCCGCTCTCCACGCCGGTGAAGTGCTGGGGCGTCTCGATGTGGTACGTCCCCCGGCCGAGGAGAAGCGTCAGGTGCTTCTCGACCCCCTCCGACTCATAGAACAGGTCCTGGTTGATCCACTGCTCGCCGGTGAGGCCGCGCGCGTCGACGATGCCTCCCTCCCCGCCGAGGCTCTCGATCGCCGCCCGGATCTTCGCGCCCGCGTCCGGGTAGAGAATCGTGTCCGTGAACGTGTCCGCGTACGCGATGTTCGGCACGCGCCCTTCGCTCCAAAGCTCCCACGACGCGTTGCCCGATTCGTCCGACGTCAGCACGAGGTTGTCGGAGGCGCCGGTCGGCATCCGGATCGCGTTTGCCTCGAGACCCCCCTCGACGTCGAGAAGCTCGCTCGGCGTCAGGGTCCCGACGCCGACGTAGCCGCTCGCCCCGTCGATGTGCAATCGGGTGGTTCCGCCGGTCTGAAGCTCGAGGGGCACCGCGCGGGTGAGTTCGCGCGACGGGACCTCGATCTCGCGGCCCCGCTTCCCCCGCCCCGAAGCCTGTGCCTCGAGATGCGACATCTTCGTCTGCGCCGGTTCGGGCGGCGGAGGCGCCACGCTCGAGATCGTGTTCACGTAGAGCGTGCTGTCGATCTCGGCCTCCCCCGCCACGTGGAGCTTCTCGGCGGGCGTCGACGTGCCGATGCCCACGTTGCCGGAGAGACGGTAGATGTCGTTCCCTGAGATCTCCCAGTCGTCGTCGGACGCGGCGTCCGAGTAGAGAGCGCGCACGGCGTACGGGACCGACGTCATCGCGACCCGCGGCGTGAGCTCGGGATCGGCACCCACCTTCACGCCCAGCCAGTACGGCTCGTCAAACGGAAGGTCGAGCGGCGTCACGCTCCCGAGGCTCGCGTCGAAGATCCCGTCGGTCACAGTCAGGGTTTGTACCCCGGTCCAGAGCGCATCGCCTTCCGCCGGAACGTCGTAGAGGCTGAACGTGAGCGCGTAGTCGCCGTCGGGGACAGGACTGCCGCCGCCGTCCGTCAGCACGCCCTGGTAGCTCAACTTCTGGGGGACCTGAGCCGCGCCGGCGCCTGGCAGCACCAGCAGCGCAACGAT
>JALGVU010000324.1 GCA_025774545.1 bacterium | reverse complement strand
ACATGGTGGAGATGGCCTTCCGGGCGTACGATCCGTGCTTCGCGTGCGCGACGCACACGGTTCCTGGCGAGATGCCGCTCGTGGTGGAGGTCCGGAACGCGGACGGCTCGCTCGTCGAGAGGCTCTCGCAGTTCGTGAGCGAGTAGCACGCAACCCCGGGGGGGGGGGCGGACGCCCCTCCCCGATCCGGCCCGGGGGAACCCACCCGCACAGAAGGCGCGAGCAGCACAGAGCGGGCGCGGCCAGCGCAAAGGGCGCTGCCAGCGCCGTCGGGCGGACCATTACAGAGGGCGCGGGCAGCACGAGAGAGGCGGCACGGGCAGACACATGCGCGTCACGGTTCCCTACGGCAACGGACACATGACAGCGGAGATCGACCGGGGCAACCTCGGTGCGATCGTCCGTCCTAACAGCGTGGCGGCCGTCGACACGGCCGAGGCAGTCTCCCACGCCCTCTCGCACCCCTCTGGATCCTACACCTTCGACGAGTTCCTCTCCGATGCCGAGGACATCGTAGTCGTGGTCAACGATCGAACGAGATCGACACCCACGAGTGACATCCTCGAGCACATCTCTCCCGCCCTCAGGAACACCGACGTGAGGTTTGTCGTCGCCACGGGATCCCACAGGGCACCGAGCGATGACGAGTGTCGCCGGATTCTCGGATCGCTCTACGACGAGTTCAGCGGGAGGATCTCGGCCCACGACGCACGGAGCGCCGCGGACATGGTTCGACTCGGGACCACGTCGCGCGGCACCGAGGTCCGGGTGAACCGTCTCGTGGCCAGAGCGAGGAAGATCGTCGCGATCGGCTCCGTGCAACCCCACTACTTCGCGGGCTTCACGGGAGGACGCAAGTCGTTCCTGCCGGGCGTCGCCTCCTACGAGACGATCGAGCAGAACCACTCGCACGCGCTCTCTCCGGAGGCCCGGTCTCTCGTGCTTAACGGGAACCCGGTACACGAGGACATGGCCGAGGCCGTGGAGCTCCTGTGCGACAGCGACATCTTCAGCATCCAGGCGGTGCTCGACGGGGAGAAGCGCCTCCACTCGGTCGAGGCGGGAGACATCACCGAATCGCTCGAGGTCGCCGCTGAGAAGGCGCGACGCATCTACGCAGTCGCCATCGAGGAGAAGGCAGACATCGTCGTCGCAGTGGCGCCCTACCCCCCGGTCGACAATCTCTACCAGACGCAGCACGCTCTCGACAACGGCAGGCTTGCGCTCAACGACGGCGGGATCATCATCCTCGTCTCGGAGTGCAGGGCCGGAGTGGGCAACAGGGCGTTCGTCGAACTCGCGGAGTCCGTCTCCACACCCGCCGAGGTGCTCGAGAAGATCGCACGAGAGGGGTACAAACTCGGGTACCACAAGACCGCGAGGATGGCGGAGATGAGCAGGTGGGCCTCGATGTGGGCGGTGACCGGTCTCGAACCGGAGGTCCTCGAGAGCGTGTTCATGCGTCCGTTCGGATCGCTTCAGGAGGCGATCGACGAAGCCCTCAGAGTCAAGGGGCCGACGAGGGTCCTCTTCCTCACGCTGGCGAACCTCACCGTGCCCCACGTTGACTAGCGGTCACCGCGGAGAGCGGACACGCACGGTTGCTTCGCGAGTCCGAGCCTCCCCGGGCGAGCGCGTCGAGGCCTCCTTCACGTCGCGAGCGCGTCCCCACGTACCCAATCAGCCCGCTCCACTGGCAGAAAACCTGTTGCCCGGCGCACGCCGTGCTGGTACCATCTACAGCTGTTGTCGTCGAGTGAACAGTGTTAGCGTTAACCCCTTCTCACGGAGGTTCTGAAATGAAGACTCCGCTCCGCGTTGCCGTAACCGGCGCGGCCGGCAACATCGGCTACTCTCTGCTCTTCCGCCTCGCGGCCGGAGACGCCCTCGGCCTGGACCAGCCGATCATCCTGCAGATGCTAGAGATCACTCCCGCCATGAAGGGCCTCGAGGGCGTGGCGATGGAGCTCGGGGACTGCGCGTTCCCGCTCCTCCACGACATGGTCCTGACCGACGATCCGACGGTCGCCTTCAACGGAGTGGACTGGGCCCTGCTGGTCGGCGCCAAGCCCCGCGGCAAGGGGATGGAGCGGAAGGACCTCATCCTCGACAACGGCCCGATCTTCGTGGACCAGGGCAAGGCACTGAACGAGCGCGCCGCCGACGGCGTCCGTGTCCTCACGATCGGGAACCCGGCCAACACGAACTGTCTCATCACATCGAGCCACGCGCCGGACATCCCGCGCAAGCAGTTCATGGCGATGACGAGGCTCGACCACAACCGCTCGATGTCACAGATGGCGGAGAAGACCGGCACCCAGACCGCGGAGATCAAGAACGTGATCGTCTGGGGGAACCACTCCAGCACGCAGTTCCCGGACATCCGCCACGCGACGATCGCCGGGAAGCCTGCGCCCCAGGTCATCAACGACGACGGCTGGTACCGCGATCAGTTCATCCCACGCGTTCAGAAGCGGGGCGCGGAGATCATCGCGGCACGCGGCCACTCGAGCGCCGCGAGCGCCGCGAGCGCAGGCATCGACACCGTGCACACGTGGAACTCGGGAACGCCCGGGGACGAGTGGGTCAGCATGGCGGTCCCGTCCGAACTCGGCAGCTACGGCGCGCCTGAGAACGTCTACTTCTCCTACCCGTGCCGCTGCAAGAACGGGGACTACGAGGTCGTGAACGGACTCGACTTCGATGACTTCGGCAGGGACAAGTTCAAGATCACCGGAGACGAACTGGTCGAGGAGCGTGAGGTCGTCAAGAACCTCCTCGGAGTGAAGCAGCTCCAGGGCTAGAGTCCTTTTGGGGGGCCGACGGAGACGTCGGCCCCCAGCTGTGTCCGGGCACGGTGGCGCACAGGAGGAAGCATGGGGAAGACCATCGCCGAGAAGATCCTGAGCGAGCACGCCGGGTGTGACGTGCATCCCGGCGAGATCCACATCATCGCGGTCGACGTGGCCCTGGTGCAGGACGGCACCGGCCCGCTCGCCGTGAAGCAGCTTCAGAGCCTGAATCTCGAGAAGGTCGCGCACCCCGACTTGAGGAAGTTCGCCGCGAAGACCGGCGCCGTCCTCTCGGAGGTCGGCGACGGCGTCTGCCACGCTGTGATCAACGAGGACTACGTGAACCCGGGCGACGTCCTGATCGGCGCGGACTCGCACACCTGCACGGGCGGCGCGCTCTGCGCGTTCTCGACCGGCATGGGTTCGACCGACGTCGCGATCGGCATGGCGCTCGGCAAGACGTGGATGCTCATTCCCCCGACCTTCCGCGTCGAGGTAACGGGCGAGCTCCCGATCGGAGTCTACTCGAAGGACCTCATCCTTCATCTGACCCACGATCGACGCGATGGCGATGCCCGAACGGTTCACGCTCTCGAACATGGCCGTCGAGGCGGGCGCCAAGGCCGGGCTCATCGCGTCGGACGACGAGACGAGGGCGTATCTCGACTCGAGGGGGCGCGGCGCAAGCTTCCGGCAGATCGGGCCTGACGCCAATGCTGCGTACGAGCGGGTGATCGAGATCGACGCATCGAAGCTCTCCCCCACCGTCTCGTTCCCGCACACGGTCGACAACACGAGGACGATTGACGAGGCGAAGGGCGTCAAGATCGACCAGGTGGTCATCGGGACGTGCACGAACGGAAGGCTGCACGACCTCATGGTCGCGGCGTCGATCCTGCGGGGGAAGCAGCGTCATCCGCAGACCCGGCTCATCGTGATCCCGGCGTCGCGCGACATCTACCTCGAGGCGCTCAAGGCGGGCTACATCCAGACCTTCGTCGAGGCCGGAGCGGCGGTCGTGAACCCAGGCTGCGG
>JALGVU010000323.1 GCA_025774545.1 bacterium | reverse complement strand
GACGCGGAGTTACCGGTGAGCAGGCACCCGCTGAGCCTAACGGAGCCAGGGTGCAGGCAGTACACGGCCCCGCCGCTCACAGCGGAGTTGGCCGACAGCGTGCAGCCGGAGATTGTGGTCGACGCGAAAGGCGAGTCGTTTCCATCGGGCCGCTCCCCACCGGGTTCCTCGATCAAGAAGGTCCCGCCGAAGAAGAGCCCGCCACCTCGAGCGGACTCGGAGGTGTTTCCCGTGAACAGGCAACCTTCGAAGGACGGATCGGAGGTCGAGGAGCACCAGACAGCGCCTCCGTCCTCGACAGACACATTGGCGGCGAACTCGCAGTTCGTGAACGCCGGATGAGACGAGGAGTAGCACCAGGCTCCGCCGCCTGAGTCAGCGGTATTGTCCGAGAACACGCTGCCCTCGATGGTGCCGGTCGTCGAGCTCCAGAACGACGCGCCGCCGCCATTCGTTGAGGAGTTGTCCGTGAAACCGCAGAGCGCGATGTTGATGGTGCAGCCGTAGCACCAGAGCCCCCCGCCGTTGGAGGAGGAGTTAGACGCGAACTGGCAGTCGTCGATCGTCGCGGTGCTGCTATGGCAGTACAGGCCGCCTCCGCTTCCGGCGTCGTTTCCCTCGAACACGCAACTCTCAAAGACGACCGGAGCGTATGAGCAGTAGACTCCGCCTCCTGAACCGGCTGCCGAGTTGGCTTCGAAGCTGCAGCTGGTGACCCGGATCTCTGACTCGTAGGCACGCAGCCCTCCGCCAGTGTTGTCCGGCCACGCGCCTTCGGCATGACCGCCCGTGATGTGGAGACCAGCCATCGTGATCTGAGTAAGGTCCTCGCAGTTCAGCACTCTTCCCTGTTGCTGCGCATCGATGGTGACGCAATCGGGCAGCCCTGTCTCGCTTCTCAGAGCGATGCCGGACTTCAACTCGATGTCGTGCTCGTAGTATGTGCCGCAGGCGACGAGAACAGTGTCGCCGTAGGAGGCGGCATCGATGCCGCCGTGGATGGTGGGTTGGTCGTCAGGTACGCGGATCGTCGTGGCGGTTGCAGCTCCTGCGGTGAGGAACATCACTGCGGCCGCCATCACGTTTCTTCTCATGTACTACCTCCTTGCGCCCGGCGGACCACCTGGACACCTGCTTGATTACATCCCGGCTGGTGCTCTCGGTAGGTTTCGACCGACACGGGACGGACCGCGCTCCGGCAGGCGCACCTCAGTACGAGGCCTCCTGTGTTCTATCGGAGAAGAACGGCCTTCCTCTGCTCCTGGAAGCCTGATGCCTCGATCCGGTACAGGTACACGCCCGCCGAGACGTCGCGGCCCTGGTTGTTCTTCCCGTCCCACAGCGCTGCGTGCTCTCCCGGCTCCTTCCGGTCGTCCACGAGCGTGCGCACGAGCCGCCCTGAGAGATCGTAGATCGAGATCCGCACGGGCCCGCCGGGCGCGGCGACGGAGTACGCGATTCGCGTCGGCTCCGAGCTGCCCGTGAACGGGTTCGGCGCGTTCTGCTGGAGACCTGCCTCGACAATGGCGTCCTCCGGAACCCCGGTCTCGAGCGCGGAGATCGACTGGTAGTCGCTGCGGTTCCCGCCGAAGTCGACCGCCGTCACCTTGTAGAAGGTCGACTCGTCCCACTCGAGGCTCGTGTCGGCGAAGACGGTGTCGACGTCCGCGTACACGCGGTTGCCGTACACGGGAACGAAGTCCGCGCCGACTCCGCGGTGGACCTCGTAGTACTGGAGGTCCTCCGATGACGAGGGCGACCAGGTGAGGACGATGTTCCCTGTGGCAGGATCGAAGCCGCCGGGGAGGGGAAGTGGCGGCTCGGGTGCCAGGTTGTCGATCGAGTAACCGCTGTCGGGAGCGGAGTCGAAATAGACAGCAGGAGTGTCCGTCAGGGCTCTTGCGAAGAACGTCGAGTAGTAGATCCCCTCGGAAGCGGTGGAGTCCGCGAGAGTCGGGGCGACCGCCGCGTATTCCTCCTCTGCAGAAGCCGGGACCGTCATGATCCAGTCCCAGTCCCCGGGCGGGTAGCGCGACGGCGAGTTCGTGTCTGATCCGGTTCTCTTCCTCGCTGTCGGGGGCGGCCCCTCGAGATCCTCGTCGAACCTCCTGTAGATCGCATACCCCGTGATCGGTGTCCGGCTCCCCGGAGAGTCGTACGCGCTTCTCACCCACGAGATCCTCACCTGCCGTCCTTGGTCGTTGGGAACATCGACGATCCGATCGATCTCGGGAGTCTCCGCATAGCGGAAGCTCTCCTCCACCGCGAAGGACGAGCCTGCGTAGGCCCCGTCCACCGTCTGCACGCTCCAGTAGTAGAGGGGCGAGAGGGGCACCGTCAATGTCCACGACGTCCGCTGCTGTGCGTTGCCCAACTGCACCACGCGCCGATAGCCGTTCGCTGCGTTGGCCATCGGGGACACGATCTCCGAACCCCCCGGCGTGGCACCGACCCGCAGGTTGTACGACAGTCCCGCCGCCGGCGTCTGGCCGTCTGTGGAGGCGCTCCAGCTCAGCGTGAGCTGATCCCACCCCATCGAAACCGTGAGGCCACCCGGAGCCCCCGGCACCGTGTTTGCCTCGGCGCCGTCGCTCCGGTACACGCGAGAGAAGTACGCCGAACCCGTGTCGCCCGCCAGCAGGATATCCAGATCCCCGTCGTTGTCGTAGTCACCCCACGCCGCCGAGCCCCCGGCGACCCCCTGCAGCCCGGCGCTGACGTTGGTGAACACCCCGGCACCATCGTTGCGGTATACGCGAGAGAGGTACCCCGGGCCCGTGAAACCCGTGAGCAGAATGTCCAGGTCACCGTCGTTGTCGTAGTCACCCCACGCCGCCGAGCCCGCGCCGACCCCCTGCAGCCCAGCGCTGACGTTGGTGAACACCCCGGCACCATCGTTACGGTATACGCGAGAGAGGCGCACCGAGTACGTGAACCCCGTCAGCAAGATGTCCAGGTCCCCATCGTTGTCGTAGTCACCCCACGCCGCCGAGCTGTGGCACACGCCCGGCAGCCCGGCGCTGATGTCGGTGAAACCCCCGGCACCATCGTTACGGTATACGCGAGACATTGCCTGGGAGCCCGTGTCGCCCGTGAGGAGGATGTCCAGATCCCCGTCAACGTCGTAGTCACCCCACGCCGCCGAGCTGTAGTTCAAGCCCGGCAGCCCGGCGGTGATGTCGGCGAACACCCCGGCTCCATCATTGCGGTACACGCGCGAGACGTATCCCGAACCTGTGTTCCCCGTCA
>JALGVU010000322.1 GCA_025774545.1 bacterium | reverse complement strand
CGCCTCGATCTCCGTGTCGACGTCTATCCCCATCTGGAATGCGAGCGCGGCCGTCCCGAGGCGGACTCCGTGCTCGGCACGGTTCAGACCCAGCTCGGTGTTCGACCGCTGCACACGCGCGGCCATGATGTCCTTCTCGAGGATCATGCCGACCTCGAAGAGGCTCTCGAGATCGGACACGTGACTCTTCATCTGCTCGACCGCGTCCCGCATGACCGAGAGCCCGGCGTTCGCCCGCACGAGACCGACGTAGGCCCCGGTCACATCGTAGAGCGTCTGATCCTCGTGCCTCTCTCTCCTCCAGGACTCGGCGAGCGAGGCGTGCTTCGCCGCGCCGTACGCACCGAGGATGGCGCCCCCCGTGAAGATCGGCTGCGTCACGCTCAGGCCCACCGAGTAGATGTCGTCGTCCCCGACGTAGATCCTGTCTCCGCCGCCTCCCCCCAAGCCCTCCACGGCCGCCAGCACGCCCTCGCTCAGGTACGCGTTCTCCTCGAGCTCGATGAACGGCACCATGAGCGGTCCGAACATGTCGCCGAAGCCCGAGGCGTCGATGTACGGCCTCTCGTCGAGCCGCGTGTACGACGCGCTCCCCCCGATTCTCGGGAGGAAGGCCGATCTGGCCTGGCCGACCCGGGCGCCCGCCGCCTCGGCGCGCGCATCCGCCATCGCGAGGACCTTGCTCTCGGAAAGCGCGATACCGAGCGCCTCGTCGAGCGTCAGGGAGAGCCTCTCCGCGGCCGACGCCGCTCCCGCGAGCAACAGGCAGACCGCGGCCGCCGCGCACCCGCGCGCCAGAGCGCGCCGCGTCGACCGTCTCGAAGCGCTTTGCACGGTCGGTTCCCTTCTCATGCCGCCTCCTCCCGCGCCCGGAGCCCCTCGTAGATGAGCTCGATGAGTTGGTCCCCCAAGGCGCGCGTCTCTTCCTCTCCCAGCTGGCGGGTCGCGACCCCCAGGAAGAGGGTCTTGAAGGCGAGGAGGATCGCGAGCGGGCGGCCGTCCGGCTCGCGCCGCGCGATCTCACCGGCCGCGATGCCCGCCTCGAGGATCCCCGAGACGATCGCCTGCGCCTCCGCGACCATCTCGTGCTCCCGCCAATGGTCCTTCGGGTAGAGATCCGACAGCTCGTCGATGCTCATCCGCGAGAGATTGATCGTCCTCCGAATCATGTCGGCGTGGCTGTTGACGAACGCCCGGAGCTTCTCTCGTGACGTCTCCGCGGCCGCGACGGCGCGCCGGTCCTCCTCGAGCACCTCCCTCATTTCCTTTTCGACCACCGCCCGGAAGAGATCCTCCTTCGTCGCGAAGTGCTTGTAGAGCGTCGCGCGCGCGACGCCCGCCTCCCGGACCACGTCTCCGATCGTCGTCTTCCGGAGTCCGTACTGCCCGAAGACCCGCCCCGCTGCCGCGAGGATCTCCCGCTGTTTGCCCCGTTCCTGCGTCAACCTCGTCCTCCCTGCCGGCCGTCCGCCGGCCTCCCTCCGTGCGTACAGGTTCAGACTATTCAGACTGATTACACGAAGTAGACCATATCCGTGATCATGTCTATTCTATACGACTCACTCCCTGCGGTCAAGGTGAGACCTCGCTCCGCTTCCCCCCGTGACCCCACCCGCCCCGCGCGCGGGATTACTGGGCGAATCCTCATAGACAAACCGCCGTGAATGTGGTAAAATATAGCCAATGGGGAAGATACGCTGAAGCCCCGAGTTCGGCTCGGGGCTTCGCGCTTCGATTCCTACGTCCAGGACGTTTGGGCGCCGGGCAGCGGGCTCTGCGGGACGCACGGTTCGGTGCGTCCTCGAGAGCGCTGGGTCGGGCGAGGGGGTCGGTGTGTGTTGACGCCGCCCCGGCCGCCCGACTGGGTCGCGGTCTGCAAGTCACCGCCTGCTGGCGCGCCGCGCGCGGTACGATTCTCTCGCCATGCTCGTCGGTACCACTGGAAGGAGATCCGGATGTTCGGAAGATCGATCGAGAACCGCCGACCCCGCGCTGCGAGCTGATCCTCGTCGCCGCCGTCCTCGTCCTCACGGCCGTCTGCGCGGGAGCGCGCGCTCCCGAGACAGCAGAAGCAGCTGCAACCCCAGAGGGTGGGATGGAGTTCCGAGTCCTCGAGTCGAATGCGACCCACACGATCGTCGAGATCGAGATCCCGCCCGTCGAGACGGAGACGATGACGGTCGACGGTCGCGATTACGACCTCGTGCTCGTGCCGGGCGCGTACCCCTACGGCGATCCGGGCGAGCCGCTCCTCGCGGTCGACGCCGCGATGATCGCGGTGCCCCCCGCGGCGGGCGTCGAGCTCAGGATCCTCGAGGAATCGACCGAGCTTCTGCGAGGCTACGATCTTCCCCCGGTCTCCGCCGTGGTGCGGGTCCCGCCGGAGCCGGTCGTCATCGACGAGGATGCTTACGCGCATGCGGGGTTCTCGCCCGACGCGTCGGTCACGGTCGGCAACCCGGCGATCATGAGGGACTTCCGTGTGGTGCCCCTCCGGGTCTACCCCCTCGCCTACGACCCCAGTACCCGCGAGGTTCGTGTCACGACCCGGCTCGTGGTCGAACTCGACTACTCGGGCCCCGGGCGGGTCAACGTCCTGACGCCCACGCACCCTCCGACCAAGGAGTACGCGCCGCTCTACGAGGCGCTCATCGCCAACTACGACTTCGTGAGGCCGCGCTACGAGAGCGACGAGCGGGCGCGCTACCTCATCGTGACTCACGACAACTACTACGACAGTATCCTGCCGCTCGCCGAGTGGAAGCACAGAAGCGGGAACGAGGTCGAGATCGCGAAGCTCTCGCAGATCGGCTCGAGCGCGTCTCAGATCCGGGCCTACATCCAGGACGCGTACGACACCTGGGAAGTGCGGCCCCTCTACATCCTGCTGGTCGGCGACACCGAGCAGCTTCCGACGTCGTCGGGATCCGACGACTACTACGCGAAGCTGGCGGGCGGCGACTTCATCGTCGACGTTCGCCTCGGCAGGCTCTCGTGCGACAGCGTGTCCCAGTGTGACCTCATCGTCGCGAAGACGCTCGGCTACCAGCGGACGCCGTACATGAACGATCTCGACTGGTTCCGGAGCGCGTCGCTCATCATCAACGACGACTCCCCGTCCGACCCCCGCTACTGGGCCGACTCTCAGCACGCGGAGGACCTCATGCTGGCGTCCGGCTTCGTCCAGGTCGATTGGTTCGTCGACACGCAGGGGGACGACGCGAACGACGTCCACGCCGCCGTCACCGATGGCAGGGTCTTCGTGAACTACCGCGGCCAGGGCGTCTCGAACTGGTGGCCGCCGTTCGAGTGCAACCCGAACAGCACGAACCCGGGATACAAGCTCCCCGTCGTGATGTCGGCGACGTGCGGCACCGGCAGTTTCTCCTACGACGGGTACCCGTGCGAGACGTGGATGCGCGCAGGGAGCGTCGCGAATCCTCGCGGATCGGTCGCGTTCGTCGCGACGAGCCGCGTCGCGTCGCACGTCTCGGCCTTGAGGAGCGTCGTCAACCAGAACTTCTATTCGGCGATCTTCCAGTACCGCATGCACACGATCGGCCTGGCGCTCGACTACGGCAAGGAGCGGTTCTGGCTGATCTACGAGGACCAGTACGAATACAGCGGCTGGAACTGCCAGGGAGATCCGGCGCTCGACGTCTGGACCGGGGTTCCGCAAACGCTGACGGCCTCGTACCCGGCGACCGTCCCTCCGGGCCAGAGCACCTTCGTCGTCGAGGTGGAGTCAGGCGGATCGCCGGTCGCAGACGCCGCGGTCTGCGCGTGGGCGGACGGTGACGTCTACGCGACGGGACTGACCACGACGGCCGGACTGGCCACCCTCGTGATCGAGCCGGTCGACGCCGACACGATCTGGGTGACGGTCTCCGGCCACAACCTCCATCCGTACGAAGGACACACGACGGTGATCCCCGAGGGTCCGTTCCTCGTCTACGAGAGCCACGAGATCGACGACCAGACCGGCGGGAACGGCGACGGCTTGGTGAACCCCGGAGAGGTGGTCGAGCTCACGGTGTCGCTCGAGAACGTCGGTCCGGACGACGCGCTCGGCGTGTCGGGAACCCTGGTCTCGGGCGATTCGTACGTGACGATCCGAGACGCCGCGGGCGCGTACGGAGACATCCCGAGCGGCGCCGTGCGACCCAACACCGACTCGTACATGTTCGAGGTCCGCGAGGACTGCCCGAACGGACATCCGCTCGGCTTCTCGATCACGGCGGGCGACGCCGGCCGCACGACCTGGGACATCATCGTGCCGAACATCGCGGTCGCGGCCGCGGATCTCGCGCACGACGGTACCGTGGTCAACGACGGCGGGTCCGGCGGCAACGGGAACGGGATTCTCGAGGCGGGCGAGACAGCGTGGCTCGACATCGCGATTGAGAACGCAGGCGCGGTCGATCTCTACGACGTGGCGGGCGATCTCTCCACGACGGATCCGTACGTCGTCGTCACCGCGTCGAGCGGGACCTTCGGCGCGATCCTGTCGGGGCAGAGCGTCGGCAGCGAGGCGCCGTCGTTCCGCGTGAGCGTCAGCCCGGCCGCGCCTCCGACGCACGAGGTGTCGTTCGTTCTCTCGACGTCGGGGGACGCCGAGACCTACGGCCACGTCGAGGACGTCACCTTCTCCCTCTCGCTGGGAGGAACCGCGACGAACGGGCCGTGCGGTCCCGACGGGCACGGCTACTACGCGTACGACGCGACAGACACGTGGAGCGGGCAGGCTCCGGCGTACGACTGGGTCGAGCTCGTCGGCGTCGGTTCACTGATCAGCGCGATCACGAACGCCGACGCGCAGACGACGACGCTCTCGCTCCCGTTCACGTTCCAATACTACGGAGGCGGCTACGGCCAGGTCTCGGTCTGCTCGAACGGCTTCATCGCCATGGGCTCGACCGACTACCGCCTCGGGGACAACTCCGAGATCCCGAGTCCACACGGCCCGCCGTCGATGATCGCTCCGTTCTGGGACGACCTCGATCCGTCGAACGGTGGCGACATCTACCAGTGGTACGACAGCGCGAACGACGACGGCATCATCGACTTCCAGTACCAGACCGTCGCGAACATAGGACAGTGCACGGTCGGCATCGAGAACCTCGCGCAGAACGACGGCATCGAGTACGTCTACTTCGGTTCCTACAACCCGTGCGCCGCCCCGATCACGTCGGGCTCGGCGATCAGGCTCACGACCGAGCCGCCGCTCGCGCCGCCCGTGTGGCTCGCGCTGCTCGAGCAGGAGGTCGACGACACGGCGGGAGGCGACGGCGACGGACTCGCCGAGCCGTCGGAGACGATCGACCTCATGGTGACGCTCAGGAACAGCGGAGTCGCGACCGCCGAGGCCGTCGAGGCCACGATCTCCACGAGCGACCCCGACGCGATGGTCGTGACGGGGACCGCGACGTACGGTGACATCGGCCCCGGCAGCTCAAGCCTGAGCGCGGCGCCGTTCGTGATCACGATCGGCGCGGACCCGGCCGACGACCGCGTCGAGTTCGACGTGCACATCTCGACCGGCTCCCGCTACGACACGTGGGACGTTCTGACGCTCGTCCTGACCCTCGACGACACCGATGTCGAGGACGGCGATCTGATCACGAGCTTCGCCCTCAGGCAGAACACGCCGAACCCCTTCCGGAACGGGACGACGATCGCGTTCGATCTCCCGTCGTCGGCGCACACGCAGCTCGAGGTCTACAACGTCGCAGGCCGGAAGGTCGCGAGCGTGATCGACCAGGAGCTCTCGACGGGCCACCACACGGTGACGTGGGACGGCGTCGACGCAGACGGCAGGGAGGTATCGGCCGGCATCTACTTCTACCGCCTCGTGGCCGGATCGAGCGAGAGCACGAAGAAGATGATCCTCCTGAAGTGACGGGGAGACTGAGAAGAGAGAGAGACCCGCTCGAACCCACTGTGGAAGGAGAGCCTGATGCGTGGGAAGCATAATGCTCTGGGTCGGTCCTTTGCCGGGGCCGTCGCAGTCGCGCTCGTTCTCGCCGTGCTGGCGGGAGGGGCGTGGTGTTCCGAGCGCGAGCTCGCCGAGGCGGCGTACCCGCCGGCCGGCGGGATCGAGTTCCGGATCCTCGAATCGAACGCGGCCCACACGCTCGTCGAAATCGCGTTCCCCGAGATCCACACGGAGATCGTGACCGTCGAGGGACAGACCTACGACCTTCTGTCCGTGCCGGGCGCCTTTCCCTACGGCGACCCCGGTGCCCCGTGCCTCACGGTCGACGCGACGACCATCGCCGTGCCGTCCGCCGCCGGGGTCGAGCTTCGGATCCTCGACGAGACGCACGAGGTGTGGCAGGGCTACCATCTCCCGCCGGTCTCCGCGGTCCTGAGAGGCCCCGAGGAGCCGGTCGTGATCGACGAGGCAGCGTACTCGAGCACCGAGTTCGTTCCCGAGGCGGCCGCCGCGATCGGCGACCCGGCCATCATGAGGGACTTCCGCGTGGTGCCGCTCAGAGTCTATCCCGTCGCGTACAACGCGAGCACGGGCGAGCTCCGGGTGACGACGCGCCTTCTGGTGGAGCTCGACTACACGGGTGAGAACCGGATCAACGTGAAGACGACCGAGCGCCCACCGAGCCGGACCTACGAGCCGCTCTACCGGAGCGTGATCGCGAACTACGATTTCGTGAGGCCGCGCTACGAGGCCGACAGCAGGGGCAAGTACCTCATCATCACGCACGACAACTACTACGACAGCATCCTCCCGCTCGCCGAGTGGAAGCACACGCGCGGAATGGAGGTCGAGATCGCGAGGACCTCGTGGATCGGATCGTCGAGCGCGGCGATCAAGGCCTACATCCAGGAGGCCTACGACACGTGGGACGTGCCGCCCGAGTACGTCCTCCTCGTCGGTGACACCGAGTTCGTCGCTACCGGATCGAGCGGTGGCACGTCGGACGACTACTACGTGACCCTCGAGGGCGGCGACTGGATCAACGACATCTTCATCGGGCGCCTGTCGTGCGACACCGTGTCGCAGTGTGATCTCCTCGTGGCCAAGACGCTCGGCTACGAGCGCACGCCCACCGGGCTCATGTCGGATCCCGACTGGTTCAGGAGCGGCACCCTGATCGTGAGGGACGACTACGACTCCGACGACGCGTACTACTACGGCGACACGTGGCTCGCGTACGGCCACATGATGCACGAGAGTTTCGCGCAGGTCGACACGCTCTTCCGTCGGAACGGGAGCGACCAGAACGACATCCACGCGGCCGTCACCGACGGCCGCACCCTCCTCATGTACCGAGGCCAGGGAGTCTCGAACTGGTGGTCGCCGTTTGCGGCCAATCCGAACAGCACGAATCCCGGCTACAAGCTCCCGGTCGTCATCGCAGGTACATGCGCCGCCTCGGGAAACTACTCGAGCGACGGCTACCCGGGCGAGAACTGGATGCGCGCAGGCTCCATCGCCGCTCCGAAGGGCTCCGTCGCCTTCGTCGCGACGAGTCGCGTCGTCTCAGGGCACGCCGACTGGCGGAGCGCGTTCTCCCAGGGATTCTGGAACGCCCTCTTCACGAACAAGATGTACACGGTCGGCGAAGCGACGACGCACGGCAAGCACCGGGTCTACGAGGTGTTCGGCAACCAGTCGGAGTACAGCGGCTGGAACTGCCAGGGCGATCCGGACCTCGACGTCTGGACGGCGGTGCCCGCGCAGCTCACCGTGACACATCCGCCGACCGTGCCGCAGCTCCCGAGCGACCTCGTCATCGAGGTCGAGGTCTCGGGCGTACCGATCGCTGAGGCGCTCGTCTGCGCGTGGGCCGACGGCGAGTTCTACTCGGCCGCCAGGACCAGCGTCGCGGGAACGGTGACGCTCGCGATCGATCCCGGAGAGGCGACCGACATCCTGATCACGGTCACCGGGCACAACCTCCTCCCCTACGAGGGGGGCGCGGACGTGGTCCCGGACGGACCGTATCTCGTCTACGCGAGCCACGCGATCGACGACTCGGGCGGCAACGACGACGGCCTCGTGAGCCCCGGTGAGACGATCGAGCTCACCGTCTCGCTCGAGAACGTGGGCCCCGACGAGGCGACGAGCGTCGGCGGTGTCCTCGAGTCGGGCGACGGGTACGTGACGATCACCGACGCGTCCGGCGCGTACGGGACGATCCCGAGCGGCGAGGCGCGGCCCAACACCGATCCGTACGCGTTCACGATAGACGAGTCGTGCCCGAACGGCCACACGATCCAGTTCAGCGTCACGGCTTCGGACGGCGCGCGAACGAACTGGGGCATCGTCGTGCCCGAGATCGAGGTCGCGTCCGCCGAGCTCGCGCACAGCGGGACGGTCGTGATCGACG
>JALGVU010000080.1 GCA_025774545.1 bacterium | reverse complement strand
TCTGAGGATCCAAAGGAGGACGGAGGCATGAGACACGTAGCATTCTTGGCCGTCGCGGTCCTGGTTGCAGCCTGCGGGACCGGCATGGCCGCCATCGTGATCAACGAGATCTACACCGACGCCGGCGGCATCTACGACGGCTCCGAGTTCATCGAGCTCTACAACAACGGCGACGACCCGGTCGACATCGGCGGCTGGGCCCTGGCCGGCACCGAGTATGCCCAGACCTGCGGTGGGGACCTCGTCATCACGAAGGACGCGCTCGACGAGGACGGCTTCTTCGTCGAGTTCCCGGATCCTCCGGAAGACCTCGTGCTCCTCGAGATGCACGATTGGGGCCTGAGCTACGAGGCTCCGCCCCAGCCGACGATCGTCGACACGATGATCCTCGACATCAATAGCCAGAGCGTCTACGACGACCAGATCCTCCTGGCGGGCGGAAATGGGGACGGCGTCGACTGCGGGAACTACGAAGACGACATGAAGGACGTGGTCTATCTGTGCACGGGCGTGAACTGCCTCTTCTACGAGGATCTCGTCGAGTACGGCGACTCGTACGTCTGTGACTCCGACCCGTGTCCCGGTGACGACGGAGACGGCAACATGTACCCCGACATGCCCCGCATGGGCGTGTCGCTGAATCGGATCCCGGACGGGGACGACGGCGATAACAGCAGCCTCGATTTCGTGCTCGGAAGGCCCACGCCTGGCGAGGCGAACGACACGAACCTTCCCCCGTGGATCAGCACGATCCGCTACTCGCCGATCCCGCCGTCGGACGGCGTTCCGACCGAAATCACGGCGCTCGTCACCGACGACGGGTCGGTCCAGAGTGTCGAGCTCGGCTACTCCAACGATGATGGCGACACGTGGAACACGCTTCCCATGAGCGTGGTCACCGGCGACACCTACGGCGCGACGATCCCCGGTCAGTCCGACGGGACGGTCGTTTCCTACTACATCAGCGCTACGGACGACCAGGACGTCAACATCAAGAACCCCGGCCTGGGTCCGGTCGAGCCGATGCAGTACCTCGTCGGCCTGACGACGATCTACTCGATTCAGTTCGTGACCACCCCGCTCGATCCCGGCGACTGGGGCTACACGCCGAAGTATGGGCAGCCTGTCAACATCCAGGGCGTCGTGACGGCGGGGACCGAAGTTTACTCCAGTTCGCTCGTCTACATTCAGGACGGCGGCGGTCCGTGGGAGGGAGTTCTCGTCTACATCGGCGGCTACGACGGCGACATCGAGACCGGCGATCTCATCACGGTCTGCGGCGAGGCCAGCGAGTACTACGGCGAGACCGAGATCAACCGGCACTTCCCCGAGTCTGTCGTTGTGAACGACCACGACCAGACGATCCTGATTGCGGACATCGCCACGAACGAGATTCCTCCGCACGCCCGCGGTTTTTCGGAGCAGTGGGAGGGCCAGCTCGTTCGTACGAGCGACGTCACGGTGCTCGATCCCGACTTCGGCTTCGGGATGTATACGATCAGCGACGGCGGTGCGGCCGACACGTGTCTCGTCGACGATCGCGCGTACTACAACTACACCCCGCAGGCGAACGACGTGCTTGCCGAGGTGATCGGCGTCGTGCAGTACAGCTACGACGAGTTCAAGATTCAGCCGAGGGACGATTTCGACATCATCGGTCCCCCGAAGATCACGACGATCCGCTACTCGCCCGTCCCGCCCGCGCCGGGTCAGGCGGTCACGATCACGGCGCACACCTACGACAACGCGGCCGTGACGGAGGCGACGCTCCACTACCGGAAGGAGTCGGAGGGCGTCTGGGTCGACGTGCCGATGGGCGAACTCACGCGTGAGGAAGTCGAGCAGAACTGGACGGCTCTGATCTCGCCGTCCGCTGACGGCGAGCGCATCTCGTACTACGTGACGTGCACCGACGGGACCTTCGACGCGAGGACGCCGTCGTTCGGCGATTACGACCTCTACGTCGGGATCATGACAATCCGCGAGGTCCAGGAAGTGCTCGCCGGCGGCGACCAGTCGCTCCTGATGGGACTCCCGGTCAACGTTCTGGGCAAGGTGTCGGCAGAGCCCGGCGTCTACACCAACTACACGTTCTACATCCAGGACGACGAAGGACCGTGGAACGGCGTCCGCATCTACGATCGCACGAGCTCAGTCGCGTTCAGCCGCTGGGACAGCCTTGTGGTGTGCGGGAGCGTCGAGGAGTACGTTGCCGGCGGCATTCTCCATCCCGAGACCGAGATCACGCTCCACTTCCCGGAGTCGGCGGTGTCGTACGGGCCGGGGCAGCCGGTTGCTCCGGTCGTCGTCAACACCAACGAGCTCCTGTCGATCGAGGACGCCGAGAAGTACGAGGGCTGCCGCGTTCACGTTCGGTACGGGACGGTGTACGAGGCGCAGAACACCTACGGCGACTGGATGATCCAGAACGGCGGGTACGACCCCTGCCCCGTCGGCGACTGGGGCGACTACACGTACGTGCCCGAGGTCGATGATGAGGTCTGGTTGATGGGAATCGTCAGCCCGTCGTTCGACACCTACAAGATCGAACCGCGCGGCGACGAGGACATCTACCCGTTCGGGACGGACGTCGAAGAGGTCGACCGGCGCTTCGCGCTCGGGCAGAACGTGCCGAACCCGTTCAACCCGAAGACGACGATCGCTTTCAGCCTCGAGCAGCGTGAGGAAGTCACGCTCGAGATCTACAACGCCGTCGGCCAGAAGCTGGCGACGCTCGTGGACGAGCCCCTCAGTGCGGGGCCGCACCGCGTGAGCTGGAACGGCATCACCGACGCGGGCGAGCGGGCGGCGAGCGGTGTCTACTTCTACCGCCTCGTCGCCGGTGAGGACGAGGTCAGCAAGAAGATGGTGCTTCTGAAGTAAGAGCCGTCGCTCACCCGGACCGCGCCCGAGGGGCGCCCGGGGAGGCGAAGGACGACACGAGGCCAGGGCTGGAACGAGTTCTGCAGTGATTCGTTCAGGGCCCTGGCCTCCGTCTATTCCGTCGACGGCAGGTGGGACACGCGGGGCGGAACGCCGCCCCTTGTGACGGCCGAGGGGGCCGGACCGTCAACGCCGTTGACAGGCCTCGGCCCGGACGCCCCTGCGCGGAGCCTCGATCGCGGTCCCCGTCGCGCTGTCCCGCCGGTCACGTTGTCCCGCCCGTCACGTTGCCCCACCCGGCGCGTTGTCCCGCCCGGCCCCGCGCCGCGAGTTCGCTCCCAATCGCGTCCCCCCGCGCGACCCCTCCCGGCCCCCGATTCGAGAAGCCCCGGAAACACCGACCATGGACTCGGACGGAAACGGAGGCCTTACGATGAGAACACCGTGGGTGCTGCTTGTGCTGATCTCACTCGGCGGTGGATTCCTGCTCTGCGGCGTGGCGTCGGGCGAGGTCGTGCTGAACGAACTCTTGGCCGATCCCGCGAGCGACTGGTCGCCGACCGACGGCAACGACGAGTACGGCTCCCTCGAGGACGAGTGGGTCGAGATCCTGAACGTCGGGCCCGATCCCGTCGACGTGACGGGCTGGCGGCTCCGAGACGCGGTGTCGGACTCGAGCTGGCGGTACGGTTTCGAGGGTGTGCTCGATCCCGGCGGCTACCTCGTCGTCTACGGGAACGAGGCGTACGAGTGGGAGGACGCGAACGGATACCCGAGAAACGGGCTCTCCCTGAACAACAGCGGGGACACGGTCACGCTCGTCGCGGACGACCTCTCGACGATCGTGGACCAGGTCTCCTACGAGGGCTTCCAGGTCCTCGACGATCGCTCGTACGGACGGATGCCCGACGGGGCCGCCGGCTGGGACGTCTTCGACGGGCTGAATCCGCTGACCCCGCCCGCCACGGGCTACCTGCCGACGCCCGGCGAGCCCTACGCCGGGTCGCCGATCGGCACGAGCACGTGGAGTCGCATCAAGGCCGTCTACCGCTGAGCGTGGAGGCGCCGCGACGTCCCACCACGCGAGCACACCGGGCCCCGGCCGCTTGGCCGGGGCCCTTTCCGTTGACACCCTCCTTCCTGCCTCCCTATACTGCGATGACGCAGCGACCGCAGACGAAAGGACGAGTGGCCCGTTGCCGACAGAGTCCGTGTTACTTCACGTCGCGCTCTTCGTCACTGGAGCGCTCGCCATCTACCTGAGCGGGGGCCGGCTCGCCGAGGCGGGCACGCGGCTCGCCGCCCGACTCGGCGTGGGCGCGACGGCGCTCGGCCTCTTCGGCCTCGCGGTCATTACGTCGCTTCCCGAGCTCACCGTGACGCTCGCGGCCATGCTCAGGGAGAACACGCCCAATCTCGCGCTCGGGAACATCCTCGGCAGCAACAACTTCAACGCGACCACGATCGCTCTTCTCGAGGTCGCCTTCGTCGGAGGGTGGTTCCTGGGTGCGGTCGATGGGAGGAGGTACACGCGGACCTGCGTGCTCCTCCTGGTGCTCACGGGCGTCGTGGCCGCCGGGGTCCTCTTCGGGGCGTCGATGCCGCCCGTGGCGTCGGTCCTCGTCTTCGGTCTCCCGATCGTCGCCGTCTTCGTGATCGAGTCGGCGATCGGGGGAGGCGGCTCGCCGCTCGTCGAGGAGATCGGGGGGGACGCGTCCCCGACATCGACCGGCTCGCTCGTGGCGAGATTCGTCGTGCTCGCGGCGATCGTGGTGGCCGCAGGCTTCGTCGTCGCGATCTCGGCCCGGCAGATCGCCGATCACGAGTTCGTGGTGGGCGGCGGCGTATTCCGACTCGGGCAGACGTTCACGGGGACCCTGTTCGTGGCCGTGGCGACGTCGCTCCCTGAGGTCTCGGTCGCGCTGGGGGCGCTCAGGCGCGCGGGGTCGACCGACGTCGCGCTCGGGACGCTCCTCGGGAGCAACAGCATCAACGTGCTCATCTTCGCGATCGGGGCGCCGCTTCTGATGCTCAAGCCCGGAGGTGTATCGGCCTGGGGCGCGGTGTCTCGCGGGAACATGGTCAGCGTCGTGGTGGCCGCCGTGCTCACCGTCTTCATTCTCCTGGGCCTGCGCCCGCGGCTGGGGCGTTCGCCCGCGTGGGTCTCGCGGACGCTGGCGGCGGCGATGGTCCCGATCTATCTCGTCGGTCTCTTCCTGGTCTATCGAGGCACTCCGTGACGATTCGAACGCGCGAGACGTGCACGCAAGGAGGGCGCACACGATGACAACTGCACAGACGATCGATTACTGGGGAGTCGTCCAGCGTTCCCTCGGGATCGTGTGGAAACATAAGTTCCTCTGGTTCTTCGGGTTCTTCGCCACCGTCAGCGGCGGGAACGTCCTGAGCTGGGTCGACGAGCGGGGGGAAGTGGTCAGGGATTACATGATGGAGCGGGTCGAGGTCCTCGCGGTTCTGATCGTGTTCGTCGTGCTCGTGTGGCTCGTTCTCTTCGTGATGAACCTGATCTCGAAGGGCGCGCTCATCGCGGGCGCCTCGGACGCGGGTCAGGGGGGGACCCGTCCCACCTTCGAGGCCTCGTGGACGCGGGGTTTGAGAGCGTTTCTCGGGATGCTCACGCTCCTCGTGATGGGGCTCGTCGCGTTCCTCGCGATGTCGCTCGTGTGCGCCCTCGTCGTCGTCATTCCCCTCGCGGCCGGAGCGCCAGGGATCGTGGTGGCGATCGTGATCGGAGCCGTCCTCCTCGTGCCGTACCTCGGGTTCCTCTTCCTTCTCGCCTTCACCATCACGTACGCCGAGCGCGCCCTCGTCGTCGACCGCGCCGGCATCCTCGACGCGCTCGCGCGCGGCTGGGAGCTGACCCGGGCGCACTTCTGGAAGTCGATGACCGTCTGGCTCATGGTGTTCCTTTCGGGACTGGTCTACTTCATCGGGCTCGTCGTCGTGCTGCTCGTGGCCGCCGTCCCGTTCGTTCTCATCGGGCTTGCGAGCCTGACGGCCGGGCTCGTGCTCGGGATTCCCGTCGGGATCGCCATCCTTGCTTTGGCGACGGGCGCGTTCGGGAGCTACAGTCACGCGGTGTGGACGCTCACGTACGAGGATCTCCGGGCCCTCGGCGGGGACGAGGCGCCGACACCATCCGGAGCCGCGGCGCCGCCGGCGGTGGTGCCGCCGGGGCAGTCGCCGACGCCGCTCGAACCACCGGCGCCGCCGGACCCGCTGGGTGCGCCGCCCGAGTCGCCGGCCCCGCCCGAGTATGCGGGGGCGTCTCCCGAGCCACCGGGTCTCCCGCCCGAACCGCCGGAACCAACGGACCCTCCACCCGAACCGCCTGACGGGCCGCCGGAGCCACCGGGACCCGCGCCCGAACCTCCCGAAGCGCCGCCCGAGCCGCCCGAGCGGTCCTCGGACGACCCCGAGGAGCGCCATGACTGATCGCCCCGACGCCGCGAGCTCCCCCCCGACCGGGCGCGACATGTCCCGCATGGGCTCGCTCCTGACCGAGAAGCGCAACCCCCGGTCGACCGACGTCGACCGCATGGCGGCCCCAGAGATCTTCGACGTCATCAACGCCGAGGATCGTACCGTCGCCGACGCGATCGCGAACGAGAAGGACCACGTCGTCGCCGCCATCGATCTCGTCGTCGATCGCTTCCGCCGGGGCGGGCGGCTCCTCTACGTCGGTGCCGGCACGAGCGGGAGGCTCGGCGTCCTCGACGCCGCCGAGTGCCCGCCGACCTTCGGCACCGACCCCGAGATGGTCCAGGGCGTGATCGCGGGGGGATACGGCGCCCTCGTGCGCGCGAAGGAGGGAGCGGAGGACGATCGGGGCGGCGGCGCGCGGGATCTCGCCGAGCGGAACGTGAGATCCGATGACGTCGTCGTGGGCATCGCGACGAGCGGCGTCACGCCGTACGTCTTCGGAGCGCTCGAAGAGGCGCGCGGCAGAGGCGCCGCGACCGTGCTCCTCTGTTGCATCCCCGATCCCGAGGGCGTCGATGCCGACGTAACGATCCGGCCGCTCGTGGGGCCTGAGGTCGTGACGGGCTCGACGAGGATGAAGGCGGGGACGGCGACGAAGCTCGTGCTGAACACGATCACGACGACCGCGATGATCCTTCTCGGGAAGACGTACGAGAACCTCATGGTCGATCTGATGGCGACCTGTGACAAGCTCCGCGACCGGTCGCGCCGGATCCTCATGGAGACGACCGGCGTCGACCATGACGGCGCCTCGCGGGTGATCGCTGCGGCGGGGGGATCGGTCAAGACGGCCATCGTCATGCAGAGGACGGGGCTCGACGCCGACGCCGCGCGCCGGCTCATCGCGGACGCGGGCGGACTCGTGAGGAAGGCGCTCGCGATGCACGAGGGGGAGTGACGGTGCCTGCCATCATCGCACACGGGGGCGCCGGGGCGTACAGTCCGGGAGAGGAGCACGAGGCTGGCCTCAAGGAGGCCGTGAGCGCCGGTTGGTCGATCCTCGAGTCCGGGGGGAGCGCGCTCGACGCGGTCGTCGAGGCGATCGCCATCCTGGAGGACCGGCCGGTCTTCCAGGCGGGATACGGCTCGGCGCTGAACCTCAAGGGCGAGATCGAGATGGACGCGTCGATCATGCTCGACGACCTCTCGACTGGAGCCGTCGCCTCGATCTCGGCGGCCGCGAACCCCATTCGCGCGGCCAGGCTCGTGATGGAGCGCACCGACCACGTGCTGCTCGCGGGTGAGGGGGCCGATGAGTTCGCGCGGGCGATGAAGCTCCCGTCGCGCGACCTCAGGACGGAGGCCAGGGTGGCGCTCTACGAGAAGGCGCTCGAGAGAATGCGGAACGGTGAGGACGTCAAGTTCTTCCCGAAGACGGGCGACCTGGCCGTCGACATGGGCGTGGGAACGGTCGGGGCCGTCGCGGTCGACGCGGCCGGCCGCATTGCCGCCGGGACCTCGACGGGCGGACCGACGCTCAAGCTCCCCGGACGGGTCGGCGACGCGGCGGTCATAGGCGCGGGGACCTACGCGAACGAGAACGGCGGCGTCTCGGCGACGGGCCTAGGCGAGCCGATCATGCGGTACGTGCTCGCGAAGATGGCGGTCGACGTGCTCGCCGGCGTCGGGGCGCGCGAGGGGATCGAGACGGTCCTCGAGTTCGCGCGCTCGAAGGAGGTGCGCTTCGGGATCATCGGCGCCGAGGAGAACGGAACGCTCGCTCACGGCTTCACCACCGACGCGATGAGCTGGGCGACCGTGAGCGACGGCGAACTCGCGACGTTCCTGACCCGCTCGGACGGCGGCGACGCGCGGGGGGACGGCGACGGGGTCGGTAAGAACGACGGCGGAGGTTCCGCGAAGGGCGACGGCGACGAGATCGGTAGGTGCGACGGCGGAGGTTCCGCGAAGGGCGACGGCGACGAGATCGCAGCGAGCGAGGAGGTGCCCGAGCGATGACAGACGCATCGTCCACGTGGCCGGCCGAGAAGCTCGCCCGAGTGGCGGCGCCCGGGAGGCTCGTCGAGCGGCTCTCCGCGATCGCGAGCAGGCGGGAGCGGCTCGTTGTCGGGCTCTCCTCCGGAACGTCGTTCGACGGGATCGACGCGGCGCTCGTGCGGACGATCGAGTGGGGGCCGAGTCTCGAGGCCGAGCTCCTCGCCTTCATCTGCGTCCCCTTCGAGCCCAAGCTCTCGCGCCGGATCGCGGCGGCCCCATCGGCCTTCGCCCCCGAGATCACCCGCCTGAGCTTCGACATCGGCGAGGCGTTCGCCGCCGCGGCGCTCTCGGTCATCGGCATCGCCGAGCGCGCTCCCTCCGACGTCGATCTGATCGGATCGCACGGACAGACGATCTCCCACATCCCTCCCGAGGGCGACCGCCGGGGCGCCACGCTCCAGATCGGCGAGGCCGACGTCATCGCGCGGCGGACCGGGATTCCGACGATCGCCGACTTCCGCACGGCCGACGTCGCGGCCGGTGGCTCGGGCGCGCCGCTCATCCCGTACGTCGACTGGCTGCTCTTCTGGGAGTCCGACGAGGCGCGGCTCCTCTTGAACATCGGCGGGATCGCGAACGTGAGCTACGTCGTCGACGATCTCACCCGGGTGCGCGCGTTCGACACGGGCCCCGGGAACGGACTCGTCGACGAGATCGTCCGCACCGCGTCTCGCGGCGCCAGGGCCTTCGACAAAGGCGGCGCGCGGGCGCTCCGAGGGACCGTCTCGGAGGAGGCGGTCGCGCGCTTCCTCGAGAGGCCGTACTTCGCGGCGCCGCCCCCGAAGTCGACGGGGAAGGAGACGTTCGGCCCCGAGGCGGCGCGCGAGCTCGCGGATTCGATCTTCCCCGGACGGAGGATCGAGGAGCTCGCGGAGGGCGAGGCCGACGATCTCCTCGCGACCGCGGCCGCGGTCACGGCTCGGTCGATCGCGGGGGCGCTCGCGTTCCTTCCCTCGGACCCGCCGATCTCCCGCGTGATCGTGAGCGGGGGAGGCCTCCACAACCGGGCGATCATGCTGGGGCTCGCGGCGGCCCTCGACCCGGTCCCGGTCGAGAGCCTCGAGGCGCACGGCCTCGATCCCGATGCGAAAGAAGCCGTCGGCTTCGCGATCCTCGCGAACGAGGCGCTCATGGGCCTGCCCGGGAACCTCACGGCCGTGACGGGTGCCGAGACGCCGGCCGTCCTCGGGAAGCTCTCGATCGGGCTCTAGAGAAGCCCTCGATCGTACTCTGGAAGATCTCACTCGGGCTCAAGCCGTGCTGGAGGAGGAACCGTGGACCTCAAGCAGAAGATCGCCCGGCTCGTGATGGGGAGCATCTCGAGGCGCGAGGGAGACGATCCCGTCGAGCAGTACCGGCGCCTGAGAGGCGATGTCGAGGAGCACGGAATCGGGGGCTACACCATCTTCGGCGGGAACGTCGACTCGGTCGCGGAGATGGTCGAGGAGCTCGCCGAGATCTCCCCGCACCGCCTGATCGTCTCGTCGGACCTCGAGCGCGGCCTCGGTCAGCAGATCGAGGGCGGGACCGTCTTCCCTTCGCAGATGGCCGTCGGCGCGACGGGCATCCCCGATCTCGCCTTCGCGCAGGGGTGGGTGACCGCCGTCGAGGCGCGGGCGGCCGGGATCGATCTCGTCTTCGCTCCGGTCGCCGACGTCGCGAGCGAGCCTTCGAACCCGATCATCGGCATCAGGGCCTACGGCGAGGACCCTGAGACCGTCGCCGCGTTCACGGCGTCGTTCATCCGCGGCTGCCAGCTCGGTGGCGCGGCGGCGACGGCGAAGCACTTCCCCGGCCACGGCGACACCGCGATCGACTCCCACATCGAGCTTCCGACCGTCACCGCCGACGGCGAACTCCTCGCCGAGCGCGAGCTCGTTCCGTTCCGCGCGGCGATCGAGGAGGGCGTGCAGGCAGTGATGACGGCGCACGTCGCCTACCCGGCCATCGGAGGCGAGGGGACACCAGGCACGCTCTCTGCAGGCGTCGTCCGCGGAATGCTCCGCGTCGGGCTCGGCTTCCAGGGCGTAATCGTGACCGATGCGCTCCTGATGGGTGGCATCACCGGGGTCTGCCCGTCGCGCGAGGGCGCGGTGCGAGCGCTCGAGGCGGGCGCCGACGCACTCCTGATGCCGGACGACGTGGGGGAGACGATCGAGACGCTCGCTCAAGCGGTCGAGAGTGGACGCGTGCACGAGGACCGGATCGATCGATCACTCGCGCGCATCGAGGCGCTCGCCGGGTGGCTCGACTCGCGTCCCGATCCGGGCGTGCTCGAGAGGGAGATCGACCCCGACGTCGCGTCGGGCCTCTCGACGACCGCGGCGCTCGAGGAGAACCGGCGGACCTGGAAGAACCCGCGTCACGACGCCGTCGCGCTCGGGATCGCCCGGCAGGGCGTGACGCTCCTCCGGGACGATCACCACCACGTCTGCTGCGACCCCGCCAGTTACTCATCGGAGCGCGCCGGGTTCTTCGCCGTCATGGAGGCGGAGCGCCCGGTGAACGTCCTCTGGCTCCGCTCGCAGCTCGACGCGAGCCTCCCTGGTGCTGCGATCACCGAGCTTTCCGATCGCACCCCCGATGAGGAGCTCGACCGAATCGTGGCGGAGGCGTCCGAGAGGGAGTGCGCGATCGTCTCGCTCTTTGATGACGTCGCCGCGTGGCGCGGCCGGAGCGGCCCCGACGAACGCCTCGTCTCGATCGTGCGGCGACTGGCGTCGTCCTGTCCCCACACGATCGTGATCGCCTTCGCAAGCCCCCAGATCGCGACCGTCCTTCCCGACGTTCGATCGCTTCTCTGCTGCTACGACGGCTCGCCGGCGACCCAGGTCGCTGCGATCGAGGCCCTCTTGGGCGCGATCCCGATCCGGGGACGGCTCCCCGTGGCCGTCCCGTCCCTCTACGGCATCGGGCACGGGCTCATGCGCGGTTGAGTTCACGGCGGCATGCCGTTATCCTAGGACATCCGGGTGCGATCGAACTGGCACGGCGCCTTGCGGCGCCGTGTGTGCTCACGAGGGGCGGACGTGGAAGAATTCGAGATCGAGCACGAGGAACAGGAATTCGAGGAGGTCCGGCCCAAGGTCGACCTCACCGAGGGGAGCGTCCTCAGAAGCGTGCTCCACATGGGCCTGCCCTCGATGTTCGGCTTCGGGGCCATGACGATCTACGGCCTCACCGACATGTTCTGGGTCTGGAAGCTCGGAGCCCCGCAGGTCGCGGCGATCACGATGTTCGGCTCGATCGCGTGGGTCCTGGGATCGACGAACCAGATCGTCGGCACGGGCTCGGTCGCCCTCATCTCGCGACGCTTCGGCGAGAAGAAGTACGAGGCCTCGCGGGACGTCATTCGTCAGACGCTCCTCCTCAAATTCGCCCTGGCCATCATCATGGCCGCGATCGGGCTCCTGATCGTGCCGAGGATCCTCGGCATCATGAACGCGGAGCCCGACGTGCGCGGCTACGCGATCGCGTACGCGGACGTCTACTTCTACGGCCTCCCCTTCATCTTCTCGTCGTACACGGTCTACACGGCGCTCAGAGGCATCGGCGACGCTCCGAAGGCGATGTACATCATGCTCATCTCCGTCGGCCTGAACGTCGCCCTCGATCCGATCTGCATATTCGGTCTGAAGATGGGAGTCGCGGGCGCGGCTCTGGCAACGGCGATCGCCGCTTTCGTGGCCGTCGTCCTGGGCCTCTATGTCCTCTCCTCGGGCCGGGCGAACATCCGAGTCCCGCTCTGGGGCAGGTTCCACCCGAACCTCAACATCATGGTCCAGATCCTCAAGATCGGCGTGCCCGCGGGGCTGAACGGGGTCCTCCGGAGCGTCGCGCACTGGCTCGTGCTGACCCTCGTCGCGACCTTCGGCACGATCGTCGTCGCCGCGTTCGGGGTCGCGATGCGGATCATGGAGCTCGGCATCCTCTTCGGCGTGGGACTCGAGCTCGGCGCGAGCGCGCTCGTCGGGCAGAACCTCGGGGCCGGGAAGAAGGAAAGGGCGCACGAGGCCGTGGTCAAGTCGACCCTCCTCGTCCTCGCAATATGCGGCGCGCTCGGAGTCGTCGAGATCGTCCTCGCCCGCCAGATCCTGGGTCTCTTCACCGACGATCCCGCGGTGCTCGCGACCGGGGTGCCCCTCCTTCGGCTCATGGCCATAGCACAGGTCCTGATCGCGATGCACATCGTCCTGGGATCGGCCTTCTACGGGTCGGGGAACACGTGGCCGCCCACGGTGATCGCAGGGGTGATCGAGTGGGGGCTCCAGATCCCGCTCATCCTCTTCGTGATCCACGTGCTCGAGACGAGTGAGATCGGCGTCTGGTACACCTTCCTCATCGTGTCGGTCATCGAGGTGATCCTGACGTACCTCTGGTTCCGTCGCGGTCGGTGGAAGGACCGCGTCGTGTAGCGGTCGCCGCGCGCGGCCGCATCGGGAGGGATCCCCCTGCAGTTCGGCATCGACGTCCCCAGAGAGGCGGCCTTCGACGTCGTCGGTTTCGGCCTGAACGCGGTCGACCACCTCTGCGTCGTCCCCGAGTTTCCCGAGTACGAGTCGAAGACGCCGATCGAGCGCTTCGAGCGGGCGGGCGGCGGACAGGCGGCGAGCGCGATGGTGCTCTGCTCGAGGCTCGGCCTCCGCGCGAAGTACGTCGGGAAGGTCGGTGGCGACGAGATCGGCGCGTTCTCGCTCGAGAGCATCGCGTCCGAGGGCGTCGACGTGAGCGACGTCGTCGCGGTCGAAGGTGTCACGAACCAGCTCGCGATGATCATCGTCGACGGACGGAACGGCGAGCGAACGATCCTGTGGCATCGGCCTCCCGAGATCGCAACGCGCCCAGACGAAATCACGGCGTCGAAGGTGGCCGTCGGCCGCGTCCTCCTCGTCGACGGGCACGACGCGCCGGCCGCCGCCCGGGCGGCCGGCATCGCGCGGGAGCGGGGGGTCCCGGTCGTGTTCGACGCGGAGACCGTGAAGGAGGGAACGGCGGAGCTCGTCAGACGAACCGATCTCATCGTGGCGTCGTCGCGGTTCCCGAGGCTCTCCACGGGTGTCGATGACCCCGAGCGCGCGCTCCGCGCCCTCCTCGACGAGGGGCCTTCGTTCGCTGCCATGACGCTCGGACGGGACGGGGCGATCGCCGTGACCAAGGACGGCACAACGATCGAGTCCAGGGGCTACGCGATCGAGGCCGTCGACACGACGGGCGCCGGCGACTTCTTCCACGGAGCGTTCGTTTACGGATTCCTGCAGGGCTGGCCGATCCTGCGAACGCTCGACTTCGCGAACGCGGCCGCGGCGCTCAACTGCATGGCCGTGGGGGCGCGGGGAGGGACGACGTCGCTCGAGCGGATCCTCGATCTCATGGAGAGCGGCCGGCGGGTCTAGTGTATACTGGCCGGGCGGCG
>JALGVU010000321.1 GCA_025774545.1 bacterium | reverse complement strand
CCCGCGAACGGGTTCGGCTCGATCGCCGTGAACCTGAGGCTCGTCGTTATCGGCTCGTCCTCGGGGACTCCGACCCAGATCGGGCCGCAGGTACGGAAGAGGAAGTCCCACGCCATCGAGCTCTCGTCGAGGTAGGCCTCGCCGTCCGGATAGGGATCGCCGTGGACGAAGTCCCAGGTCCCGTCGCCCTCAACGCGGATGAAGTACTCCTCTACGGGGTCGACGATGAACTGCTCGGTGTCGGGGATCGCGAAGTGGAAGTAGTTGTATCCGCTGCACGTCCGCGAGGACGTGGCGTAGACGGTCGGGGGCGCATCGCTCGGATCGTCCTGGATGGTAACCGTGAAGTCCGCGCCGTCAGGCGGCGTGCCGAGGAACACTTCGACACCCGCGAGGACGTGAGCCGTCGGCGGGGTGAACGACTGGGCGAGCACGGAGAGCTCCGTGCTGCTGCTACCGGTCGGCGGGCCGGCATCGTGGTGGGCCTGGAGCTCGCACTGCGCGAGCTCCGCGTCGATCTGGTGTACGGGCTCGGACTCAACAACAACGTCGGCTCCGCTCTCCACGTCGGGAGCGTCGCTGTAACACTCGGGTGTGTAGATCGCGCTCGGGTCGTCGAAGCAGACGCGATAGGTATCTCCCTGAGCCGGCACGCCGTAGGCGCCGCTCTCGTCGGTCGTCGTGCTGGTCACGTGAGTCCACATGCCGCCGTCGTCACGATAGAGTGAGACCTCGATCCCTGCGAGGGGCGCGTCGTACATGTCGGTCACGCGCCCGTTGATGCTCGGGGGATCGTAGTCGCCGACGCGGAGATCGTAGCTCACGCCGCCGACCGGCAGGCCGTCGACGTGCTGGATGATGTCGGCGTCGAAGTACCCGACGGTCGTCGAATCAGGAAGGAACCGCACCGTGATCATGTCCTCCTCGCCGTAGACCATCGGGATGCCCGCGATCATGGCCTCGGGAGAGGTGATCTCGACGGTCGGCTCGCCCATCACGATCTCGAATCCGTAGCCGTCCGCGCCGCTGCCGACCCACTCGTCGAAGAGGTCCTGTCCGAATTCGATCAGCATCCGCCCGAACTCCGAGAGGGCCTCGATGAGGGCCTCGAGATCGATCTCGTTGGCCTCCTCCTCGACCTGGCGGACGATGACCTCGGCGTCCTCCTCGACGTCATCGAAATCGTCGAGGACGTTGACGTTGTGCCAGACGATGTTGTTGTTGGCGCGCGTGTTCGTGCCGACGCCGGGCCCCTCCGGGAACGTCATCTGGTCGGCCCCCGAGACCCAACGCGCGAGCAGGCAGAAGTGGCCGGTCGAGATGACGTTCCCCCACACGGCCTCGGCGATCTCGAGCGTGTGCCCCTCGATGTTCATCAGGATGCTATCGATCAGGTGCCAGTGGCCGTCTCCGCCTCCTCCGGTCCAGACCATCCCGGTCGCCGCCTCGGACCAGTAGATCTTGAGCTCGCCACCGATCGCATCGTCCGAGCCGTTCAGCACCTTCACGTAGACGTAGTTGTTCTGTCCGAACTCCGGGTTCTGGTGCCGGTGCTGGTGCAGGAGCTCCGTGTCCTGCGAGCGCCGGACCCAGATGTACGGGCTCTTCCACATGATCTCGTTCGCGGTGTGCGGGTCCGGCTCCTGGCCCGTGTCCCGCCACGTGTCCTTCATCCAGACGTCGCCGGTGCCTTCGCAGCTCTCCCTGAAGTTGGCGACCGTGTTCGCGGTGGTGTTCAGCGTCTGCCAGTTCTCGGCGTTGCAGTCGGTGGCGGGAATCTTGTTCCGCTTGCAGTTGGTCGCCGTCCCGTCGGGGACGCCCATGGGGTCGCCACCGTAGGTGGCGTCCGGGTTCGACCACCAGGCGAGGCGCGTGCAGTTCTTGTTGACGGCCTGGCAGCGGCGATTGTAGGCCATGACCGTCCGCCACTGGTCGTCCGGGAAGGCGTAGCCGTGGTTGTAGGTGTAGGGGCTGTTGTTCGTGTCGTCGGCGTACCAGTCGTGGCGCGCTGACATGATGTGGCCGAGCTCGTGTCCGAAGCTGTAGTACCCCGTGGCGCAGTCGGTGTCGACAACGCAGAACGCTGATGTCTTGAAGGCGGTGCTCACGGTCTCCATGATGTAGGCAATCCCGCAGTACCCACCTCCATTCTTGACGAGAAGGACGGTGCAGTCGGCGCAGTACCGGTCGCGGTACGTGTGGACGTCGTCCATGTGGCCGTCGCTCGTGTGCTTCAGGCGGTCTCGATCCGTTCGGAGGTTCCCGGATTCGTTGTAGGCGATCCGGCGGAGGTGCACGACGTTCAGGCGTTGGTCGATGTTGCTCCGCTCGTAGGAGAGGTTCGACTCGTAGACGGCAAGGTGGATCAGCGCCTCCATGGCCGCTGAGCCGCCGGCGTCCTGGCGCGCGTCCTCGGTGAAGACCACGAGGATATCGATGATGGAGCCGTCGTCGACGTGGCGCCGGACGGCCGCGGCATCGAGCTCAGCTTGCGTGTACTCGACGGGGTCGGGCTCGAGCTCCTCGGGGAACGACGACTGGTCGATCTCCTGGATGACGTGGACGCCGTCCTCGAGGTGACGGATGTGATAGAACTCATCCGGCGGGAGCGTGATGTTCCCGACCATGACTCCGTCCTGGATCGAGAGGAGGACGAGGCTCTCGATGTGTCCCTCGACCGTTCCGTGCCAGATGAAGCCACCGCTCATGGTCGGCTCGACCGCAACGGGGGTCGCCGTGATGGGCCTGCGGTCGAAGAGCTGGATCTCGAGCGGTCGCACCCCGGTGAGATCGATCGTTCCGAGATCGACCGTGACGTGTCGCTCGCGGATCGTGTCGACGTCGGTCTCTCTCGCGGGGCCGAGTGGTTCCGCGGCCTCTGTGAAGAGGGAGGCAGCGGTGGCGCTGCCGACAGAGAGAATGGCGACGGCGATGGCGAGGACGACGAGGGAGGGTTTGCACAGCATGGCGGGCCTCCTTGTGCATGATCCTTCGCTCTGAAGGTGGTGTTGTACACGGATGAATGATTATCGGTCACAGTGGGGGATGCTGTCAACCTCTAAGATTTTGCCGGCTGGACGTCGCCGATCTTCGACAGCGCGTGAGGCGGCACCGGGCAGGTCGAAACCCGTCTTCGGACGGCGTCCAGAGAACTGGAGAAGGTAGGTAGATCTTGAGCTTGACTCACGAACCCCGGAGGGCCGAGACTCGTTGGAGCCGATCGCGTACGCAGGCAGCACCGACATCGAAGCATGCGGCGCCGCCGTACGTCGAACGGC
>JALGVU010000320.1 GCA_025774545.1 bacterium | reverse complement strand
CGACGTATTCGTCGTCCGTGTCGCTCGTGGGAAGCCCGTCGAGCGTGTACCAAGTGCTCCACGCGAAGTCCCCGTCGCCGTAGTTCATGTGGTACTGCCTGGTGGGACCGCCGCCGACCTCGCGCCAGCCGTCGCAGACGATCGAATGGCCGACGCCGTCCCACATGCACCGATACTGGATGGGCCTGTTCAAGTCGAGGTTCGACTTCATCAGATCGAACCACTCGATGGCCGTGTACCACGCCCGGTCCGCCTGGCGGCAGAAGGGGTGATACCGGAAGGCGTTCTCGTAGACTCCCACCATGTTCGACACGTACGCGGCCGACCCATCGCACGCGTACTCCATGCCGACTGCGTGACCGACCTCGTGGCAGAGCTCGGCGACGGCGTCGATGACGTCCTGCGGGTGCGTGATCCATACGTCGTCCCACATTCTCGGCCAATTGTAGGAGTCATCGTACGGCGAACCCTCGCCGTAGGGTGGCCAGCCCCAGTAGCGCATGATCTGGGCTCCGGCCGTGGCCACGCATCCAACGGGGCAGTGGGCGCAACCGCCACCGGGAGGACACTGGTCATTGTAGGGATCGTCCTGATGCCACATCGAGTCGAGCAGGATGTCCCCGTCCTGGTAGTTCTCCCTCAGACTGCCCCGGTCCCGCTCCAGTTCCTCCCAGGCCCGCGTGTGGTCGACCTCGAGGATGCCGCGAAGCTCCCCCGGCTCGATCCCGTCGATGGGCCCGAGTTCCAGCTCGATCGCATCCAGGATGCCGGCCATCCGGCCTCGCACGAAGCTTGCCGGACTCCCCTCGCCGCCCTCGACGAGATCACCCGTGTCCGAGTAGACCTTGACGGGCGCGAGCCCTCGGAGGAGCGACACGGCCACGTACCCCCTGGGCTCGACCACACAGTGATACCCGACCGGCCGGCCGTCGTGCATGAGTTCCCGCACCACGGAGACGCGCGCGTCCGTGGCACCTCCCCAGTCGCCCTGCATCTCCGTGATCAGCGAGACCCACTCCTCGGCCACCGCTCTGGCCTCGTCCTCCCTGACGACCGCCGCCGCCGTGGCGGCGTTGAACACCAGCGCGAGGGAGGCGAGCAATGACACGACTGCGTGTGTTCTCATGGTTCTTGACCTCCCTTCCGCTACTGCAGCGTCACGAGTACGAGGATCTGACCGCGCTGCCCCTTCTCCAGGGGCTCCATGGCCTTCCCCAGAATCGCGCCGCGCGCACGGTCGGCGTCGGTGGCCTTCATGGCGTGGCCCGCCGTCGACGACGTGGTGAGGAGATCGCCCGCCTCGATCGCGGCGTCCTCCGCGTCCACGTTGCAGTAGACGCGCCCGGCGAGCGCGACGTCGTGGTCGAAGTCGCCGACCCCGAGTCGCACGCCGGAGCCCACGCCGTTCGCACCCGCGACGATGCCCGCGACGCGCGCGTCGTACGGCTCACTCGCCACGGCCAGCTTGCCGGGATGCTCCGTGTCGATCACGAGGACCGACCCGGGCACCACGGGCTCGCCGTTCGACACGTCGAATCCCTCCGCGTAGTCGAGCCCCTCGCCCAGCTCGAGGATGGTGATCCCCGTCCCTCGCTGGAGGAGTCGGACGTTACCGCGGAACGTGGCCGCGTAGCCGTCATCAGCCGAAGCGTAGAGGGCGTCGCCGCTACCCACCGTTCTCACGTAGAGCGCGGTCTGGTCGTTCTCGGTGTTGGTGATCCAGAACGTGCCGGCCCTGCTGCTCCCCTGATGCACCGCGTAGATTGCGGAGCCGGCCGATCCCGAGTGAACGACGTGAAGCGCGTTGGACGCCGCGTTCGGCCCCTGGGCCTCGAAGCGCGCCGCCGTGCCGGTGCCCGTGTTCAGGACCTTGAACGCCGGGTCGGCGCTCTCGACCGAGCCGTCGTTGCCACGAGGCGACGCCGTCCGAGTCTGAGGTGAGGACGTGTCCGTCGGAGGCCCCCGAGCTCATTCGGAGTCCGGACAGCCTCACCGTCCCCGCGACGTGGAGGAGATCGTAGGGCGATTGCGTGCCGATGCCAACGTAGCCCGAGTTCGCGACCCGCATCCTCTCGACACCGGCGGTGTTGAATCTGAGCCGGCCCCCCGGCCTGTTGTTGAAGATGGTCATGGCGCTCGGAGTCGTGGAATCGTCGTCGCGCGTGGCTATCCCACAGATGTCGCCGTTCTCGTCGGTGAACGATATCCGCTCCGAGGAACTCGACCCCGTGTTGCGGTTCTCGATCTTGAGTCCTACGATGCCGTTGACGTTCTCCCGGATGTGGAGGTTCATCGAGGGGTAAGCGGTTCCGATCCCGACCTCGCCGGTCAGTCGGTAGACATCATCCCCGGAGATCTGCCAGTCGTCGTCGGCTCCGACCGCGGCACGGAAGGCATACGGCGAGCCCGCGAGCTCGAGGCGCGGCTCGAGCTCGGGGTCCTCCCCCACGGAGATCCCGAGCCAATACGCCTCGTCGAAGGGAAGATCGATCGGTTCGACCTTACCGAGGATCACGTAGAAGAGCCCGCCGGCGACAGACACGCTCTGAACCTCGGTCCACAGAGCGAGGGCGCTCCCACCCTCAGCGTCGTAGATCCGAAACATGACGTCGTAGACGCCGTCGTCGACCACGCTTCCGTCCGTGTTCTTGAGGACGCCCTGGTAGCTGATCGTCCGGGGGATCGCAGCGAAGCTCGATCCGGCCGTCGCGATCAGGGCGAGCAACACGCAGAGAACAAGCACGCGCTTCATCGTGAGTCCCCTCCTCTCTCGGTCCGCGTGCCTGCGAGAGACGCGCGGGGTCGGGGCGGCGCACGCGGCGCGGAGGGGCTCGTGGCCCCGCCACTCCGCCGCGTGCTGCAGGTAAGCACCCATCAGATCTGTACGGATGCGTGGATCTTACCACATGACATGACGCGTGGTCAAGAATGAGGGATCCCGTGTGGTGATGGGCGGCGCGAGCGAGTCACACGCGCACCACGACGGTCGCTCGCTTGACACTCCACCCATTCGAGAGTAGCCTGCGCTGGGCAGCCGTTGCGCTGCCCGCGATACCACGCGAGAATGCGATCCCATGAAGCGAAGGCGGGAACGATGCCCCGTAGCGTCGACATCAGCAAGGTCCGGAACGTCGGTCTCACGGCGCACATCGACGCCGGGAAGACCACGGTCACCGAGCGCGTCCTCTTCTTCGCGGGAAGAACCCACCGGCTGGGCGAGGTCCACGACGGCGAGGCGACGATGGACTGGATGCCGCAGGAGCAGGAGCGCGGGATCACCATCACGTCCGCGGCCACCACGGCCCACTGGAAGGACCACCGGATCAACATCATCGACACGCCGGGGCACGTCGACTTCACGGCCGAGGTCGAGCGCGCGCTCCGCGTGCTCGACGGCACCGTGGCGCTCTTCTGCGCGGTCGGCGGCGTGCAGCCGCAGTCCGAGACCGTGTGGCGCCAGGCGGAGAAGTACCGCGTGCCGCGCCTCGCCTTCATCAACAAGATGGACCGCGTCGGAGCCGACTTCGAGGGCGTCGTCGAGGCGATCAGAGCGGAACTCGGCGCGAACGCCGTCCCCGTCGTCCTTCCGATCGGCGCCGAGGAGACGTTCGAGGGCATCATCGATCTCGTCGACATGAAGGCGGTCTACTTCGACGAGACTCCGAACGGAATCACCATCCGCGAGGACGCGATCCCGGAGGCGCTCATCGAGAAGGCGCGTGCCGCCGTAGCGATCATGATCGAGCGTATCAGCGAGCAGGACGACCGCCTCATGGAGAAGTTCCTCGAGGGCGAGACGCCGGGTCGCGACGAGTGCGTCGCGGCCATGCGGGCCGCCACGATCAGGGGCGACATCATCCCCGTGCTCTGCGGCGCCGCGTTCAAGAACAAGGGCGTGAGAAGGCTCATGGACGCCATCGTCGACTATCTCCCCTCCCCGCTCGACCTGCCGCCGATCATCGGGACGCGCAAGGAGTCGAGCGCCGAGATCGTCCGTCAGCCCAAGGACGACTCACCGCTCGCGGCCCTCGCCTTCAAGATCCAGGCAGACAGGCACATGGGGAAGCTCACCTACGTGCGTGTCTACGCGGGCGTCCTCAAGTCAGGTGAGGTCGTCTACAACTCGACGCGCGAGAAGAGGCAGCGGATCGGGCGCCTCTTCGAGATGCACGCCGACGATCGTCTGGCGATCGAGGCGCTCCATGCCGGCGAGGTCGGGGCCGTCGTCGGTCTCGGCGACACGCGGACCGGCGATACGATCTGTAGCGAGAAGCAGCCCATCGTCCTCGAATCGATCGAGTTCCCGGCGCCCGTCATCGGGATGGCCGTCACGCCCACGAGCCGCGCCGACCGCGACCATCTCTCGAAGGCCCTTCTGCGCCTCGCCGAGGAGGACCCGACGTTCACCGTCGCGACGAACGCGGAGACGGGCGACGTCGTGATCTCCGGGATGGGCGAGCTCCACCTCGAGATCATCGTCGACCGCCTGAAGCGCGAGTTCAATGTCTCCGCCGAGGTCGGCGTCCCGCAGGTCGCCTACCGCGAGACCATCGTCGGTTGCATCGAGCACGAGCACAAGCTCGTCAAGCAGACCGGCGGGCACGGGCAGTACGCGCACATCAAGATCAAGATCGAGCCGGCCGAGCCGGGCTCGGGTCTCCACTTCAAAAACAGCGTGGTCGGCGGGCGCATCCCCCGGGAGTACATTCCCGCCGTCGAGCGCGGCGTAATCGACGCGATGGCGGTGGGAACGTACGCGGGGTATCCCATGGTCGACGTCAGGGTCGAGCTTCTCGATGGGTCGGCGCACGACGTCGACTCGTCTGAGATGGCGTTTCGGTCGTGCGCGTCGCGTGGCTTCCGCGAGGCGTGCAGGAAGGCGGGCCTCGAGCTCCTCGAGCCCGTGATGTGCGTCGAGGTCACGGCCTCGGACGATCACACCGGCGCGGTCACGGCGAGCCTCTGCGGCAAACGCGGCAAGATCGCCGACATGGAGACACGCAGGAAGACCAGCGTCATCCGCGCGACGGTCCCCCTGGCTGAGATGTTCGGATGACGAGCGGCCGGGGCGAATTCACGATGCAATTCGAGCACTACGAGGCCGTGCCGTACGCCCTCGCCGAGGAGATCGTGAAGGCGCGGGCGGAAGCGAAGGGCTCGAAGTAGAGACGCCTTCTCGCGGCTTCCTCCATCCGGAGACACGGACCGAATCAGATTGAGCCCGGGCCACACGGCCCGGGCTCGCTCTGTTCGTGCTCGGCTCGAGAAGACCTCCGTTCACCCGCGGCTCGCCGACCCTACCGCACGAGCGCGAGCTTCCGCGTATCGACGGTGCCGCCGGCCTCCATGCGCGCGAAGTAGACGCCTCCAGCGACGGCGCGGCCCCCGT
>JALGVU010000319.1 GCA_025774545.1 bacterium | reverse complement strand
GCCGACCGCCTCGGCCGAGGAAGGTCAAGGCACGCGTGAAAACGCGCAGGCCACCGGCGGAACCGGCAGCCTGCGTCGTCCATCTCGATCGCTTCGTACCTGCGATCCCTACCTGTAGAGCCCCTTCACCTGCCCCCAGGTTGCACCCTCGACCGGGGTCACGTCGCTCAGAACGTAGACCTCGAACCCGTTGAACGTCGTGGGATCGGCGCCAGCGCCGTCGGCTATGAACGCGTAGAAGCAGCCGCCGGTCGGGAGGCCGTCGAACACGACAAGCCCGGAGCTATCGTAATCGGGGCCGTAGCATCCCTCAGCGAAGGCGCTCGGGCAGATGTCTTCGATCGAAGCCTCGGTGTCGTCGAACCCGTACCAGCCGGCGAGATCACCCCCGCAGCCGCAGCAGCCGTCCGCCGGGCAGCCGTCGAGGCCGTGTCGGCAGAGCACCTCTCCCGTGACGTCGATGACTCCGTCGCACTCGATGTCGTACATCAGCCACACGCGAAGATCCCCGATGAAGGTCTGGTAGATCTCGACGTAGTAGATCACGTCTTGGATGTTGTTACCTGGAGCGGTCGGAACCGGTCCGAACGTGGCCCCGGCTGGATCGCCGTCCCCCACGGGGCCGCCCGGCCCGACGTAGAGATCATAGCCGGTGGTGATGCAGTTCAAGCGGGTCGGACCATCGATCCACTCGCTCTCGCTGCCTTTCTGGGCGAGCGCGGTACCGGTAGCCAACAGACAGACAAGAAGCACGACAGCAATCGTCCTCATGGTGCACTCCTTCCCTTTCTCGTGGGTACCACTGCGACACTCAATCTTCACAGAACGAATCTCCCGGTCACCTCCTTTCGGCAACGAAGCTCGACGCTTCGGTGAGCCATCACCTGCGAAGCCCGACGCGGCGTCGGGCTGACACGTGCGGCCCTCGAGACCTCATCCGAGAGCCCTCGAGCGGCTCATTCAGCGCCACAACGCCTCGATCGCGGCCCACGCGGTCTCGGCGGCGTCCAGTCCACGGAAGTATGGTCGTTTGTGTACCGACATTCTACGCGACAGATTTTCACCTTGGCAAGGAATTCCGTGACACCAAGCGCGTCGCGTCCGGGCGATGGCGTGGTATGGTGGATGTGAATCTCGGCTGTTGCACATGAGGGAGGAACCCCGCCTATGACGACACCCGCGCTGCCCATCATCCTGTTGATCGCCCTGTCCGCCCCTGCTGTCTGGGGAGCGCCCGCCGCCGTCGACGGCATCTTCGCCGATTGGGAGGAATCGGCTCCCGTCTGGACCGATCCGGCCGGCGACGGAGCAGCCATCGACTTCGGGAAACTCTGGGCGCGGAGCGACGCCGAGCGGCTGACGCTCTGGTTCGAGGTCGGATCCGACGTCAATCTCCAGAACGGCAACGCGATCACGCTCCTGATCGATGGGGACGGCGATCCTACGACGGGGCGCGCGACCCACGGGATCGGCGCGGATCTCGTCTGGACCTTCGGCCGGAGGAGCGGCGTGCTCGTCCGCGCCGGCCGCGAGATGTCGATCGAACAGTCGGAGATCGGTCTCTTGCAGGCCCCGACCGTCTCGTCGACGGCCTTCGAGGTGTCGATCCTCAGGCGCGCGAGGGCGGGCGCTCCCGTCGCGTCTGGACCCCGGATCTCGATCGTGTTGATCGACGAGGCCGGTGCGGCCGGCGACCGGCTGCCCGACGACGACGACGGCACGGCCGGCGACCGGCTGCCGGATACGGGCGCGGTGACGCTCGAGCTGAGCCAAGCCCCTCCCCCTTCCCCGCTCCCGGTCACCCTCGAGCGACGCGGCGAAAACGACGTCCGCGTCCTCACGTGGAACGTGCTGTTCGACGGGCTCTTCAAGCGCCCCGCGCCGTTCATCCGGGTCTTGAGGGCGATCGATCCGGACGTCATCTGCTTCCAGGAGATCTGGTCGCACACGGCGATGCAGGCGGCCGACCAGGTCTCGCTCGCGCTTCCGGACCGCACGTGGTACGGAGCGAACACGGCGGAGGGGCACGTCGTGAGCCGGTATCCTCTGATCGAGGCGCGCGCGATTGACGAGGCGGGCAACTACTGGGCGCTCATCGATCTGCCGGACGATCGTTACGAGGTCGATCTCTCGCTCGTGAGCGCTCACCCACCGTGCTGCGACAACGAGGAAGGCAGACAGCGGGAGCTCGACGGGATCGCCGCCTGGCAGCGCGATCTGGTGACGCCCGGGGGGTCAGGCCGTCCGACCGGCGGCCACGGACGTGCGCCCGGCGAGCGCGCCCCCCCCACCGGCGAACACGGACGCACGCACAGCGAAGGCGGCCTTCCGCCCGGCACGCCCCTCATCGTGGCCGGCGACATGAACCTGGTGGGAGGTGCCGGACAACTCGCGACGCTGCTCGCAGGCGAGATCGTCGACGAGGAGACGTTCGGACCGTCGCGCCCGCTCGACTGGGACGGCACGCCTCTGGCCGATGCGATGCCGCGTCTTGCTGGGGGACGGGACGTGTTCACGTGGCGGGAGGCGCGGAGCTCGTTCGCGCCCGGCCGACTCGACTACATCGTCTACTCCGACAGCGTGCTCGAGATCGGGAACGCATTCGTGCTCGCGACCGAGGCGCTCCCGACGGATGTGCTCGAGAGGTACGGACTTCGCAGGACCGACACACTCGACGCCTCGGACCACCTGCCGGTCGTCGCGGACCTCACTCCTGTCGCCGGGCGATCTCGAACAGAAACAGCCGAGTGATCATCGAGAGATCGTCCGCGGGAATCGACGTCACGGCCGCGGCGAGCGCTCTCAGGGTCGCGGGATCCGGGTCGCCCGTTGTCACGAGCCCCGCCGCTTCCTGGAACGCGATCGCGGCCTCGACCGTCGCCTCGTCCCACTCCCCGGTTCCGTAGTTCGCCTCGTGCCCGAGCGACGCCAGGAGCCCCTTCACGAAGACGCGCTCGAGATCGCTGAGCTCGCCCGCGCGTCCCGCGGGCGTGGTGACGGTGATCTGATCCGGGTCCTCGACCACGATCTGCGGCTTCCCCCGGTAGGTCTCGATCCGCCCCGTCACACAGATCGCCTTCCCGTCGAAGAGTCGCTCGGGAGGCCCCTCGAAGCGCGACCGGTTCGATCCCCAGATGACCACGGTGAACGGCTGGTCCGGATAGGGCCGCTCGAGATTGAGGAACGTGGGACGCCCCTTGATGGACGCGAAGTGGGCGGCGCTCGCGACCTGCCCACAGACTCGGGCGTCCTCGCCGACGTGGTGCCGCGCCTCCGCCGCC
>JALGVU010000318.1 GCA_025774545.1 bacterium | reverse complement strand
GTCGTCTCGTCTACGATCGGGCGCCTCGACGCGTGGGTCGACTTCGACGACGACGGGGACTGGGAGCACGACGACCGACCGCAACACGAGCAGATCTTCGACACCGAGCCGCTCCTACCGGGGCTGAACACACTGACGTTCACGGTGCCGGCTGACGCGGAGCTCGGAACGACCTTCGCCAGGTTCCGCCTCAGCGCGGACGGCGGCCTCTCGCCTCTGTACGACGCGCCCAACGGGGAGGTCGAGGACTACCAGGTCGAGATCGTGCCGCTCGAGATCGACTGGGGCGACGCGCCCGATCCGACGTACCCGACGATGGCGGCGAGCAACGGCGCCAACCACTCCATCGTGCCGGGCGTGTCTCTCGGCCTCCTCGTGGACATCGACCCCGACGGCCAACCGGACGCCAACGCGCTGGGCGACGACAACGACGGGAGCGACGACGGCGACGGCGTGACGTTCACGACGCCGCTCGTCCCCGGCGGAACGGCGGGTGTCGACGTGTCGGCGTCGGTCGGAGGCTTCCTCGACGCGTGGGTCGACTTCGGCGACGACGGCAGCTGGGCCGAGCTGGGCGATCAGGTGTTCACGTCCGAGCCGCTCACGGCCGGCGTGAACGCGCTCACGTTCGCCGTTCCACCCGATGCTTCGGTCGACCCTACGTACGCTCGATTCCGGTTCAGCACGGTCGGCGGTCTCCCGTTCGACGGCCCGGCCGACGACGGCGAGGTCGAGGACTACATCGTGACGATCTGGCCTCATGACGAGTACAAGTGGCTCCAGCGCCCCGACCTCACCGACGATGGCATCGATGTGTCCACCACCGAGAGCTTCGTGGTCGCCGACGACTTCCTTTGCGAGGAGCCGGGGCTCATCACGCGCATCCAGGTCTGGGGATCGTGGCGCATGGACGACGTCCCATCGTCTCCGGACCTCTTCCGCTGCCGGCTCCGGATCTACTCCGACATTCCGGCGGATGAGAGCCCGACGGGATACAGCATGCCGGGCGAGCTTCTGTGGGACCGTCTGATCGACTCGCCCGACCAGTACTCGTGCGGTGTCTGGGCCGACGGATTGAGTGAGGGGTGGCTGGACCCGCCGGACACCTACTTCTGGCCCGGGGACTCGATCTGCTGGCTCTACGAGTTCGAGATCCCGGAGGAGGAGGCGTTCGAGCAGGAGGGCACTCCTGGGGATCCAGTGGTCTACTGGCTGTCCCTGTTCACTCACGGCTTGGCGGAAGAGGACCACTTCGGCTGGAAGACCTCCATCGATCACTGGAACGACACCGCCGTGTGGTCGTACACCACTCCGCTGGAGTGGGTCGAGCTGGTCTACCCGCCCGGGCATCCGTCGGCAGGGACTCCGATCGACCTCGCGTTCGCGATCGAGGCGACCGAGCTGGTGGAGCTCGACTGGGGCGACGCGCCCGATCCGACCTATCCGACGCTGGCCGCGAGCGACGGCGCCAGCCACACCGTCGTCCCGGGCGTGTCGCTCGGCCTCCTCGTCGACCACGAGCCCGACGGGCTGCCGACGCCCGACGCCATGGGCGACGACAACGACGGAACCGACGACGGTGACGGCGTGACGTTCACGGCGCCGCTCGTCCCCGGAGGCACGGCCGGCGTGGACGTCGAAGCGTCGGTCCCCGGCTTCCTCGACGCCTGGATCGACTTCGGGGCCGACGGAGGCTGGGCCGAGCCGGGCGACCAGATCTTCACGTCGCAGCCGGTCGTGGCCGGAGTCAACTCGCTCACGTTCGCGGTGCCGCCCGGAGCGCCGATCGCCGTCACGTTCGCGCGCTTCCGCTTCAGCACGACGGGCGGCCTGCCGTACGACGGACCGGCCGACGACGGTGAGGTCGAGGACTACCTCGTGACGGTGTGGGAGGACGACGAGTACAAGTGGCTGCAGTATCCGGATCTGACGGAGATGGGGATCGATGTCTCCAGCACTGTGCAAGGCGTGGTCGCGGACGACTTCCTTTGTGATGAGCAAGGCCTCATCACGAACGTCCGTGTGTGGGGCTCGTGGCTCGACGACGTGACGCCGGCGCACGAGCAGGTGACCTTCCACCTCTACATCTTCTCCGACGTTCCCGCGGGTGTCACCGCGCCGTGGAGCATGCCGGGCGATCTCCTGTGGTCCAGGATGTTCACCTACCCGGACTACACGGCAGAGGTTTGGGCCGAAGGGCTGGTCGAGGGCTTCCTCTGGCCATCGGTGGACGCGTACATCTTCCCGGCCGACACCGTGTGCTGGCTCTACGAGTTCTCGATCCCGGAGGGCGAGGCGTTCGAGCAGCTCGGCACGCCGGAGGAGCCCGTGGTCTACTGGCTGGCCGTCGGGTACGAAGTCGAAGGGTCGTTCGAGGAGTGGGGCTGGAAGACGTCGTTCTCGCACTGGAACGACGGGGTTGTGTTCGGTCTTCCCGAATCGGGTTGGTTCTGGCTTCTGGTCCCGTATCCCCACGGGCACCCGATGAACCCAGAGCTCATGGACCTCGCGTTCGCGATCGAGGCGAGCGACGGAACCGGCGTGCCGGACGGCGACGACGAGGTGCCTCGGAGCTTCGGGCTCAGGCAGAACGTCCCGAACCCGTTCAACCCGACGACGACGATCGCGTACGACGTTCCTGCCGAGGGCGGGCACGTCACGATCGAGGTCTTCGACGCGGCGGGCAGGCTGGTGACGACGCTCGTCGACGACCACGAGCCCGCCGGCCGGAGGAGCGTGACGTGGCGCGCCGCGGACTCCGCGGGACGCCCGCTCGCGTCGGGCATCTACTTCTGCCGCATGACGGCTGACGGCGGCACGGAGGAACGGAAGATGATCCTCCTGAAGTAGGCGGTCCGGCCGAGCGCTGCCGCGAAGGACAAGGGGGCAGGTCGGAGGACGGCCTGCCCCCGCTCGCATCCGGCAACGGGGGACGGCGCACGCTTCGTGGCGGCTCGCACCGGCCTCCGTCTTGATGGCACCGGGTTTGCCTGGTACGATCGTCGGGAAGCCCGCAGCGTTCCGCCACCTCGCTCTCCGCTCGTGTCCCGTGCCGGGCGGCGACGCGGTCGGTCGGATCGAGGGAGCGCCCGATCGCAGCAGCAACTCGGAGGACGTGTGACACCGCGCACCGCCATCATCGTAGCGTTCATCGGCGTGTTCCTCACGGCGCACTCCGCCTCGAACGCCCAGACCGACGACGAGGAGGAGCGCCGGCTCGAGGCCTTGAAGGCGCTGCCGTACGCGAAGTGGACGCAGCGCGAGGTCGACGAATCGCGGCACGGCGTTCTCATCCACGATCGGACGCGCGCGCATGCCGGCTACACGCTCTACGCGGGCCCCGTGCGCGCCTCTCTCATCAACATGGAGGGGGAGGTCGTCCACGATTGGAGCCACCCCGACCTCGTGGAGTGGGAGCACGCCGAGATGCTCGAGAACGGCGATCTCATGGTGATCCTCTTGAGGCGTGGTGTCTTCCGGCTCGACTGGAACGGGAATCTCGTGTGGTCCGCGGCGGTCGCGGCCCACCACGACGTCTGCGTCGCTCCCGACGGCGACGTGCGAGTCGGACGCGATCGTGACGCTCGACGCTGCGGGCCGCGTGACCGACACCTGGCACCTCCACGAGCACAGGGACGAGCTCGCCCGATGGTGCCCGCCCGAGGCCCTGACGTCCGTCTCGAAGGATGTCCCCGACAACGACTGGTCGCATTCGAACACGCTCGAGCTCATCACGGAGAACCCGATCCACGAGCGGCTCGAGGCCTTCCGCCCGGGCAACCTGCTCTTCTGCGTGCGGAACCTCGATTTCGTAGGGATCATCGATTCCGAGACAGGGGAGATCGTGTGGGGGTGGGGCCCAGGCGTGCTCGACCATCCGCATCAACCGACACTCCTCGAGAACGGCAACATCCTCGTCTTCGACAACGGGTTCTTCCGTGGATTCAGCCGGATCGTCGAGTACGACCCGCTCACGGAGAGGATCGTCTGGGAGTACCGCGCGGAGGTCCCACGCCAATTCTTCTCACGGGGACGCGGGTCGTGCCAGGAGCTGCCGAACGGCAACGTCCTGATCACCGAGTCGACGAATGGGCGCGTGTTCGAGGTGACGCGGGAGGGCGAGATTGTCTGGTCGTACTTCAACCGGTCCAGGGATCGGAACCGCCGAGGAACGTTCTACCGGACGATCAGGTACGAGCCCGAGTTCGTCGAGCGCCTGCTCGCGGCGGGGGAGTAGCAAGTCGGCGATCGCACAAGGGCCAGACGAACGCGAGGGCGGGAGTGATCCCGCCCTCGC
>JALGVU010000079.1 GCA_025774545.1 bacterium | reverse complement strand
GTACGACCAGGCATCGCTTCTGATCGCGCTCCTCCGTGTGTCCGGGTTCCCAGCGCGCTACGCGCAGGGCGAGGTCAGGATGTCGATCGACGACGTCACGAACTGGGTCGGCGTCCGGAACAAGTACAACGCGGGGATTCTCCTGGCGACGGCGGGGCACACCCCCCTGACCTTCTGGACCTCCCAAGGGGACACGGTCGCGCTGAGCTGCTCCCGCGTGTGGGTGGACGCTTGGATTCCCTTCATCAACTACCGGGGGGCGCTGAACGACAGCGTCGGATACATGTGGGTGCCGATGGATCCGACGTACAAGCACTACTCCTATGACTACGGGGTGAACTATCCGGCACAGATCGGGTTTGACTGCGAGGAGTTCCTGGCGGACTACATCTCGGACGTGCGCACCGAGACTCCTCTCGATAGATTCCGGCAGATGTTGCTCGACGAGTCGGGGCTTCCCTATGAAGATCTTGTCACGATACGTGACCTGATTGAGATCTCGGATGGCATCTTGCCTGGGACGCTGCCCTACGAGCTGCTCGACTACTACGGGAACTTCCCGGAGATACCCGACGCCAGGCGCTACAAGATCCGCTTCCATGTGCACGGGGAAGGGACGGATCTCGACTACTCGACGTCGATCCCGGAGATCGCGTCCAAGCAGGTGACGATCTCCCACGTGGGCGCAACGCCCGCTGATCAGCAGATCATCGATGACGCCGGCGGGATCTTCCATGTCGAGACACCTTACCTTGTCGATCTCAAGCCGGTGCTGAGGATAGACGGCTGCGAGGTGGCCGTCGGCACAGGCCAGGTGACGATGGGGTTCTCGACCTACTTCGACATGCACTTCACGACTCCTGAGGGTGATTTCAATGAGATCCCGCTCGTCACCAACTACATTCTGGCCGGCAACTACACGGCCATAGGAATCGACACGGAGGACGCTTACCCGTCGGACTTCGGGTTGCCCGAGACACCCTGTAACGAGGGGCACTTGGGGCAGGAGTTGCACCAGACGGCCCTGACGTATCTCAACAACGTTGATGTTGCAGGAGACGAACTCGCAGATCTCATGCATATGGTCGTGATGAACGATGTCTCAGAAGCCATCGTCGAAAACACTGTGATCGTGCTCTGGAGCGGAGGGCTCCCCGTCGTGTTCGAATGGACGGGCATGATCGTCGATGCCGACCGTAAGGTCATCGGTCCTTTCTCGGTCGATGGCTCGGGCAACGAGACCGAGTATATGTGCATGGCCGGCGTCGAGGGCTCCGTTGAGGAAAACCGTCTCTGGGAGACGCGGCATGGCATCGAGGCCGTCTCGACGATCAAGATCTTGGCGCTTGCGACCGACATGGGCATTCCGGTCTGCTGGATCGACAGCAGCATCGGGGCCGACTGCCCCGGAATCGACCAACCGTCGTATGTCATCGCGGCGATCAACTCAGCCCTCGCCGCAGGCCACCACGTCATCATCCCGGAGAGCCAGATCACGTACTACGAATGGACCGGCACTGGATGGATCGACTTCGATCCCGACTCGTGGGCGGCCGGGTACATCATCTCAGGCGGACACAGCCCGTCGAGGTACGGTGGTGGGGCGACGGTGGAGGAGTGGCCGATCACGTATCCGGATCTGTTCTGCATCAAGCCGTCCGACAACATCACGGTGAGCACACCTTCTGCATCGGGAGACGTCTACTGTGGCAGTCTCGATGAGTACTGGACCTTCTCCGTAGCTTCTATCGAGTACTTCGACCAGGAGTGCAGCTCGCTTCAGACCGTTGCACCGCAGGACTTCATCGTCGACTCGTACACGATCAGGCAGCTTGCAGAGGATCCGGCCTTCGGCCCGGGTGAGTATGTTTTCACAGTCGGATCGAACGCTGGCGCATGCGGGTGTGTGGTGCGGGAGAAGCGCGTCTCGATCGTCAAGATCGAGTTCTCGTCAGATGACTTCCTCGTCTACCGAGGGAAGAGCGGTACGATGAACGTGAACGTGCTGCCGAGTAGCGCGTCCGGGTCTGTCACGTACCAGAGCGCCAATCCGGCGGTGGCGACCGTGTCGGGATCCCCTCCGGCATTGACGGTCAGTGGTGTGTCCGAGGGACAGACTTCCATCCAGGCTGTGCTTAACTCCTCCGTCTGCAAACAGAAAGACGCTACAGTGTTCAGTGTCGCGCTGACGACACCCAACGGAGACCCGGCGGCAAGTCCGAACGCAACGAATGAGAGGGCCTTCAGCTCGGCCGCGACGGGGGTCCTCACGGTTGACTGCGTGGCTACTCCCAATCCCGACACCGGTGCTGTCCGCGCACTGCTTGAGGCCGACAAGCTCAGATGGTCCGTCGCAACCGTAGGGGCCTCAGTACTCAGCTGGGGTTCAGCCTGGCCCGGCGACGCGCAAAAAGGAGAGGGATTGAGCTGCACGGCGACCTTCACGGGGCTTCCCGCCAACAACACCGACTTCGGGGGGAAGCAGGTGACGATGGAGGTTCTCGCCGACGGAGCGAGCGTGGATGCTACACAGACGACGAACATAGAGGTCTTCTATGACGGTGTGACGAAGAACCACCCCGGCGGTGACTCCGACCATCCAAACTGGTTCCACTACTACAAGCAGAACGCCGGCGGCGGGACGTACGGCTATGATGCGTCCCTAGCGCGGGCGAAAGCCACGTCAGGTGGCGGAGACGCCACCATTCTCTTCGCGGACTACGTCTATACTCCGGGTGGGGAGTTCATCACGACACAGATCAACGGCGGTCAGCTCACTGCAACAGGAGCGTCTGGAACGAATAAGTACTACCCTCACTTCCTCGGCGTGCTCGCTCACGAGCGGCAGCACGCGAACAATCAGATCAACACGGGACCTCCAGATGACCGGGACAGCGATCGTCTGGCGAACGGATTCGAGACTGGCACAAGCTCGACGGATCCGGACGACATGTACAGCGCGCGCGGCACATTGGTCGGAGACGCCTGGCGGGATCGAGAGGTCTACGCTGGCGGTCCCGTTGAGCAGGCCGGCGTCGAGGGAGCGAACACGTCCCAGGACTGGGCGAGTCCCGGAACCAACAAGAACTAGGACGGGTTTCGCGAGTGATCAACAAGCATGGAGGGAAGACGATGCACCTCAGGGACTTGGTTGCAGTCGCGCTCGTGTGCGTGATGCCGGCTCAGTTGGCGGGAGACGTGGAGATCTTGACGGATCGAGAGCAGTACCAGCTCTTGGGGCTCTCGGACCTGTTGTGGCGCGACGATCTGTCCGAGCAGAGCTTGAGCGACGTGCTGGGAGCACTGGAATCCCCGCGGGGCCCGATCCTGCTCGAGGCCATCAGTGTGGTTGCGGTGCACCGCCTGAGCGACGCATCGCCCGCCGTTGAGCGCATTGCTTCGGATGGGAGTTGGGGAGCCTGCAGGGCGTTTGCTGGCGCCGTGTCAGAGGGCTTGATGTCCGAGGACAACATGGAGACGGCGCTCCGACAGAGTCTCGCCGGCAGCCTGGTAGGAGATGATCTCCGGGACGTCGAGAGCGAAACGAAGTCGCTTGAGTACGTTCGCGGCATGGTGACCTCGGTGCTTGTGGTCACCGAGACAAGAGCCCTTCGCTCGGGCCTCAAGGATGTGCCCGATGTGGACGGTCTGGAGCTCTCCGGTTACCAGGAAGAGCTTCTGACGCGAGGCGTCCTCGATGACAGCGATGCCATCGACGGTGCGATCGAACAGCTGGGACGAGCAGCCGTGCTGGCGACTGCGGAATACGATCTAGTGGCCCTTCTGAGAACGTACGGCGCCACGGCTGATCGCATGATCCTGGATGAACTCACGGACTCAGAGAGAACGTCCGAGATGTCCGGTTACGGAAGGACGGCACTGCTGCGATTCCTCCAAGACCGGATTCCGATGATGGATGAGAGCGATGTGGAACGCGTGCGCGGGGTCATCGATGCCATGAAGGGTGATGACTTCGGACCAGTGGCCAGGACCCTCAGTGTTCTCGAGGCCAGAATCCAACCGAGGGAGTAGCGCATGAAGCCTATCACGCAGAGGACACGGATCCTCAGCCTGTTGGCAGCCGCACTGGCGCTGGGATGGACCTGGTTCGCTCCCCACGTCGCGGTGGCCGAGGATTCGACGATTGCGGATGCCGTCGACTGGCTCCTCGATGACCAGGATCCGTCCGGCCTGTGGGGCGTCGATGGAGGGACGCCGCTCCGTGATGCGACGGTGGTTGTGGATGTCCTCAGTGCACTCGCGGCGGACTCGGCTGCCGTCAACGGCGCGCTGGACACGGCGCGGGCCCTGCCGGCCAACTCGACGGACTATCGTGCGCGCCTGTTGACGTCTGAGGTGCTGGCAGGACGTACCGCGGCGACGGCGAGGATTGCGCGTCTCGCCGCGATGCAGAGTCCGGACGGTGGGTGGGGGTACCGTGATGGCCACGAGAGCAACGCTCTCGACACCGCCCTGGCACTCACCGCGCTCAGCAGGGTCTCGTACGCGGATGCGGCGGCGCTGTCGATGGGGGTGAACGCACTCGCGCTCACTCAGAATCCAGACGGCGGCTGGCCCTTCGGCGCAGGCGGCTCGAGCAATACGTTCATCACGGCTCGAGCCATCTTCGCGCTTGTGCTCTTCGCAGACGATTTCGATGTCGCTACGGAGATCGAGGCGGGCGTCGCCTGGTTGCGGACGAACGCGAACCCTGACGGCGGTTTCGGTAGCGAAGGGACCAGCAATCCGTACGAGACGGGATTCGCTGTCGCCGCCATGACGAGGGGAGGGCCGGCAGTACAGGAGATCACCAACGCCGTCGATTACCTTTGGACGAGGCAGCTGCCTGACGGCAGCTGGAGCAGCGACGCCTACGCCACGGCCGTGGCGGTCCTCGGCCTGAGTCACGTCGCGCCTGACCTTGCGCTTGGCACATCTGACATCGTTCTCTCCAACCCAGCCCCGTCCGATTCAGAGGTCGTGGCGATTCACGCAACGATACACAATCGCGGCCTCGTGGCCGCGGATGACGTCTTGGTCCGAGTCTACGATGGTGACCCCGCGCTCGGCAGCGTGCAGATCGGCGACGATGTCGTCTTTGCGGTGATTCCCGCCGATGGCGAGAGCACCGCGGTCGTCGATTGGAGCACGCTCGGACTGGCCGGAGACCACTCGATTCACGTGGTCTCCGATCCTCTGAACGAGATTCTGGAGCCGGAGGAGTCCAACAACATCGGTACGCGGGATGTCCACGTGCTCTTCCCAGCCGATCTCCTGATCGGCGCGGGGGGCATCGTCTTCGTTCCGCCTGAACCGGACACACTGGAGTCGCTCGTCATTCAGACGACGGTTCGGAACGTCGGAGAGACGCCAGCGACCAACGTGTCGCTGCAGGTCTGGGACGGCCTACCGGATGAAGGTGGCATTCCACTCCTGAACCCGCCCTACAACATCCCGGTGATCGGCCCCCAATCCGCCTTCACACTCAATCTCAACATGGGTAACTACTTCAACTCGCCCGGTCGCTTCCCGATCCTGGCCTGCGCGGACGTCGAGGAGTTGATTCGGGAGATCGACGAGGAGAACAACTGGGGGCACGGCGACCTGTGGGTCGGGCCCGTCATGCGCACGGTGCTGGTGGAAGCGGGCCTCAATCTCCTGGGGCTCCCTGTCCAACCGTCCGACTCGACGACGTCGTTCACGATGATGCCGAAGATCCCCAACTGCGTCGAGATCGACGGCTGGGACCGCGCACAGCAGCGTTGGCTCAGTGCGGCGCACACTGGCGAGGGTGCGGTAGCCGGTGACGATTTCTCCCTCGCCGCCCGTGACGGCTTCTTCGCCCGCGTTCTGAATGACTACTACGTCGACTTCGTCGGAGCGCGCTTCACCGATCACATAGCCACAGACCTCAGTTCTGGTCTCGATCTGGTCTCGGTCCCGAACGAGGACGCCTGTTACACCGCGTACTCGATGATCGCTGAGATCGATAGCTGTCTGAGAGCAGACTCATGGGACGCCGAGCTCCAGGCGTGGGAGACGGCCGAGCGGGTCGGCGAGGATCAGTTCACGGGGGAGAACTTCCCGGTCGTACCCGGCCGAGGTTACTTCGTGAAGGTCACGGCTCCGAGCGACTGGATGTCCACGTCGTGTGACACGTTTGTCTCTCTTCCCGATCTCCTGGTCACGCCGAGCGACATCTACTTCGATCCGTACCCCGCGACAGCCGGAAGTCCGGTCGTCATCGCCATCAACATCAGCAACATCGGTGACGAGACGGCGATCGCCCCACGGCTCGATATCTACGTTGGCGATCCGGACCAGGGTGGGTCCCCAATCATGAGCGGGTATGTCCCGGACATCCCACCCGGCGAGGCGAGTGGGTACTACGGGGGCGAGGTCACCTTCGACAACTCGGGATCCTACGAGATCTATGGCATCGCCGATCATTATGATGAGATCGAGGAGTACGACGAGGAGAACAACAGCGCCCACCGCACACTGCCGGTGAACCCTGCGGCTCTTGCCGCACGAGCGGCTGTGATTGCGGAAGTGACCGGTGGCAGTACGCCTCCCGCTCGCATCGCCGCTGCAAACACGGGTGCGCTCGTGCTGATCGATCGACCAATCCCCGGCGTCGTACTCAGCGCCAGCGGCCTGAATCCACGGGCGGCCACCGGACGCGATGAGGAGACCCGTTCGCTCGCGGAGGGGGAACGGCGAACCTCGGGGGAGCCTCCGGCCATCGGCGCCAAGGCTCGAGTGACGGTCATCGAAGGGGTCGCCGCTGGAAGCCAGACCAGCGCGTCGGCCGCGATTACGTGGGTCTCAGATGAGCCGGCTGACGGGCACGTCAACTACGGAACGACGACGGCGCTTGGCTCGTCGACGAGCGAGATCGGACCCGAACGAGACGTGCACATGGCCGTGCTCGGTGGTTTGTCTCCCTCGACGCCGTACTACTACGAGGTTGTGTCAGGCGGCGTCACAGAGAACAACAACGGCGATTACTACACGTTCACGACTACGTCGGTCGGCACTGGTATTCCCTACGTCCTGTATGGCCAGGTGACGGAAGCCGGGACTGGTCTGCCGATCTTCGGTGTATCGGTCACAGGCGTCCTGCACCACGATGGGGCGGGCTCGCATCCCCTTGTTCGGCTGACCGACTCGGACGGCATGTGGGTTCTGAACCTCGGGAATCTCAAGGCGAGCGCCTCAGGTGATGTGTTGGAGTACGCGCTCGGGGACACCTTCCTCCTCACGTTGGAGGGTGGTTCCGCCGGGTCCGGTGCGGACACGGTCGTCGTGTCGGGCGCGAGTCCCCAGGACTGCGGCGTGCTCGAGATCGGTGACGACGATGCCGTTCCGGAGTCTGACGACGAGATCCCACACGACTACTACCTGTCGTCGAGCTATCCCAACCCCTTCAGCCACGAGACCACCATCCAGTTCGGCCTCCCCGTCCCCGGCCACGTCGAGCTCACGATCTACGACGTCGTGGGTCGGAGGGTCGCCACGCTCGAGGACCGGCAGCTCCCTGCGGGGAACCACGCGATCGTCTGGGACGGGCGCAACGCCGCCGGCCAACCGGTCTCGTCCGGTACGTACTTCTACCGTCTCAACGCAGGCGAATTCGAACGGTCGGGCAAGATGTTCGTGTTGAGATAGAACTCCGGAGCCATCAGCTCGCGCCTACGAGGGGCGATCGAGAGATCGCCCCTCGATTCGGTGTGACCGGGACGGCGCGGCGCCGGGGTTGCGGTGTCGCGAACCTCTCGAAGACAGGAGTGGTCCGTCGCGCCCCGGAATGGTAGGATCATTCCTGTGTGGTTGCGCGAGGCGCGCGATGGGTCGCCGTGACTGAGTCCGACCCCGCGCCCGTTCCTTCGTCCGAGGTGATCCGAAATGGAAACCCCCGAGGTTCTCGTCACCGTCCTCATCGGCATCGGCCTGGCGGCCGCGTGCGGCTTCCGCGTCTTCGTGCCGTTCCTCATCCTGAGCATCGCCGCGACGAGCGGGCATCTGTCGCTCTCGTCCGGGTTCGAGTGGATCGGAACGACCCCAGCGCTCATCGCCTTCGCGATCGCGACGGTCGTCGAGATCGCGGCCTACTACATACCCTGGCTCGACAACGTCCTCGACGCGGCCGCAACGCCGGCCGCGGTCGTGGCGGGCACGATCGTTACCGCCGCTGCGATCCAGTCGGCCACGGTCGCGGTCCGGGGCGTCTCGACCGCGAGCACCGGAGGCATCGCGAACCCGGTCGTGTCGACGGGGGAGGCGGTAGGATCGACGGTCACCGGCATCCTCGCGATCGTCCTCCCCGCCGCCGCCGTCGTGCTCGTGGCCGTGATGCTGCTCGTTCTCTGGCGCATCGTGGCCCGGTTGAGGCGGAGGCGTCGAGAAGGAGCTAGGCGGGCTGATCGCTCCGCCTGCTGACCGGGCTTCGTGCGGCCATCGACCGCGTGGCCCCCGCCAGCTGACCGGGTCCCGACCGACCGTTCGCTCCGGCCCCCGTCTGCCCCACCTCCTGACCGCGCTCGACGTGCCCGATCGGCCCTGCCCTACGGCACACGCGTTCCCCTGGATTCCCCTGTTCAGCCAACGATCCAGCATTGACTTTCCAGCCGTTTCGTAGTATCCTGTCGGTGGACTCTGCAGCGAAGCCTCCGACATCATGAAGCCCCGTCGTTGGAACACCGAGCTGGCACGCTCCTACCCCGACGACGACCCCCTGCTTCTTTACGAACCGGAATTCATACGACTATGCCCCCGAAGGAGGAAGGTCATGAGCACGAGGTGTGGATTCACCCTGCTTGTGGTCGCGGTGCTGAGCCTCTTTCTATTGAACGGCTTGGCACTGTCCCGTTCCAACGTTCCTCGTGTGGAGGAGCACCCGTGCGTCCCGAACCACGGCCCGCACGGTGATGACCCCGACGATCCACCCGTGCCGGACGGCACCATCACCGGCGACGACGATAACTGGGACCGCCCCGTGGGTCCGCGTGCACCGGAGACCGCGGAGGTGTTCGAGGGGAACGGTGGGAGGGGAAGGACCGCAGGTTCCGATCTGCGTCAGACGGACCTTGAGCGGCTGAAGGTCGTCTTCCGTGTCCAGCTCAGGATGTCTCTGAGGAGCTGGATCCTCATCTTCGTCGCGCGCTAGCACGAGTTCGATTCCCGGGTTCGGCGCAGGGGGAACGAGTGGCAGCCAAACGACCCAACATCGAGCCAGAGCGCGGTGCGCCCGGTGCGCGTCGCGAAGCGAGGGGGCCTCGCAATCCCCGCGAGGATGCCCTTGCCTCGATCCACATGGGTCACACCTACCTTCAGTCGGACAGCTTCACCGACGCGATAGGCTACTTCACGCAGGCCGAGCGAGCGGGTCCCCTCACGGCGCTGACCGTCGAGGAGGTCGCCGGGCTCTACGCCAGCATCGCCCGGTGCCATCTGGGCCTCGGCGATCACGACGCCGCGCGCGGATACGTGAAGAGGATCGACGACCTGGGCACTCGGGGCCGGGAGACCGAGGGATGGGCGGAGGCTCAGGTCGTCCTCGCGAAGACCGAGACGAAGGCCGGGCAGTTCCACGAGGCCCTCGAGGCTGCGGAGAAGGCCTACGGGGTCCTGAGGCACGGGACCGACACGCCTCTGCTCGCCGAGGCGAGCAAGGCGCTGGGTACCGCGCACGCGGAGCTCGGAGACGTGACGGCGGCCAGGGATTGCTTCGTCGACTGTCTCGTCTGCAACAAGCGGCTCGGGAACGAGGCCGGCATGGCCGGCGCGTACAACAACCTCGGTATTCTGGCCAAGCGGTCGGGCGATCTCCCCGCCGCGGTCGAGTACTTCGAGCGGGCGCTCGAGATCGACGAGAAGATCGGCCGCCCCGCAGCGATCGCACGGCGGCTCAACAACCTCGGCGTCGCGCTCTATCGCCTGTCGCGCTGGGACGACGCTGAGCGCCACCTCTCGCGCGCCTGGGAGATCTACTCGAGGCTCGGCGCCGTTCGAGACGTCGTCGCCGTCGAGTCCGCGCTCGGCAACGTCCACCGCGTTCGCCGCGATTGGGGCAAGGCCCGTGAGCACTTCGAGCGGGTCCTGCGCACGAGCCGGGACGCCGGATACCGTCGTTCCGAGGCACTGGCGCTCGAGTTCCTGGGCGACCTCGAGGCCGATCGTGGCAACTACGACGAGGCGCTCGCCGTGCTCGACGAGGCGCTCGCGGTCGCCCACCGGCTCTCCGCGAGCAGCGACGTGATCGGGGAGGTCCTGAGGCGCAGGGCCGAGGTGCTTCTGGCCCTGGGGCGTCGAGAGGAAGCGGAGAAGGACTGCGAGGACGCGCTCGGGCTCACGCAGCGGATCGGCGACCGCATCGAGGAGGGCGCGACCCTGAGGGTCCTCATGCGGATCGCGTTCGCCCGCGGGAAACGTGCGGCCGGCGAGAGTCTCCTGAGGGAGGCGGAGGACATCCTTCGCCGGACCGGTGAGTCGTTCGAGCTGGCGAGGACCGCGCTCGACCACGCCGTCGGGCTGCGTGATTCGTCTGCGGTCGACGAGCTCTTCCTCGAGCGGATCGAGGCGCGACTCTCCATCGCGGAGTCCCACTTCGTGCGGATCGGCGCCGACTACTGGGCCGGCAGATGCCGGCTCGAGCGGGCCAAGCTCCTCCACAAGGCAGGCCGCGCGGCGAGGACGCGCACGTGGATCGGCAGGGCACGTCCCCTGCTCGAGCGCGTCGGAGACGACGAGGGACTGTCCGAGCTCGAGGGGCTCGCCGTCGAGCTCGATGAGGAGCTCGCCGCTGTCGGCGACGCGCCGCCGAGCACCTACTCGGTGATCGCCGACGGCTATCGGTACATACAGACCACCGAACCCGACGTCGCGGTTCTTCACCGCTTCGCCTCCGACGTGGCGGAGGCCGTCGGCGTCGATCGCCTCGCGCTCTTCGCGCTCGAGGACGGCGCGACGCCGCTCGTGACGACGACCGTCGACCGCACGGGAAGACGGCTCGCCGAGGTGAGGCGACTCGTCCGATTCGTGGCGAGCGGGCCGTCGCCGATCAGGCCGCTCGTGACGGGGGCGGGCGCCCTGGGCGGACTCGTCCCATCGTGCGTCGAGACCGTCGCCGTGATCCCAGTGGGGCCGCCCGAGTCGTCGGGCGTGGACTACGTGCTCTACGCCGACCGGCTGAAGGGCGCGCACGCGGCCGCGTTCCGTCCCGACGACGTCGAGTTCATGGCGGCAGCAGCAAGGATGCTCGGAACGATTCACTCCGAGATCGCGGCGGGTGTCGTCAGCGCGGACGGCCAGGATGAGGCCCGACCCGCGGCGAGCAGCACCAGGTTCATCACGAGCGACGCGCGCATGCTCGAGATCCTCGATAGCCTCTCGCGCCTGCGCGACAGCAGCATTCCTATCCTCATCCTCGGTGAGTCGGGGGCGGGCAAGGAGGTTCTCGCGCGGACGATCCACGAGGGTGGGCGAAGCAGGACGGGTCGCCTCGTCGCCCTGAACTCCGGAGCCATCGCCCCGCACCTTCAGGAGAGCGAGCTCTTCGGACACGTCAAGGGTGCGTTCACGGACGCCGATCGGGACCGCGAGGGTCTCATCGCGGCGGCCGCGGGCGGCACGCTCTTCCTCGACGAGATCGGGGAGATGAGCCCCGAGCTTCAGGTGAAGCTCCTGCGGTTCCTTCAGAGCGGGGAGTACCGGCGTGTCGGTGAGAGCGTCATCCGAACGAGCAACGCGCGGGTCATCTCCGCGAGCAACCGGGATCTCAGGGAGGAGACCGGCGCCGGGCGCTTCCGGCGGGATCTCTTCTATAGGCTGAGCGCGTTCGTCGTCCGCGTTCCTCCTCTTCGCGACCGGGCCCAGGACGTTCCGGTCCTCATGGAGCACTTCCTGAAGCTGTACGCGCGCCTCGAGGGGAAGCGCGTCCGCGGCTTCACGGACGATGTGCGCGAGCTCTTCATGCGGCACGATTGGCGCGGGAACAACGTGCGGGAGCTCGAGAACGAGATCCGGCGGGGCGTGGCTCTCTGCGAGGACGGCGCGCTCATCGGGATCGACTCGCTCAGGCCCGAGCTTGCGGCGAAACGCGAGGCGATCCGGCGGTCCAACGGGAACGGCGGTCCGCACTTCGCGACGCTCAAGGATGAAGTGGAGGCTCTCGAGCGAAGCCGCATCGCGGAGGCCCTCGAGCGGTGCGACGACAGCAAGCGGAAGGCGGCCAAGGTGCTCGGGCTGTCGCGCACCGGGCTCTACACGAAACTCAGGAAGTACGGCATGGACTAGCGCCGGTCCCGGCCTCGCCGGGGCGACGCCGACGCTCTCTCTCCGCCGATCGCACCCCTTCACTCCACAGTCGAGACGTGCTCAAGCCGGGCGGCTCCGATGGCCCGGCTCCTTCGTGCGCGCAGGCTCCGAAGCCCGCGCCGCAAACGTCGTGACTGCGACCCCCTGTCGGTATCTCGACGTTCGCGTAACCTCCATTCACATCACGAGTTAGCCTGACGCCACCTTCGCATACCTTTCAGGCTGTCGTGAACGCTTCCGAATGACTCGATAGCCGGGAATCGTCGCCGAGCCCGAGTTCCCGTAACTCCTTTCCTGGGAAGTGATTAGAGAGATCCGTCGATGCGCGTTTCCCGCGTCCCGCGGCCGGAACTGGCACGGTCCATGCGGTAATGGGAGGTGCAGCGCTTTGACAGAATGTTCACCACATGTGGCGGGCTGGGCCACCGTGAACGAGCGCTGCGCTCCTTACGGACAACGCGGCCCGCGGGTAGGAGCGCGGGTCGGGTTGCGGCTGACGCGGGAACCGTCAGAAAACTGCTTGCGCGGAAAGGGGGTGATAGGACCGGGGGGATCTCGCTGAGACCGCAGCGGGTCCCTTTGTCCCGAAGTGATCAGATAGATAGTCCCCTCATGTCCTTCGCGAGGTTTCACCTGCAGGTCCAATGGGGCCGCGAGTGCCAGCGGGGCTCCATACTAATCTCGACGAGCTCACCCCCCGAGCTCATCTTCGCGCCAGGACAGACGGGCCCGTCGGTTCCTTGCTGTTTTGGGATCCTCTCCAAAGGACATGGGGGTTCTCCGAGAGGGCGGCGAGGAGTGCCGACGGGCCCGCCTTTGTAGACACATCCTCTACCCAGTGCGGGCCTCGCCGGCCTCTCTCCTCAGGGGGCGCCGGCCGGGCGACACCCGGTCGGAAGGTGGGCGACCTCGGGATCGTATCAGGATGCCTGGTCACCCCCGAATGCTGTTGCCTTCCCGGCGGAAGTGAGCTACAATCACTATGCAGACGCCGTTCCCGGTTCTCTCCGGGACGTGCCCCGGACCTCCCCGACCGCCTGCGGAACCGGAGCATCCGACCGGTCTCGCCGAGAGACCCATCCGCCTCTGATCCTGCTCCCTACGACACACGAGGCCGGCCGCCGCCGACGTTCCCACGTGAACGTTCTCGGAAGGAGGTCGCCATGTCTGTCGTTGACAGAAGCCGAGCGGGCGTCGTCACGTGGTTCGCGACGTCTCTTCTTCTCGCCGTACTGCTTCTGCCCACACCGTCGGACGCCCAGCAGGTCGTGAGACTGCCTGTGCCGTACCACTCCCAGCTCCCGCCGAACGATCCCCTGAAGCCCAATTGGGTCTGGGCGGAACCGGGGAACGCGCCGATCCCGAACGGGTTCTGTACGTGCGCGTGCCTCGACATGCTCTTCAACCACTGGGCGGGCGGTGCCATTCCACACGCCAACCCGCCGCTCCCGCAGCAGGAGTTCGCTGCGGTTGCGAACACGAACGACCCGATGGGCGGTGGCACCTACAGCGGGACGTATCTCACAGACGCACGGAGGGCGGTCCACTTCTCGCCCACGACGCCGGCGTGGCCGAGCGCCCCTCCCGCGTACGTCAATCAGAACCGGACCGGCTACACGTGGCCGCTCGCGATTGCCCTGCCGGGCCCGAGGAGCAAGTACGGGATGATCGGCATCGAGGGCGACTGGACCGCGAACGGCTGGACGATGGCGCAGTTCAAGCAGGTCCTCGCGCTCGGGTATCCGATCATCGTGAACGTGAACGCCGCCGCCTGCTCGGACAGCATGCCGGGCCTCGACCCGGAGGATCCGGACACCGACTTCACCGGGTACGACAGCGTCGAGAACACGGCGTCCGGACACTCGATCGTCGTCCGTGGCTACCACAACCCGGCGAACACGTTCCTGATCCACGACCCCACATTGGGGCCGGCCCTCGCGATCAATCAGAGCACCTTCTGGAACTCCTGGTGGACGAGCAAGGAGTTCCTGCTCGTGGCGCCGTGGTCGACGAGCGTCGGCCTTCCGCCACTCGGCTCGTTCAGCCCCAACGGGTTCCAGACGACCGCGACGGCTACGTACACCGATCCCCTCCCGACGCCCGGCACCGGTGCGAGCGTTCAGACGCAGGGCAAGCTGGGCTTCTACGCGATCTCCTCCGACGAACTGAACGCGGCGCTTGCGCAGCGTCAGCCCCGCACCCTCAACTTCAATCAGGTCACGTCGAGCGGCCAGTGGCAGCAGCGGCCGTGGCAGTGCGTCACCGTGGGCTTCGGGAACGAGACGGTCGCTGTGGCAGAAACGTGGGGAAGGGTGAACGCCTCCGCGCATTCGTTCCCTGGCGGCTACACGGACGACATCGGGAGCCTGAGCCCCCGCACGACCGTCGACGTGCCGTTCCCCGAGGTGGGTGACGTCTCCATCTGCAACATCCCGAGAGGGCGGTGGTGGGACGGAGCGCACGTCTGGGTCTTTCCGCACGATTTCGCGCCGGGCGTCCCGAACGACTTCGTCGTCGAGCTTGAGAACCGCGGTGTTCTCCCGGTCACCGACGTCTTCGTCGACTTCTACTTCGGCGATCCGTGCCTGGAGGAGCTCGCGCCCGACCCGTTCATGATGCCGTTCGGAACGACGGTGGTCCCGATCATCCATCCGGGCGAGACCGTGCTGACCGACCCGGTGCTCTTCGTGCCTCCGACGGGGAACAGCTTCGGACAGGACTACTACAACTTCGTCGTCGCGTGCCACGCGGCCGAGGATCCGCCTCACGACGAGTGGGTCGAGCTCGACAACAACATCGCGTGCAAGGCCGTGCACCACGCCGAGATCGAGCCCCTCACTGGAACGCTTCTGAGGTACTACGCCAGGAACCCCTTCCCCGAGCCCTGCCGGGTCGTGACGAGGCTGGAGACGGCAATGCCGGACGACTGGTTTTCTCAGCTGCTTCCCGCGGGTGCGGAGTCGGTCATGATGGTGCCGGGGCAGATCCAGCCCCGGAGCCTCACGATGGAGGCGGGCAGCGAAGGCATCGGAATGGCCACGGTGACAGAGGACTTCTACGATCTGGACAACAACTTCCTGAGACGGACCGGCGGGCTGTCGTTTACCGTCTGGACGCCCGGCACGGGGGTGTCCGGCGAGGACGTCGAAACCGCACGCGGGATCGAACTCGCCGCGCCGTTCCCGAACCCCACGACGGGAGACGCCCAGGTCGCGTTCGCGCTCCCCACGGCGGGATTCGTGGAGCTCGACGTTTTCGACGTCGCCGGCCGTCGTGTGGCGGAGCTCTTCAGCGGAAGCGCCGCGGCCGGTCGGACCCTGGTCCGATGGGACGGGCGGGACGACGCTGGGTCATCGGTCGCCCGCGGAGTCTACTTCGTGAGGCTGAGATCGTCGGGGGAGGAGCGCGTCAGGAAGCTCGTGGTGCTCCAGTAGATTCGTGGCGGGCGGGCAGTGTTCAGGCCACGTGCCCGAAGGCAGCGTCCAGGTCCTCGATCAGATCCTCGGCGCTCTCGATTCCGGCCGAGATCCTGATGAGGTTGTCGCCGACGCCGACCTTCTCTCTCTCCGCTCTCGGGATGGACGCGTGCGTCATGAGCGCGGGGTGCTCGATCAACGACTCGACCCCACCCAGGCTCTCCGCCAGCGCGAAGAGCTCCAGATGCTCGAGGAACGACTTCGCTTCGCGGAGCCCGCCTCGTATCTCGAACGACAGCATGCCGCCGTGCCCCGAGGTTTGTCTCTTGGCCAGCTCGTGCTGCTGGTGGCTCTGGAGTCCCGGGTAGAACACGCGCTCGACCTTCGGATGCGACTCGAGGTGCTCCGCGATCAGCCTGGCGTTCTCCTCGTGAGCCCTCATCCTCACGGCGAGCGTCTTGATTCCCCTCAGGAGCAGGTAGCTGTCGAAGGGAGACAGGATCGCGCCCACCGAGTTCTGGCTGAACTTGAGCGCGCGGTACAGCTTCTCGTCCGAGACCATGATGGCCCCACCGATCGAGTCGCTGTGACCGTTCAGGTACTTGGACGTGCTGTGGACCACGACGTCGGCCCCGTGATCGAGCGGCTTCTGGAAGAACGGGCTCATGAATGTGTTGTCGACCGCGGTGACGATCCCCCGCTCCTTCGCGATCTCCGCGATGGCTTTGATGTCGCAGAGCTTCATGATGGGATTCGTCGGCGTCTCAAGCCATATGAGCTTCGTGTTGTCTCTGAGTGCGGCCCTCACGTTCTCGTGGCTGCGCGCGTCGACGTAGCTGAACTCGACACCGGTGCTCGACCGGAGGACTCTGTCGAAGAGCCTCCTCGTCCCGCCGTAGAGGTCGTCGAACGTGACGACGTGGTCGCCCGGTCTGAGCACAGAGAGGCAGAGGATGGTCTCCGCCGCCATCCCGGAGGAGAACGCCAGGGCGAACTCCGCATTCTCGAGTGCGGCCAGTCGTGCCTCAAGGGCGTCGCGTGTCGGGTTGCTCGTTCTCGAGTACTCGTACCCGGCGGTGGGTTCGTCGACCCTGAGCCTGGCAAACGTCGTGGAGAGGTGGATGGGCACAACGACGTCGCCTGCGCCACCTTCTCTGAAGTCCGGCTCCTCGCCTACATGGATGACCTTCGTTTCGAATCTCATCGCTCTCGCTCTGGTGAAGTCCCCTGTCGCCGGCTCGCTCGTCGGCCCGCGGTGCGTCCGTCGCCTCGGATGGACTCGCGTGTCCTAGAGGAACCCATTGTCTCTCATCCACCGGTCGGTGAAGATCCTGCTCAGGTAATTATGTCCGCCGTCCGGGAGGATCACCACAACGATCTTGTCGACCGGCAGCTTCTCGCTGAGCTTCACGGCCGCGTGCACGGCCGCGCCGCTCGACCCGCCGGCGACGATGCCCTCCTCCTTGGCGAGCCGTCTCGCCATCACGAACGCGTCGCTGTCGCTCACCTGAATCATGTCGTCGAGCACGTCGAAGTGCATCGTCTCGCAGAGCATGTCCTCGCCGATCCCCTCCACCGTGTAGACCGAGGGCTCGATCTCTACTCCGCGCTTGAACCAGTCGTAGTAGACGGAGCCGACGGGGTCGACACCGATCACCCGGACGCGGGGGTTGTTCTCCTTGAGGAACTTCCCAACGCCGGACACCGTGCCCCCCGTTCCCGCGCCCGCGACGAGGTAGTCGATCCTCCCGTCGGTCTGCTTCCAGATCTCGGGACCCGTCGTGGCGTAGTGGGCCTGGACGTTGTCCTCATTGTGGTACTGATCCAGCATGTACGAGTTCGGAGTCTCGGCGGCGATCCTCTTCGCCGTCTCGTAGTAGCTCTCCGGCGAATCAGGCGGGACGGCGGTGGGGCAGATCGTGACCTCGGCCCCGAGCGCCCGGAGAAGACCGATCTTCTCGTCGCTCATCTTGTCGGGGATGGTCACTCTCAGCTTGTAGCCCTTGACGGCCGCATACATTGCCAGGGCGATCCCGGTGTTCCCGGACGTGTTCTCGACGATCGTGCCGCCGGGCTCGAGAAGCCCCTTCCTCTCTGCCTGCTCGAGCATGTGTATGACCATCCGGTCTTTGATGCTCCCGCCGGGATTGAAGTACTCGAGCTTCGCCAGGAGCGTCGGTTCGGCGCCCTCGGTCACGCGGCTGAGCCGCACGAGCGGCGTCCCGCCGACCGTCTCGAGCACATCCTTGTAGTATTCCATGGCCTCCCTCCGATCCCCTTGGGCTCGGGTCCGCAGTCGATGCCTCCCCGCGGTCGCTCCGTCTCGTCCTTCGCAGCCTCCTTCACGTTCTGATGCTTCGGTGCGGGAATGGGTCCGGGCTCGCGCGGCAGGTTTTCGCCTCGTGGGGCAAGCTGTGACGCGCCGTCCCCTCGCGGGGGGTCTCGGCGAGCCGGGGTCGTCTGCCCGGGGGCGTGTGTAGACGTCGATCTGCTGTGTGGTCGGAGAAGACCCGGTGGGGCGGGGGATGGGTCAGGGCTCCTCCTCGAGGATGCCGCGCTCTCTCATCCAGTCGTCCTGGAAGATCCTGCTCAGGTAGTTGTATCCGCTGTCCGGCAGGATCACGACGACGACGTCGTCCAGGCCGAGACGCCCGGCGAGTTCGAGGGCCGCGTGGGCCGCGGCGCCGCTCGAACCACCGACGAAGATCCCTTCCTCCCGCGCGAGCTGCCGTGCCATGGTGAAGGCGTCGCGGTCGGTCACCTGGATCATGTCGTCGAGCACCTCGAAGTGCATCGTCTCGCAGATGATGTCCTTGCCGATGCCCTCGATCAGGTAGGGCTTGGAGCCGGCCTTCTTCCTGTGCCTGTACCAATCGTGGTAGATCGAGCCGACAGGATCGACGCCGATCACGGCGACGTCGGGCTTCTGCTCCTTGAGGAAGCGGCCGGAGCCCGAGAGCGTTCCGCCGGTCCCGATGCCCGCGACGAGGTAGTCGATCCTCCCGCCGGTCTGGCTCCAGATCTCGGGGCCCGTCGTCGCGTAGTGCGCCTCGACGTTGTCCTGGTTCGTGTACTGGTTCAGCTGGAATGAGTCCGGCGTCTCGCGGGCAATCCTCTCGGCGACCGCGTAGTAGCTCTCGGGGGAGTCGGGAGGAGCGCTCGACGGGCAGAGGACGACCTCGGCGCCGAGCGCGCGGAGGAGGCTGACCTTCTCCTCGCTCGTCTTGTCGGGAAGCGTCACGCAGAGGCGGTGGCCCTTCACGGCCGCGAAGATCGCGAGGGCGATCCCGGTGTTCCCGGACGTGCTCTCCACGATCGTGCCGCCCGGCTTCAGGAGACCCTTCCGTTCAGCCTCCTCCGCGGCGTGGACCGCCATCCGGTCCTTGACGCTGCCGCCCGGGTTGAAGTACTCGAGCTT
>JALGVU010000317.1 GCA_025774545.1 bacterium | reverse complement strand
CCGAACTGCAGCGTCGTCACCGGATTGAAAGGATTCGGGTGGTTCTGACCAAGCCAGTACGCGGTCGGATAGAGGTCGCTCCCGTCCTCGATGCCCGTGAGGATCCACCCGGGGCGGTACCAGAACCCGATCTCGTTCGTGTGGTTCGGACCGCTCACGACGCCAATCACCGCCTGTCCGACGGTGCCATGCATCGCGTGGTTCGCGCCCGTCATCTTCCCGCCGCCACATCCCAGGACGCTGTAGGGCATGACAATCTGCCCGAGCGCCACAGCTGGGACGAGAACGAGAAGCACGAGCGCGGCCCAACTCACGAAGTTGCGCTTCATCGGCCCCTCCTCGTGTCACGTGGATCTCTGGCCTCGCGGGGGCCCCGCAGCCGCGTGCGCGGCGCGTGCCTCTCCACCCCCGGATTCGCCATCAACAGGCCAGGACTCCTCAAAGCATGAGTGCGTGTCAAGAACGAGCTATCTTACCACTATTTAGAGAACTGTGCAACATGGAACAGGATCCCAGCATCAAACTCCTGCGGTTCTGTCCTTCATTGATACACGAAGGGCCCACCGTCTGCGGCAGGCCCTCCATTGCCAACATGAGTAGATTGTGCGCAACCGGCCCGGCAACGCCCCCTCGCGCACTACACGTGCCGGATCTCGGTGTGCCCCGAGACCTCGGATGAGGTCGTGCACAGGTCGTCGATCCCGAGCGCGTGCACGTCGCCGTGCCCGGTGAGCCGGGCGAAGTCCCTGAGCTCGTCGGTCGACACCCTCAGGTAGTTCTCGAGCTTCCTCGCGGAGATGTCAACCCGCAGGCGCTCACGCCGCTCCGGATCCTGAGTCGTCACCCCGACGGGACACTTCCCCGTGTCGCACAGCCGATACTGCTGGCACGCCGTCGCCATGAGGGCGGCGGTCCCGATCGCAATCGCGTCGGCTCCCATCGCGAGCGCCTTCGCGAAGTCCGGCGACACGCGAAGACCTCCGGTGATGACGAGCGACACGTCCTTGGCGCCCTTCGCGTCGAGGAACTTCCTCGCCCGGTAGAGCGCGAAGATCGTCGGCACCGACGTCGCCGTCTTGATGAACTTCGGTGACGCGCCCGTCGCGCCGGGCCGACCGTCGATCGTGACAAAGTCAGGCGCAGCGTAAAGCGCGATCTCGAGATCCTCCTCGATGCTACCCGCGGCGAGTTTGATGCCGATCGGCCGGCCGTCGGACTCCTCGCGCAGCCAGGCGACCTTCTTCTTGAGGCCGTCGGCGTCCCTGATGTCCCTGAATCGCGCCGGGCTAGCGATGTCGTCGCCCTCGGCAAACCCGCGGATCTCTGCGATCTCCTTCGTCGCCTTCTCGGCTGGAAGGTGCGCTCCCATGCCTGGCTTCGACGACTGTCCGATCTTGATCTCGATCGCGTCCGACCGCCTCAGGTTCTCCCGCGTGACGCTGTACTCGTTCGGCACGTACTCGAAGATGTACCGGTACGCCTCTCCCCGTTCCTCCTCGAGGATGCCGCCCTCGCCGGAGCACATCGCCGTCTCGACCGCCGCGCTCCCCTTCGCGAGCGCGATCTTGACCTCGCGCGAGAGCGCGCCGAACGACATGTGGGTCACGTAGACCGGCGTCTCGATGACGAGCGGCTTCCCGGCCTCGGGACCGATCACCGTCCTCGTGCTCACGGGTTCGTCCTTGTCGAGCGGGAACTTCGCGAGCTGCGCGCCCTTGAGGAGGATCTCGTCCCACGAGACGACGTCCTGCCGTGTCCGCATCGGTTCGACGATCGACTCGCCGGTCACGGACATCGTGTGGATGTCCTCCATGTGGGTTTCGGTCGGGTCGGTCTGGCGCCGCCACTCCCCGAGGTAGCTCTCAACGTCGACCGTCTCGACGTGCGTGTAGACGACCGTGTCGGTCTTCCCACTCTTCGGATCGACGACGCGCTCCTCGACGCGGACGGTCTTGACCTGCTCCTGAACGGGCTCGAGGTGCGACCGATCCGAATCGCAGATCGGACAGCGCCAGTCGTCCGAGAAGTCCTTGGGGTCGGTCCCGGGCTTGACGTTGGTCCTCGAGTCGCCCCGCTCTACCTCGTACTCGAAGGTCTGGCAGACGTTGCAGCGGTACTTGGCCATTCCGGCTGCTCCTTTCGTTCGCGCAGCGTCACGTGCGGTTGATCATCTGATCAGTGTGAGCTTCCCCGTCTCGCGTCTCGCCCCGATCGCGAGGCTCCAGAAGTAGACGCCGCCCGCGACGGGACGACCGTCGTCCGCGGTGCCGTCCCAGGCGACCGCGTGCATCCCGCTCGACTCGCGAGCTCGCACGAGCGTTCGCACGAGTCGCCCGGCCGCGTCGTAGATCTCGAGGTCGACGTGCTCCCCGGCCGCCGGCACGACGTACGACAACTCCGTCCTCGTGCCGAATGGGTTAGGGGCGCCGTGCGACGAGGGCGGAAGGTCCCCGTGGACCTCGCCGTCCTCGACCGACGTCCCCCACGGCAGCACGAATCCGAGCCCAGGGAGCGAGTCACCGTCGAAGTCGAAGAGCGTCAGGTTCTCGTAGGGGTTCGGGGGACCGTCCTGGACCGGGATGAAGGCGGGCTCCCAGTAGAGGTAGCCGGCGCCGAGCCCGCCCGGGACGCCCTCGACGGTCGCGAGCGCGTCGCGTAGGAACCGGAGCTGCCCGTCGGGAGTCGCCGGGTAGCCTGCGTGAAGCTGGTCGGGACTCCACACGAAGTTGCCGGTCGTGTCGTGGCCGTCGAGCGTCCACGGGTAGGCCGACTCGACGACCATGATCTCCTTCCCGTAGCGCTCGGCCATGTCGTGGAGGTTCGCGCTGAGGTCGGCGAGCGTCCCGTGCCACCAAGGATAGAAGGAGAACGCGACGACGTCGAGGTCGACGCCCGCCGCCAGCAGGTTGTCGTAGAACCAGCGCGAGCGCGCGTTGTCCCCGCCGTCGGCGATGTGGACGACGATCTCGGGGCGATCCTCGATCGAGAGACTGTCACGCGCCCCGGCGACGGCCGCGGTGAGAAGCTGGGTGAACTGAGACCACTGCAGCGGCGTGTCCCAGGGGCTTCCCGGCCAACCGACGCGGCCCTCGTCCCAGAGGAACCCGCCCCCGATCTCATTCCCGACCTGCACGTAGTCGGGAAGCGCTCCGGCCGACTCGAATCGACCGACGACCGCGTTCGTGTACGCGTAGACCGAGTCCGCGAGCGTTGCGAGGTCGAGTCCCGCCCACGCGGCGGGCTTCGTCTGGGTCCCGGGGTCGGCCCACGTGTCCGAGTAGTGGAGGTCGAGCATGAGCTCGAGCCCCGCCGCTTGCA
>JALGVU010000078.1 GCA_025774545.1 bacterium | reverse complement strand
CGGTTCGGGCTGCCATGCCCTCAGTCCGGGAACGCACCGGATCTCTGTCCTGAGTGAGTATCATCCAAATGGAGTTCAAGTATAGACAGCTCGATGGTCTTTGTCAATGCACTAGCGTGTGATCGCGAGTGCCGCAGCCTTCGCTGGAGAACTCCGCCGCGCGCGCCGACTGCGGCCCTCCTTTTTATCACATCGCCGCCGAGAACCTCCCCCACGCAGGCGTCATCAGAACTGAACGAGCCCCCCCACGCGCGAGTCGTCGCGAAGCCACATACTTAAGGAGAGAACACATGCCGACCCGCAGACCCCTCTCATCCTGGGTCCTCGTTGCCCTCTTGATCGCTCTCGCCACGGGCAGCGCTCACGCTTTTCTCGATTCAGAGCTCGTCGCCTCAGGCCTGAACCGCCCGGTCTACGTCGCGGCGCCCCCGGGCGACGACCGGCTCTTCATCGTGGAACAGAAGGGCACGATCCAGCTCCTGAAGGACGGCGCGATCCTGCCGACGCCCTTCCTCGACATCGACCCGATCGTCAAGAACCCGTCGGGCTTCAGCGAGCAGGGCCTTCTCGGCCTCGCCTTCGATCCCGGCTTCGCCTCGAATCGATACTTCTACGTGCACTACAGCGACCTCTCGGGCGACACCGTGATCGCGCGCTACGAGGTCGAGGCCACGAACCCCGACCGCGCCGATCATGCCTCCGCCGTCATCGTGCTCACGTACGACCAGCCGGTCGGCAACCACAACGGTGGCACGATCGAGTTCGGGCCCGACGACTACCTCTACTTCGGGTTCGGCGACGGTGGCGGCTCGGGCGATCCGAACGACCTCGGGCAGGATCCCCAAACGCTCCTCGGCAAGTTCATCCGGATCGACGTCGATCCCCTTCCCTACTCGGCTCCCCTGTCGAACCCGTTCGTCGGGAACGCGAACGTGCTCGACGAGATCTGGGCGATCGGAGTTCGGAACCCGTACCGGTGGAGCTTCGACCGCGCGACGGGCGACCTGTGGATCGGGGACGTCGGGCAGGGCCTGTGGGAGGAAATCAACGTCCAGCCGGCGGCGAGCACAGGCGGCGAGAACTACGGGTGGAGCCTCATGGAGGGGTCCCACTGCTTCGACCCGCCGACGAACTGTGGGCAGGACACGCTCGACCTTCCCATCTACGAGTACGATCACTCAGCGGGGAAGTGCTCGATCACAGGCGGCTACGTCTACCGCGGCGCCGCGATCCCGTCCCTCGAGGGCTTCTACATCTTCGGCGACTACTGCAGCGACCAGATCTGGGCTCTCGAATACGACGGTGCGGCGATCACGGCCTTCGAGGAGCTCACCGGATTCCTGAATCCCGACGGCCGCATCGATGGCCTTTCGGCGATCGGTGAGGACGGGGCGGGCGAGCTCTATCTCGTCAGTCGCGCGGGAACGACCGACGGCGAGGTCTACAAGATCGTGCCGAGCCCGACCGGCGTCGTCCCGATCGACGAACCGGGTCCCACGTTCCGGCTCGGCCGCGCGACCCCGAATCCGTCCCCCGCGAGCACGGCGCTCGAACTCACGCTCCACGAGCCCGGGGAGGTTCCTGTCGGAGCCACGAAGCGAGGGCGTGCATCTGGTCGAGTGGGACGGAAGGAACGGGAGCGGCGACCTCGTGCCGTCGGGCGTCTACTTCGTCAGGGCCGAGGTCGAGGGCCGGGCGATCACGCGCAAGGTGAACCTCGTGCGATAGCCCAGGAGCACGGCGGCGGCCGCGCGGCCGCGTCGCACGGAGCGAGAGCACCGCCGGGGCGCCGTCTCAGCCTTCGACCGGTCCTCGGTGACCACCGCACCGTGACGTTCCCGACGCCGGGCGGCCGGTCAGGGATGGCTTCCTGCTCCCCCGCTCACGGCATCCGCAGCACCAGGTTGTGTGTCTGGCGCAGGTGATTCACGAGCGCCCGATTCGGGGCGGTGAGCGGAGGCTCGATCCAGTAGAGCCCCTCCGCGACGAACTTGAACTGCCACTCGCTCCGGCCCTCGAACTCGGCGAGCGGTCTTCTCAGCTCGAACACGCGCTCCCCGATCCTTGTCATCCCCCACACCTCCGTCGACCAGTCGTTGAACTCGCCGGCCACAGCCACCGCCTCCATTCCGATCGTCGTGAGCACCACGCGCCCACCGGTGTCGCCTCGCGTCGCCTCTGAGTAGCCGCGAGCATCGAACGTGAAGACGATCTCCGCGCCGTCGATGCGATAGCCGAGCGGTGGCCCCTCGGCCCGCACCTCCGCCTCCGGTGCTCCCTCCCGCGTGCCGAGTGAGCTACAGAGCCCCACGATGAACTCCGCGTCGAAGACGACCGACCCGGGATCGGCTGCAAGATCGGGCTGGGAGGTCTCATCGAATACCGGGAATCCCTCGGGAGGAGCAGGATAGAAGTGCAGCTCGAGGACCCCGAGCGCACCCTCGGCCTCCTCTTCCTTCGGCTCGCCCCTGTAGAACCGGAATCCCTTCTCGAGCGTGAGCCTGGCCGAGTCGCACATGATCCGCACCGACTGCGCGGCCACGGCCCGCCCCGACGTGCCGTGGACCTCGAGCGGGCCGATGGCGCGCGCTTCTGTTCGCCGGGCGCGGTCTGGTGTCCGGGCGCCGGCGCGGCAGATCCCTTGTCCGCGCGCGCGGCTGCTCCGACGACACGTACAGCGTTCTGCCCGCCGTACCCGTCGTCGACGTACCCGTTGGCCGCGGGATCCATGGGAAGACCGGCGAGGGCGGCCTCCATGTTCTGGGGCCACACACCGTCGACGTAGAACTTGTACTCGTGCTCGCCCGGTATCAGGTCGATCGTGACTGACCACGTGCCATCCTCGCCGAGCTCCATCGGCGTCTCGCCCCAGTCGTTGAAGCTCCCGCGGAGCGAGACGCTCCCCGTCGACGCGGGATCGGGCGGCGCGTAGGAGAACGTGACCTCCTCCGCCAGAACGAAGCCCGCGAACGCCAGAATGACAGCAGCAACAACCGCAGCGCGCGCGGGAAACGACACCGCGTGCGTTCCACCGGCACAACGCAGACGTCTCATCGCTCTTCACCTCCATCACTTGACCGCGGGCGGCGCCCGGCCCTCTTGCTCGCGCACCGACCGCGCTACCGCTGGTCCGGATCTTCCCCCCAATCGTACGGGAACTCGGGTCGGTCCGCACACACCGGGATCTCGGACTCCCGCTGACCCTGCGGAGTATGCAGCAGTCGCTCGAGATCGCAGCCGACGAGTCTCAGCTCCTCGATGGCAGCGATGATCGCGTCCAGCTTGCCGTCGAGGATCTCGATATCGCCGTGCAGGTGAGCGACGCGCTCGTACGTCCCCTCGATCTCAGCGGAGTCGATGTCACCGTCGCAGTTCGCGAGCTCATCGAAGACGACGCCGGCCGCGAAGAGTATCTCATCGACGATGATGCACGCCACCGACCCGTTACCGCCGAACCCAAACGAGACGACGACCTGCTCGCATCCCCTGCTCGCCGCGGACCAGACGCCCTGCGCCACCTGGTAGACGATGCGCGCCGCGAAGAGCGCCTCCGTGTTGGTCCGCGTGCTCCCGCACAGACCTGAGTAGTTGGTGTTGGGGAAGCCGGGCGTCCTCGTTCCGTCCGACCCATCGCGCGGCGCTCATCGTCGTCGGTCGTCCGAAGGCACGTCTCATGATCCCAAGATCGGCGGGAGCCCTCCCTTCCGCGCGCGCCGGAGTGCCGGCCCGCGCGCCCCGAGCGGGAACACGTGGACCCCGCGCACACTTGCACGCCCCAGTAGACATGCTCTCCTGAGGTAGGTCGGGGATGGAGGTGAGATTCGGGATGATGATACCACAACTACGCGAGTGGTCCCAACGGCGAGCGATACTCTCGAGGTGCGGTGCCCACGACAAGACCCGGGCCCGAGGCAGCGCCCCGATCCGGTCGCCGCTCGGGCGGTGCCGTCGCGTTCATCTGACGTGAGAGAGGCGGGTCAGTCGGTGGGTTCGATCGAGCCGTCGGGAACAGGAGCGGCCTCGGCCACCTCCTCCGCGATCGCCTTCACGGCCCGGCTCACGAGCGAGTCCCTCGTGTCGCCGAGCCTCGCCATCGTGGCGCCCGTAGAGACGTTGATGCGGATCAGGTCCTTGGCCCACGGCAGCTCGGACTCATCGACAAGCGCGCGAATACGATCAGCCAGAAGAGCCAGGCCGTCCTCGTCCAGGTTGATCGCGATCACGACGAACGTATCACCATCGAGCCGGCCCGGCACGTCCGACGCCCGTGAGCCGAGAAGCAGCGTTCGGGCAACGGCGCGCAGCACCTCGTCGCCGACCGTGTGGCCGTAGCGCTCGTTGATCCCCTCGAGCCCATCGATGTCCAACGCAACGATGCCGAAGGGCTGGCGGTAGCGCTCGAGCTCCGCGAGCCGAGCGGCGACCTCCTCCTCGATGTGCTCGCGGTTCGCGAGCCTCGTGACGGGGTCCATCCGCGCCGTACGCTCCAGCTCGCGTACGCGCAGGGCCGTCAGGAGCCGCGGCGGCTGATCCGAGAGGATCTCCACGCCTCCCCTGATCCTGCCGTCATCGTCCGTGAGCGGCAGCATTCGTGCCGTGATCGCGATGCGGTGTCCGTCCTTGTGACGGAGGTAGACCTCGACGTCGCGGATCTCCTCCTGCGGATCGGTCGCGACCAGCGGGCACGAGCGCCCGCACGTGTCGGCGCCCTCGACGTCCGCGTGGATCAGGAGAGCGTCGCGGCAGTCCGTGCCGACCATCTCGCTCCAGCTGTAGCCGGTCAGCTCCTCGGCGCTTCGGTTCCAGTAGGTGATGCGGTGCTCTCGATCGACGAGCAGGATTCCCTCGGCGAGGTTGTCAGCGACGCGGGAGAACTCGTGGGGGTTTCTGAGAAGCGCCCCGAGGTCGTTTCGCGCCGGCGGGCGGCCCCGCTTCGGCGCCGGGGTCGTGCGCCTCCGCGCCGCGACCACCGCGGCGCCGATCACACCGGCGGCCGCCGGGATCGCGGGATTCACGGACGCGCCGAGGATGTTGATGCCGTGCGCGGCCACGAACGAGACCGCGAGTCCCACGAGTGCGGCAATGATGAAGAGCCTGAGGTTCAAAGGAAGTGTCACCTCCCGCTCGTGCGTGCGCGAACGCCACCGCCCCACGTCGGGCACGGAGCGTCGAAGCACCCCCCTCAGTGCAAGAACCGGTCCGTGAGGGCGTCACACTGTGGGGCAAGCGCGTGCCTTGGCCCTCGGCGGAACGGCTCCCGGGCCGCCCCCAGCACGAACACCGGGCCGCGGAAGATCCCGCGGCCCGGCAGCGTGTCGTGTCGGTACTCCTCTTCGGTGCTCCTCTACTGATAGAGCGCCTTGATCGTCCCCCAGGACTGCGACTCGACGGGCGAGTACTCGGGGTGGCACGGAGGTCCCCAGCAGGGACACGGGTTGCACCCGGGCCCCATGAGGACATCGACCCAGCCCGCGCGTCCGTTCCCCATGGGGATCGGCAGCACGAGGCTCGCCACGGCATCACAGTCCGCGACCTGCGCGACCCCCGAGTCCGGGTGCACGGTGACGCTCACCCGCCCGGGGCTCATGGGCATCAGGCAGAGGATGCCGGCGAGGTAGGGGTGGGTCTCATCCTGGCAGTCCGCCCAGGCCCCGATCGTTCCATCGCCTGGCGCCACGATGTCTCCGAACGCGATGTCGGCGTAGGAGGTCCAGCCGCACCACATCCAGTCCAGCGGCCACGTGAGGCCGTACTCCACCCCCTGGAACCCAGCAGCGGGAGGTGCGTAGAGGTGCCCACAGATCATGACGTAGAAGTAGGACGGAACGAACATGTAGTCCCAGGACGTGACGAACTCGTTGCAGAACGACGGCACGGTCCCGTCGTTATTGTCAACGTGAAGCGCGATGGCGATGTCGGGCAGGGTCTGCGCGTGCGCCATCGCCGCCACGCACAACACGAGAATCGAAACAAGCAGCAAGCGTCGCATGATTCACCCTCCTCAAAGGGGGCATTCGCACGAAGGAACCTCGATCATCACGGAGCGGCCATCGATCACCCCCTCCGAGACCCGTCCTCACACGCAAGCGCACGAGGGTGGCGCCGCGAGTCGGCGGTGGGCCCGACTGAGCCTAGCTTCCAGGTGCACCCTTCACCGGGTGAGATGTCTGTCGCGTCGGGGCCGATCGGGAGAGGTTCTTGCGGAACTGCGGGGTAGCTGGGAGGCCGAATCGGTCGGGCCCCGAGGTCGGGGCGTGCTGCCGCTGGGAAGACGCCCGGCGGCTCTCTGAATCTGCTTCGATAATCCACTTCAAAGCTACAATAGTGACGCCACGCTGTCAATGACTATTCCTCGCAGGTTGGCTTCATGGGCACAGGGGCGCGTCGCAGTGTCCAGACGCACCACGAAAAGGCCCGGCCGCAGTGGCCGGGCCGCGTGCACTACGTCCGTCGGACAGGGCCTCAAGGCGCCCCGCGCGAGTCAGGGCCGAAGAACGACCGCCATGTGCGAAGGCGCTCTTCGCATCTCCCCCGCACGACCACGAGGTGGTTGCCGAGCGGCCTATCGAGGATCTCGGCGACCGCCCCAGGACGATCCAGCTCGATCGCCACCTGCGTCCGGCACATGTCCGCGGAGTCACCGCTCCGAATCACGCGGCCCTCGGCGGCCCACAGGAGCTCCATATGCTTCCCGCCGACCCGGAGGAGCGTCACCTCCCCCGGTGGGAGCGCTCCCTGAATCGCCACTCCCGTCCCGGATTCGAAATGCGACCGAACGGAGTACGAGTCGACGAGACCGCGCGGCACCGTGCAGTGCGCGAGCCAGAGCCGGTTCGCCGTGGCGTCCACGCGGGCGGGGTTCGCCATCCAGGGCAGCCGATCGAGCAGAAGTTTCGCCCAGAGCATCGCCACGGTGCTCACGAGGTCGCCCTCGCACCCCGCGGTGATCCCGTCGTCGGTGAGATGCGAGAGAGCGAAGCAGCCGGTCGTCCCGGGGCCGGTCACGAGGTCGAAGCACCGGACCGCGACCGCGTCGAGCCGGTGGCGCTCCACGATCGCCCCGAGCGCCACGCGCACGCGCACGGCCTTCTCAACGTCGGCCCTTCCAGGCTCCACGATCTTCGAGGCCTCGCCTCGGAGTCCCTTCGCGAGCGCCCTGACCTCGTCCCTTCCCGCGTCCTCGAGCCCCGACGTCAGCTCGTCCATCTCGATCGGGACGACCGTGGGTCCCCACGCGTACCGGACGACCGACGGATCGGGAGCGCTCGCCGCGAGCCAGTCGGACGGCCCGCCCACGAGCCCGATCCGCGCGTCGCCGAGCGCCCGAGCGACCTCCACGTCCTTCACCGCGGCGTCGAGCGCCGCGAGCCCCGCCGCGTCTTCCGGCCCGTCGAGGAAGAAGATCCTCCCCTGCCCTCCATCCTGTCTGAGACGGGCGAGCACCTCGAGCGACGCGGGAAGGGAGTTGTGACCCGGATGCGCGATCAGGAGCACCGGGCCGGGCGCCTCGCTCGCCAGGTCGCCGGCGAGGAGGTCGAGAATCACGCCTTCCACGCCGCCCGTCGAGACGAAGCACGCGAGCGGGAGCTCCGGCCTGAACGGGTCGAGCGACCAGGACCTGCCGCCGATGCTCTCGAGCGCGGGGCCGTACGCCTCGAGCAGGCGCCGATGAACCTCGGTCGCCCCGTGGACGCCGGCCCCGATGGGGTGGTATGCGAAGCGCGCGCTCACTCCTGCGGAACCTCGGTCGCGATCGGCACGTCGGGGTCGTTCCCCCACTCCGCCCACGAGGCGTCGTAGTTCCGGACGTCGATGTACCCGAGGAGCCTCAGAGCGAAGTAGGTGTGCGCCGCCCTAACGCCGCCCTGGCAGTAGGTCGCGATCACGTGATCGCGTTCGATCCCCGCCGTCGCATAGAGCGCTTCCAGCTCGCCTGCGGGAAGAAAGATCTGCGGCTCATCGTCGGCGAGGTTCCGGACCCAGTCGATGTTGATGGCTCCCGGGATACACCCGCCGCGCTCGGCGCGCACGTCGTCGCCCTCGTACTCGGCGAGGCTGCGCGTGTCAACGAACCGCACGTCGGGGGCGCCGAGGTTCTCGATGATCCACTCTTTCGTCGCGAGACGGTCGGGCTCAGGCACGGCCGCGAAGTCGCCGCGCGACACCTCGGGCGCCTCTTCAGAGATCTCGCGTCCCTCGTCGAGCCAGCGGTTCCATCCACCGTCGAGGAGTCGCGCGTCGTCGTGCCCGAGATACTCCAGCACCCAGAAGAGGCGCGACGCCCACAATCCCCCGAAGTCGTCGTAGACGACGACCGTCGACCCGTCGTTCACGCCCGCCTCTCGGAGAACTCCCTCGACCCGCTCGATGGGAGCGAGCATTCCTCCGACGCCGTCGACCTCGGCCGCGAGAGCCGCGGGGTCGATGTGGACGGCGCCCGGAACGTGCACGACCTCGTAGTCGCCCGCGCTCCGCCTGTAGTCGATGATCCTGAGATCGGGATGATCGAGATGCTGCTCGAGCCACGTGGGATCGACGAGGAGCTGCGGGTTGAAGTAGTCCGACTCCTGAGCCACGCAGATCGGCGGAAGTGCAACGAGCGCACCGACAAGAGCCACCGCCCCGAACACGATCGCGCGCGACGCCCGTGCTCTCACGTCACACCTCCTCAGCGCGCCGCCTGAGCGCCCGGTTCATCCCGCGGAACCCGTCCTCGGTCCCGTCTCCGATCATCCTGAGCATGAGGCCCGCGAGGAATCCCCTGAATTCCTCCCGCTGTACCAGCTTCGTCCGTCTGTCGCCGACCGGCTCGACCTCGAAGATGTGCTCGCCGTCGAAGACTCCGGAGACCAAGAAGTGCCCGAGCCACCGGAACTCACGCCCGGGATCTACCCTCGTCACCGTCGGGCGGAACGTCATGCCGCGGCCGCCCGGGGGCCTTAGGCACGCCACGAGCTTGGCCCCCGTAACGAGCTTCCCCTCGATCCTCATGATGAACGGGTTCCAGGCCGGGTAGTGCTCGAAGTCGGTCAGGATCTTCCACACCGTCGCCGCCGGTGCGCCAATCTCGATCTCGGTACGGATCTCTCGCACGCGGATCCCTCCCCGCCGCCCGTCAGGCGCTTCCCGCCTCGATGACGTCGCCCCCGCCGAGCCGTCACGATCCCTCGCCCTCGCTCGCCGCCGCCGCGCCCGTCCGGAGCGCCCGCCACTCGTCTTCCAGGATGCTCATCATCACGAAGTCGTAGAACTTCCCGTCGTGCAGGTAGCCGTCCCGCTGGACGCCCTCCTGCTTGAACCCGAGCTTCTTCCAGAACCAGAGCGCCTCCTCGTGAAAGCCAACCACGCCGATCGCCACGCGGTGGAGGCCCAGGTAGTCGAACGCGTAGTCGAGCAGGAGGTTCCCGGCCTCGGTCCCGTGGCCCTGCCCCCACGCCTCCCGCTCTCCGATAATCACGCTCATGTCGGTCGTCCGCCACTCGGGGAACAGCCGGAGGAGCCCCGCCTCGCCGATCACGCGGTCGTCCTCGTCGCGGATGACCACAAACCAGGCGCGCCCGGGATCGCCGGTCACATCATCGAACCAGGCATCGGCCTCCTCCTCGGTCATCGGCTTCGTGGCGCCGATCATCCCGCGGACCTCAGGATCGTCGAGCCACTGCCGGATCCTCGGAAGATCGCCACGCTCGATCCGCCGGAGCGTGACGCGCTCGCCGATGATGAACTGAGGACCCCGTTCTGTCCTCTCAACCTCAGCCACGTGTCCTCCTTGCGCATCCGCGGCGCCCGGGCCGCGCGACGGCCCAGCGCGAGCCTACCGATGTCGCGCCTTGATCGCTCCCCAGGTCGACTCGTCTACCGGCGAATCGCAGACCGGGCACCCCCAGGAGCTCGAGTGCCCGATGTTCAGCGACCAGTCGTTGTTCCCCGCGAGCGCGGGGGAATTCGCGCAGAAATCGTTCAGGGCGTCGCCGTAGAGGTCGCAGAACAGAGGGTCGGTGAGCAGGTTGTCTCCCGCGTAGGGCGGCAGCACGTCCCCGCCGTCGTTCCCGAAGACGACGTTGTGCTCGATCACACCGGTGGTGCCGCCGGCGATCCCGACGCCCTGGGTGCTGAACGCGACGATGCAACGCGTCACGCTGCGGTCGCCTTCCTCCGTGAGCGTGATACCACCGCCCATGGGGCTCGCGTTCCGGACGAACGTGCAGTTCCGGATGTTGATGTCCGAGGCGATCGCGTAGACGGCGCCCCCGCCGACACTGGCCTCGTTCCCGATGAACCTGCAGTACCGAAACCGCGGCGCGCCGAACCCCTCGCCGATCGCCCCGCCGAGACCGGCCGTGTTTCCCTCGAAGAGGCAGTAGATGAAATCGGCCTCACCGTCGAAGAGCATCACCGCGCCGGCGCCGTCGGCCGTGTTGTCGATGAACCTGCAGCCGAGGAACCTCGGGGACGTGTTCACGCAGAGAACCGCCCCACCGTCTCCGCGCCCGCTCGCGCCGTCGCCGTGCGTGAACGTGATGTTACTGAAGTGCGTCGACGTGTCGATCGCCGCGTTCGTCAGGAGAAACGCTCGCCCCTCGTATTCGCAGTCGATGACGACGGGCTCCCACTCGCCGTACGGCCGTCTCAGCTTGAGGTTCTTCGCGCCGAACTCGATGTCCCGATTCCCGGGGCCCGTGTAGGTGCCCGGGTAGATCCAGATCGTGTCGCCGTCCGCGGCCGCCGCGACCGCGGCCCCGATCGTCTCGAAGTCGCCCGTGCCGTCCAGACGGACGTCGTGCTGCGCGGCCCATCCCGACGCGCTCGCCGCCGCGAGAACCGCCACACACAGAAGAACGCAGTGCTTCACGCTTCCACCTCCGGCTTGAGTTCGAGCCCGCGCGGCCGCCCCGTCCGTCCCCCTCTCTTCGATCTGGTCCCCGCTCACCGGCCGACGCTCGGCCACACGAGCTAGCCCCGATCCACCGGTGCCGGTTCGATCACGTACACACCGCCGCAGAACGAGACCTGCGTGTACCCGACGACGAGCCCGGACCGCCCGAGCGCCTCGATCGCGCGGTCGGCCGCCCAGTAGTGCTCGTCCTCGTCCCAGGCACCCTCCCACTGTCTGTGAGCCTCGCGTCGCGCCTTGACCGACCTGAACGAGACGTCCCCGATGACCAGGCGGCCGTGCTCCGCGAGGTGCTGATCGGCGAACCTCCTCAGGTATCCGACCTTCGTCTCGCAGTCGAACTCGTGGAAGACGTACGCCGAGACGACGCGATCGAAGGTGAGATCGACGTCGATCGGCCAGTCGCCCGCGAGGTCCGCCTTGATGAGCTCCACGCCGGGGAGTTTCTCGCGCGCCTTGGCGAGCATCCTGGTCGAGAAGTCCATGCCCCACACCCTGCAGCCCGCGGCAGTCAGCCTCCCGGCGAGGTTGCCCGTGCCGATCCCCACGTCGAGAACGGTCATGCCGGCCGATGGCTCGGTCAACCGCACGATCGTCTCGAGGACCTGGTCGTAGCCCTCGAACGGGAAGCCGCTCACCTTCGTGACCGAGTCGTCGTAGGTCTCGGCCCATTCGTCGAAGAGCTTCGTGCGTTTCTCACTCACGCGCGCCTCCTTGCTGATCGCGCGCCACGGAACGCCGCGAGGACGTCTCATCTCGAGCGGGAATGGCGACGACTCATCATACGGCTAGCGAGCGTGAAATCAACAGCAAAGAGGCGGGCCCGATTGAGCCCGCCTCCCTTCCGTGCTGTTCGTTCGTCGTCGACCAGGGACCTACGCGTCCACGTCCGCCGTCGCCCTCCCCGGGCACTCGGCTGCGACCGACGCGTCGATACCCTTGTTGCCGTACTGCTTCTCGTAGGTCTCCGCGAAGTCGCACGCGAGCTTCTTCGCCCGCTCCTCGTACGCGGCCTTGTCCTTCCAGGTGTTCACAGGCTTCAGGATCGACAGGTCCTCGATCCCCGGCACCGACTTCGGCACCCAGACCTTGAAGATCGGATCCTGCGTGTACTCGGCGTTCGCGAGTTCCCCGTTCAGCGCGGCGTTCACCATCCGCCTGGTCAGCGGGAGCTTCATCCTGTGACCCACGCCGTGCGGCCCGCCGGTCCAGCCGGTGTTCACGAGGTAGACCGTCGACCCGTGCTCGTCCAGCTTCTCGCCCAGCATCTTCGCGTAGACGTCCGGGTTCCTCGGCATGAACGGCTGGCCGAAGAACCTCGAGAACGTGCTGACAGGATCGGTGATGCCCGTCTCGGTCCCAGCGAGCTTGCTCGTGTAGCCCATGAGGAACCAGAACATCGCCTGCTCGTGCGTGAGCTTCGAGATCGGCGGGATGACGCCGTTCGCATCGGCGGTCAGGAAGAGGATCGTCTTCGGATGCCCGGCCGTCGATGACTCCTTGGTGTTCGTGAGATAGCGGAGCGGATACGATCCCCGCGAGTTCGGCGTGAGACGATCGTCGAACAGGTCGAACGTCCCCCACGGGTACATCATCGCGTTCTCGATGATCGCTCCGTGCTTCTCCACCTCGTCCTTGTGGAAGCACGCCTTGTGGATCTCGGGCTCGTTCACGGGATCGAGATCGATCAGCTTCGCGTAGCAGCCGTTCTCGAAGTTCGCGATCCCGTCGTTGCTCCAGCCGTGCTCGTCGTCGCCCAGGAGCGCGCGCGAGGCATCGGCCGAGAGCGTCGTCTTCCCCGTCCCGGAGAGACCGAGGAGGAGTGCGCTGTCGTTCTTGTCGCCCTCATTCGCGCTGCAGTGAATCGGCAGAATCCCCTCGGCCGGCAGGACGTAGTTCATGACCGTGAAGATGAGCTTCTTCGCGCTGCCGCAGTAGGCCGAGCCGTACACCACACCGATACTGCGGGAGGGGTTGACCACCACGGCCATCGTCGACGTGCCGCCGATCCTCGGATCGACCCTCAGGCGTCCCTCGTACCGCTTCGGGTCGAGCTTGTGATACGGGAGCGCGATGAGCGTGAAGTGACGGTCCTTGAAGCAGCTCTTCGGGATGTCCGCATCGACCCACGGGCGGAACATGTTGTCGGCGAAGAGCGAGTGGAGCGCCCGATCGCAGACCATGTGAACGGGAAGCGCATACGCGGCGTCGGCGCCGACGACGCGGTCCGTCACGTAGACGGTGTCGAGCTTCGAGATCGTCTCGAGAGAGTCATGTCGAAGGTCTCAGGGTCCATCGGGATGTTGTTCGGGCTGTCCCAGTCGACCGTCTTCGTGGTCTCCTCGTCCTTCACGATGTAGGTGTCCTTGGGGCTCCGACCGTTCGAGTCGGTCGGCGTCCACGTGGCGAGCGCGCCGTTCGCGCTCGGGATCGCCTCGCGGCGAGCGACCGCGTCGCGGATCAACTCCGCCCTCGAGATGTTCCTCTTGACCTGCCCGCGCTTTTCCAGAAGCTCGTTGAGCCTTTCCTGAAAGCCCATGATCCCCCCTCTGAGTGCCAGTGACTCCCTACGAATGACGCCAGAAACTCCGATGATACGCGAATTCCGTTGCAGAGGCAAGAGCGAAGGTGACCGCGGAGCCGGAACGGCTCGAGGCCCGAGCGGCTGCGTGCGGCGCGGTCACCGGGCGCCGCCGGGCACGTTGCCCCCACTCCGCGCGCGTCCGTCGCGCCCGCCACACAGCCATAATAGCGTTGGCAAGAATCACGAGCGCCTCCCTCGGGCCTCTCGGCGACTCCTCCCCCGGGATCCCTCCATCTGGCACGTGGATTGCTTGAATCCACTGAGAAAGCGATCCGTTCTCTGGCGCCAGGCTCTGGAGGACCGGTGAGACAGCACCCCTGAAGCGGGTGGGAGACGGCTTGACGCCTGTGTCCCGCGACACCGCATGGGAGGTAGAAGATGAGAGTGCGAGTGATACCAATGATCATGATCGTCGCGGCGATCCTCATCGCCGCCCCGGCAGCGAGCGCGAGCGGCCGCTCCCTCGAGAACACCTCGCGGGCGGTGATCGACGCGGCCTACGCGCAGCGCCGGATCGACTTCGACGAGATGACGCTCTTGAAGGCCATCTCGCTCTACGCGCCGGACCGCCTGCCCGAGGAGTACCGGGGCGCCGATCCGGACAAGTGCGGCACGCCGCTGGCGCGCGAGATCGATGAGGCGATGGACATCCTGCCGAGCGAGATCGCGAGCGAGATCCGCGGCATGCGCGCGCGTCCCGTGTGCGACACGTCCTACGACACGGCGCACTTCCGGATCCACTTCGACACGAGCGGGCAGCACATGATCCTCAACTGGCCGGACACGGCGTACCGCGACGCGATTGCGACGGCGCTCGAGCACTGCTGGTCCGAGGAGACCGACGTGCTCGGCTTCCGGCAGCCGCCGAACGACGGCAGCGACCCGGACGGTGGCGGCGGGAGCGGACACTACGACGTCTACCTCCAGAACCTGAGCGGCCTCTACGGCTACTGCCAGGGCGCCTACACCGTGCCGGCCACGCCGCGTACCGACGCCACGAGTTACGTCGTGATCGACAACGACTACGCAGGCTTCGGCTATCCGGACCCGACCGATCCGATGAAGGTCACCGTCGCGCACGAGTTCTGTCACGCGTGCCAGTTTTCCCACAACTACACCGAGGAGACCTGGTACCTGGAGTGCACGTCGATGTGGGCCGAGGACATGGTCTACGACGACATCAACGACTACCGCGGCTACATCTTCTACTTCTACAACTACCCGTACAACTCGCTCGAGTGGCAGGACGCCACGGGCCTCCG
>JALGVU010000077.1 GCA_025774545.1 bacterium | reverse complement strand
CCGACCTCTCGTTCTGCCGAGTCTCGGACGCGGCGGTCGGCGTGAAGGGACTCTCGGCGGACGTGACACTCGACTCGTGTGAGTTCTCGGGGAACACGTACGGCGGGCACCTCCAGTACGTGACGCTCGACGCGGACAACACGATCTTCAGCCTCTCGGACAGCTCGGGACTCTACCTGAGCGCCGGGTCCGGCAGCTTGACCGAGTGCGTTTTCGACGCGAACTTCAGAGCCGGGCTCGACTGCCGCCGGGGCGCGCCCCACGCTATCACGCGGTGCGACTTCACGAACTCGATCGCCGGCGACGGTATGGTCTGCGGCGATCTCTCGGACGTCGTCGTAGACTCGTGCTCGTTCGCTGGGAACGGAAGGCACGGCGTCTACCTCGACCGGTCCTCGCCGACCTTCTCCCAGTCGGCCTTCTCGCAGAACGAAGAGGCCGGGCTTCACTGTCACGGCAGCTCGTTCCCCGTCGTCGGATGGAGTGTGTTCACCGAGAACTTCACCGGCGTCGTCTCGGAGGGTGGCGCGGTTCCCGTGCTCGGTCACGGGGCATACCCGGCTTCCTGCTTCAACTCGCTCTACGACAACGAGTTTGTGGCCGTCGCGAACTACTGCGGGCTGGGCTTCGCGATCTACGCCCAGCGGTGCTACTGGGGCGAGCCGGGACCAGGCGTCAGGCTCTTCTGGGGGCCGGTGATCTACCAGCCGCCGCTCCCGTATCCACCAGGTCCGCGAGGCGACACGACGGTCGCGGAGCTGCCGACGGAGTTCCGGCTCCGGCAGAACGCCCCCAACCCCTTCAATCCCACCACGGTCCTGAGCTATCTCGAACTCGACGTCTACGATGCCGCTGGGCGGCGCGTCGTGAGGCTCGACGCGGGCCACCGGGAGGCCGGTGCCTACCGGGCGACCTGGGACGGCCGCAACGACCGAGGGGAAAGAGTTGCAAGCGGGATCTACTTCGCTAGAATGGTGGCTCCGGGCTTCAGCTCGACGATGAAGATGATCCTGCTCAAGTAGGTCGTCGGGCCGAAGATGCCGGATGGCAACCTCGAGATCCACTCACAGCAATCGTGAGAGCGAAGGGGTGTGCGCGTGCCTCTCATCCGCCACATCGGTGTGCTTTCGAGCGGAGGCGATGCCCCCGGGATGAACGCGGCCACGAGAGCGATCGTCAGGACCGCGCTCGCCGAGGGCGTGCTCGTCACGGGCATCATGCGAGGCTACAGCGGGCTCATGGGGGCCGACTTCGAGCCCATGAACCCCCGCTCCGTCTCGAACATCATCCAGCTCGGCGGGACGATTCTGAAGACCTCCCGCTGCCAGGCGTTCTTCGAACCCGAGGGACGACGGAGGGCGGCAGTGAATCTCGAGGGCGCGCGGATCGACGCTCTCGTCGCCGTCGGTGGAGACGGCACGTTCCGCGGACTCCAGGACCTGGCCGAGGAGCACTCCGTGCGGGTCATCGGCGTTCCCGGCACGATCGACAACGACATCTTCGGGACCGACTACACGATCGGATTCGACACGGCCGTCAACACGGCGCTCGAGTCGATCGACAAGATCAGGGACACGGCGGCGTCGCACGATAGGATCTTCTTCATCGAGGTGATGGGGAGACACTGCGGCGCTCTCGCTCTCGCCGTCGGCCTCGCGGGCGGCGCTGAGGAGATCGTCATCCCGGAGGCGCCTCTCGATATCGAGGGTCTGTGCGAGACACTGACCGAGGGGAGGCGCCGGGGCAAGCAGAGCTTCATCATCGTCGTCGCGGAGGGCGCGGCCGAAGGCGGAGCCCAGGCCCTGGCAGCGACCGTGAAGGAGCGCCTCGGCTTCGACCACCGGGTGAGCATCCTCGGGCACGTCCAGCGCGGCGGATCACCCACGGCGTTCGACCGCGCGCTCGCCAGCCGGATGGGACGCGCGGCAGTCGACGCGCTGCTTGCCGGCCAGACGGGCATGATGGTCGGCGTCATCTGTGGGCGCATCTCACTCGTCCCGCTTCCCGAGACGTGGGAGACGCGGAAGGAGGTCGACCTCGATCTCCTCAGGGTCGCGAAGATCACGGCGACCTAGCGAGGCGACCGGCGGGTGCCGCGTCGACGCCGCGGTACGAACGAACGCGCTGTGGACCGACCTGCGACGAACGAACAGAGCCGGCGGCACCCACTCCGAGAGCGGGGCGCACCGCCGGCACGTTGTTGTCGGCCGGTGCCGGGACCACCGGGCCCCGTCACACCCTCACGGCGTCACATCTTCACGGCGAGGACACCCTGACGACGTCACCTCTTCACGGCGAGGACGATCTTCCCGTCCTCGACGTCGACCGCGACGGTGTCGCCGTCCGAGAACTCGCCCTCGAGGATCCGGACCGCGAGCGGATTCTGAATCTCCCTCTGAAGCGCGCGCTTCAAGGGCCTCGCACCGTAGACGGGATCGAAGCCCTCCCGCGCGATCATCTCCTTGGCGGCGTCGGTGAGCTCGACGTCCATCTTCCGATCGCGAAGGAGCGCCCTCAAGCGCTCGAGCTGGATCTCGACGATGGCCTTGATCTCGTCGAGCGAGAGGGAGTTGAAGATCACGATCTCGTCAATCCTGTTGAGGAACTCCGGGCGGAACTGCGCGCGAAGCGCCTCCATGATGCGGCTCTGCATCTCGTCCGGCTTCTCGCCACGCAGCTCCTCGATCCAGTGACTCCCGACGTTCGACGTCATGATCACGATCGTGTTGGTGAAGTCGACCGTCCTGCCCTGTCCATCGGTGAGTCGTCCGTCGTCGAGAATCTGCAGAAGCACGTTGAAGACCTCCGGGTGCGCCTTCTCGATCTCGTCCATGAGGACGACCGAGTAGGGCCGGCGGCGGACGGCCTCGGTCAGGTAGCCGCCCTCCTCGTACCCCACGTACCCGGGCGGCGCCCCGATCAGCCGCGCGACCGAGTGCTTCTCCATGAACTCCGACATGTCGATGCGGACCATCGCGTCCTCGTCGTCGAAGAGGAACTCCGCGAGCGCCCGACCGAGCTCGGTCTTGCCGACCCCGGTGGGACCCATGAAGATGAACGAGCCGATCGGGCGGCGCGGATCCTGGAGCCCGGCGCGCGCTCTCCTGACCGAGTCCGCGACGACGCCGATCGCGTCGTCCTGTCCCACGACGCGCTCGCGCAGCCTGTCCTCCATCCGAAGGAGCTTCTCCCGTTCGCCCTCGAGCATGCGAGAGACGGGGACGCCGGTCCAGTTCGACACGACGCCGGCGATGTCGTCCTCGTCGACCTCCTCCTTGAGCATCTGCTGCTCCTTCTGGAGTTCGGCGAGCCTCTCGTTCTCCTGAGCGAGCGTCTGCTCGAGCTCGATCAGCTTCCCGTATCGAAGCTCGGCCGCCAGATTCAAATCGCCCTGCCGCTCGGCCCGCTCGTACGCGGCCTTGGTCTCCTCGATCTCGGCCTTCGTGCCGCGGATCGAACCGATCGCCGTCTTCTCGTTCTCCCAGTGCACCTTCATCTCGGCCGACGACTCTCTGAGGTCGGCAAGCTCGCGCTCGAGCTTCTCGAGCCGCTCCTTCGATCCCTTGTCGCTCTCCTTCTTGAGCGCCTGTCGCTCGATCTCCAGCTGCACGATCCGACGCTCGATCTCGTCCAGCGCGAGCGGCATCGAGTCGATCTCTATCCGGAGTCTCGACGCCGCCTCGTCGATGAGGTCGATCGCCTTGTCCGGGAGAAACCTGTCGGTGATGTAGCGGTGCGACAGCGTCGCGGCCGCGATGATCGCCGTGTCCTTGATGCGGACGCCGTGGTGAACCTCGTAGCGTTCCTTCAGGCCCCTCAGGATCGCGATCGTGTCCTCGACCGACGGCTCGCCGACGTAGACCGGCTGGAACCGCCGCTCGAGCGCAGCGTCCTTCTCGACGTGCTTCCGGTACTCGTCGAGCGTCGTCGCGCCGACGGCATGGAGCATGCCGCGAGCGAGCGCGGGTTTGAGCATGTTCGAGGCATCGACGGCACCCGCGGCGGCGCCCGCGCCGATGAGCGTGTGCATCTCGTCGATGAAGAGGATCACCTCCCCGTCCGAGTCCTCGATCTCACGGAGGAGCGCCTTCAGGCGGTCCTCGAACTCGCCGCGGTACTTCGAGCCCGCGATCAGGGCCCCCATGTCGAGCGCGTTGATGCGCTTGTTCTTGAGCCCCTCCGGCACGTCGCCCGCGATGATCCGCTGCGCGAGCCCCTCGGCGATCGCCGTCTTGCCCACGCCAGGCTCGCCGATCAGAACGGGGTTGTTCTTCCTCCGACGCGAGAGCACCTGGATCACGCGACGGATCTCGTCGTCGCGGCCGATCACGGGATCGAGCTTGCCGGCCCGCGCGAGGTCGGTGAGGTCGCGCGTGTAGCGCGCGAGCGCCTGGTATTTCTCTTCCGGCGACTGGTCGGTCACGCGCTGGCTGCCGCGGATGTCCTTCAGGACCTTGAAGATGTTGTCGCGGGTCGCTCCCGACTCTCTGAGAATGGCGCCCGCAGGCGCTTCCTTCTCCTCGGCGATCGCGATCAGCAGATGCTCGGTCGAGACGTACTCGTCCTTGAGCTGCTGCGCCTCGCTCCACGCCGCGCCGAGCGCCGACTGGAACTGCGGCGACGCGTAGGCCTGGCCGGCGGCACCGTAGACCTCAGGGACCTTCTCGAGCTCCTCATCGATGCTGCCCCGGACGGCCGACACGTCGGCGCCGAGGCGCTGCAGAATGGGTATCACGATCCCCTCCTGCTGCGTGAGCAGCGCGGAGAGGAGGTGCTCGGTCGTGATCTCCTGGTGGTTGTTCTCGAGGGCCAGGTTCTGCGCGGCCTGAACGGCCTCCTGGGCCTTGAGTGTGAATCTGTCCAGCCTCATCTCGTGGCTCCCTGCTTCCTTGCGTGAATCGCTCGCCGTTCCCCGCGCCCGCGGGGCCTCGGCCTCATCGTACGACCCGGCGCACGAATGTTCAACGGTTATGATGCAAGAAGCCCCGTTTGGTCGGGCACATCAGCCGCGACGGACGGGACATAGGAACGATAGGGGAATCGTGCGTTGCGGGTTGACGGGCCCCCGAACATCCGCTATCATCTGTCGTGATGCGCGAGTGGGCCGAAACAGCCCGCCAGGCACGTGATCACGGCGGTGTAGCTCAGTTGGTTAGAGCAACGGAATCATAATCCGTGTGTCCGGGGTTCGAATCCCTGCACCGCTACCAGATTCGGCCCTCCTGCAGACTGCCGGAGGGCCTCTTTTCTTACCCGAGGAGTTCTCGGCCGAGGAACCCCGTGACCGACATTGCCGCGAGGGTCAGGCAGACGATCGCGCGTCACCGCATGATCTCACCAAGGGACACCGTCCTGCTCGCGGTGTCGGGCGGGGCCGATTCCGTCTGCCTCCTGCACGTCCTCCTCGGACTCCGCGAGGAGCTCGGCTTCGGCGTGAAGGTGGCGCACCTGGACCACCGCTTCCGCGGCGAGGAGTCCCGGAAGGACGCGGAGTTCGTGCGCGATCTGGCCGACCGTCTCGGTGTCCACTGCGTGACCGACGTCGTGAACGTGCCCCACTTCCTTCTCTCCCGCCGCATGTCCACGCAGGACGCGGCCCGGATGCTGCGCTATCAGTTCCTCGTGAAGACCTCGAAGCTCGAGTACTGCCAGCGCATCGCGACGGCGCACAACGCAGACGATCAGGCCGAGACCGTCCTCATGCGCGTGCTTCGGGGCGCCGGCCCCACGGGGCTCGCGGGGATCCCACCGAAGCGGGGCGGGACCATCGTGAGGCCGCTCCTCGACGTGTGGCGCGCCGAGATCGAGGAGTACCTGGCCCTCCGCGACCTCCCCTTCCGGACCGACGAGAGCAACCTCGACTCGAAGTACCTGAGGAACCGGGTCCGGAACGAGCTTCTGCCCGTTCTCTCGACCTACAACCCGAACGTCCGCGGGTCGCTTCGGCAGCTCGGCGCCATCATGACCGACGTCGCCGCGCACCTCGAGAGCGAGACGGAGCGGGCCCTCCCGGATCTCGTGATTCAGGCCAGGCTCGGGCAGTTTGTCCTTGATTTGGGCAAACTCGGTGGCTACGATGAGGTTTTGCGCAGGAGCATTTTTCGGAGGACGTTCGAGTCCCTCCGTCCCGATCTGCCGCCTCTCGAATTCCGGCACGTCGAGGAGCTGCTCGAGCTGGTGAGAAGGGGCGAAGTGGGCTCGTCCGTCGCACTCCCGGACGGTGCTCGAGCCCGCCTCGAACACGGCCGCCTGGTGGTGTCACACGGCGAAGGCCCTCCGGCGATTCCGACGGTCGCGCTTCCGGTCCCAGGATCGGTCACGCTCCGGGACGCGGCGCTCGTGATCACGGCTGAGGTCCAACCCCGTGAGTCGTTCTCGTCCCGCCTGGAGGACGCTGCCGACGACGAGGCCTTCTTCGACCGCGACGCGGTCCGGGCCCCGCTCCTCGTGCGGCCGCGGAAGGAGGGCGACCGCTTCCGTCCCTTCGGGATGGACGGCACCAAGACCCTGAAGGAGCTCTTCATCGATTCGAAGATCCCCTTCACTCTTCGCTCCGCGGTCCCGCTCCTGTGCGACCGGGACGAGATCCTCTGGGCCGTCGGCGTCCGGCGCGCAGCCGGCGCGGTCGTGACCCCGGAGACCAGAGAGGTACTGACGATCAAGGTCCGATCCCTGGAGGAACACCCTGGACTTCGGCAAGATCCTCCTCACTGAGACGCAGCTCCGCGAGAGGGTCGCGGAACTCGGCCAGCGCGTCTCGGACGACTACGCGGACGATCCGCCTATCCTGGTCAACATCCTGAAGGGCGGGGTCGTCTTCCTCGCCGACCTCATCCGGGCGATCACGATCCCGATCGAGATCGACTTCATGGAGGTCTCGAGCTACGGGGACGGAACCGATAGCTCCGGGATCGTGCGAATCCTCGAGGATCTCTCGCAGAGCATCGAGGGAAGACACGTCCTCCTCGTCGAGGACATCGTGGACACGGGGCACACCCTGAAATACATCATCGACAACCTCTCCACCCGGCATCCCAAGACCCTACGGATCTGCACGCTCCTCGACCGGCGGGGCCGCAGGGAGGTCGAACTCAACCTCGACTACGTCGGGTTCGTGATCCCGAACAAGTTCGTGATCGGCTACGGGCTCGATCTCGCGCAGAGGTATCGGAACCTCCCTCACATCGCCGTGCTCGACGACGAGGAGATCCCCTGATCGCGGCGTGACGCCTGAGCGGCCGCGCGACGCGGCCGGGAAAGACCCAGCATGGCAGAGAACCGCAGGAGCCCGAAGGACCAGAAGAACGAGCGCGACGGCGACCGCCGTCGCAGAGGGCACGAGCTTCAGAGGAAGCTCACGCCGCAGCCTCGCCAGCGGCAACCGCTCCTCGCGTGGGTCATATTCGTCTTCCTTGCGATCATGGCCTTCCAGCTCTTCCTGCAGAACCGTCCGACCGAGGCGAACATCTCCTACACGCGCTTCATGCGCGAGGTCGACGCGGGGAACATCGCGAGCGTCGGCATCGTCGAGCGCCAGCTCGAGGGCGAGCTGATCTCCCCGACGACGTTTCTCGAGGGCGGAAGGGAGATCCAGTTCTTCCGCTTCAAGACGTGGCTTCCCTTCGAGGATCCGGAGCTCCTCAAGGTCGTCGCGGAGAAGAACCCCGAGGCGGAGATCAAAGGGCTCCCACCGGCGACGAACTGGGGCGGGGTCCTCTTCACCGCGCTGCCGCTTCTCGTCATCGTGGCCTTCTGGATCTTCATCATGCGTTCCATGCGCGGCGGCGCCGGCCCCGGAAGGGCGTTCAGCTTCGGCAAGAGCGGCGCCCGCCTTCTCACCGAGGACCGCCCGAAGGTCACGTTCGACGACGTCGCCGGACTGCCGGAGGCGAAGGTCGAGCTGCAGGAGATCGTCGAGTTCCTCCGCGAGCCGAAGAAGTTCCAGCGCCTCGGTGGCAGGATCCCGAAGGGCGCGCTCATCGTCGGACCGCCGGGGACCGGCAAGACGTTGCTCGCCCGCGCCGTGGCCGGCGAGGCGCAGGCTCCCTTCCTCTCCATCAGCGGCTCCGATTTCGTCGAGATGTTCGTGGGCGTCGGCGCGGCCAGGGTGCGCGACCTCTTCGAGCAGGGGAAGGCGAACGCGCCGTGCATCATCTTCATCGACGAGCTCGACGCCGTCGGCCGCATGCGCGGCGCCGGCGTGGGAGGCGGCCACGACGAGCGCGAGCAGACGCTGAACCAGCTCCTCGTCGAGATGGACGGCTTCGAGTCGAACGAGGGGGTGATCCTCCTCGCAGCGACGAACCGGCCCGACGTTCTCGACCCGGCTCTCCTCAGGCCAGGCAGGTTCGACCGGCAGATCGTGGTCGATCGGCCCGATCTTCAGGGCAGGAAGGGCATTCTCGAGGTGAGTGCGAAGGGGGTCACGCTCGACGACGACATCGACTTCGAGGTCATCGCACGCGGAACGCCCGGCCTCTCGGGCGCCGACCTCGCGAATCTCGTCAACGAGGCGGCGCTCCTCGCCGCCCGGCGCGACCACAAGGCCGTCCTGCGGGACGACTTCGAGGAGGCCAAGGACAAGATCATGCTCGGCATAGAGCGCAGGAGTTTGATCCTGTCGGACGAGGAGATCCGCTCGACGGCGCTCCACGAGGCCGGCCACGCCCTCGTCGGGTGGCTGATTCCAGGAACCGATCCGATCCACAAGGTCACGATCATCCCGCGCGGACACGCTCTCGGGGTGACTCACTTCCTGCCCGAGGGCGACCGCCACAAGTACCCGAGGCAATACTGGCTCGACAAGATCACCTACCTCCTCGGAGGAAGGGCCGCCGAGCAGCTCGTTCTCGACCAGATCACGACGGGCGCGTCGCAGGACATCAGCGTCGCAACGGACATCGCCCGCAGCATGGTCTGCGAGTGGGGCATGAGCGAGAGGCTCGGGCCCGTCACCTTCGGGAAGGAAGATCACCAGATCTTCCTCGGCCGGGAGTTGGGACGGACCAAGGAGTACAGCGAGGCCACCTCCGTCATCATCGACCAGGAGATCCGGAGCATCATCGATTGGGCCATGGAACGCTCCCGCAACCTGCTGTCGGAGAACACGGACAGGCTGAGGCTCCTGGCAGAGACGCTCCTTGAGCGCGAGACCATGACCGGAAGCGAACTCGATGAGCTTCTCGGCGAGCCGCCAACGTCCGAGGGCGAGGGCACGGCCCCCCGCGACGGCGGCAGCGCCACCTCGCCCGAGGGCGAGGGCACGGCCCCCCGCGACGGCGGCAGCGCCACCTCGCCCGAGGACGTGGGCACGGCCCCCCGCGACGGCGGCAGCGCCACCTCGCCCGAGGACGTGGGCACGGCCCCACCCGAGGACGAGCCGGCCTCCACGGACGGGTAACAAATGAGCGACGTTCTCTCGCCACGAGTCCTTCTCATAGGATCCCCCCAGGACGCGGCCCGCGAGATGGAGAAGATCGGGGTCTCCGGCGACGGGGTGCGCGCTATGGCCGGCAAGGCCCAGACGGTCGTCGTGAAGGTGTCCGACGCGACCTGTCCGATCGCGCACGTGCTCAAGCAGCAGATGCTCGCCCTTGGTGGCGACGCGGCCGTCGCCAGGGACGTGATCACGCACGGCGTCGAGACGACAGACGTCCTTCTCCTCGGCACGCCCGTCCAGCTCGGGCTCCTCGCCGAGAAGCTCTCGTACCAGCCGTTCGGGCTCCCCGCACTCGGCGAGGAGATCACCGGGCTCCTGTCGGCGATCAACCCGAAGCGTCGCGAGATCCTCAGGGCGCGGAACCACGAGATCGACCTCGGAGCCAGGGTCCACATCATGGGCATCCTGAACGTGACGCCCGATTCCTTCTCCGACGGAGGGCTCTACCTCCGCCCGAGCGCCGCGATCGACCACGCGCTTCAGCTGATCGAGGACGGCGCCGACATCATCGACGTGGGTGGGCAGTCCTCGAGACCGGGATCGAGACCGATCCTCGAGGAGGAGGAGCTCAAGCGAATCGTGCCGCTCGTTGAACGGCTCCACGACGAGTGGAAGGGCCCCATCTCGATCGATACGTACCGCGCCCACGTCGCGGAGGAGGCGCTCAAGGCGGGCGCCGCCATCGTGAACGACATCACCTCGTTCACCGTGGAGCCGAGGATCGCGGAGATCACGTCGCGCTACGACGCGGCATGCGTGCTCATGCACATGCGGGGGTCGCCCGAGACCATGCAGCGCGATCCCAGCTACGACGATCTCATGGGCGAGATCGCGCAGTTCCTTCGCGCCGCGATCGGCCGCGCCGCCGACGCCGGGATACGCGACGACCAGATCGTCGTCGATCCCGGAATCGGATTCGGCAAGACGACGTCACACAACCTGTCGATTCTGAGACACCTGACGGAGCTCGAGGTCCTGGGAAAGCCGATCATGATCGGACCGTCGCGCAAGGGCTTCATCGGTCGCGTGCTCGACCTTCCCCTCGAGGAGAGACTCGAGGGAACGCTCGCGGCCTCGGCGTACGCGATCGCCCAGGGAGCGAGGATACTCAGGGTCCACGAGGTCAGGCCCGTCGCGCGCGCCGCGAGGATGGTCGAGGCCTGCATCCAGGCGCCCGCGTAGAGGAACTCGGCCCGCGCGGGCCTGAAGGGGAGTGAAGTAACCCATGTCGGGATGGCGTGCCCTGATCGACATCATCGACGTCGCGATCGTCGCGTTCCTCGTCTACCAGTTGCTCCTCCTCCTGAGGGGCAGGCGGGCGATGCAGATGCTCGTGAGCCTCTTCGTCATCGTCGTCATCGGTTTCATCGCTCGGTGGCTCCAGTTCGACGCGCTGAATTGGCTCATGTCGGGACTCAAGGGCGTCTGGGCTATCGTCTTCGTCGTTCTCTTCCAGGAGGAGCTCAGGCGCATGCTCGGGCAGGTCGGACAGAGTCGCTTCCTGCGCCCCTTCGTCAAGCTGGAGCAGGGAGAGGTCATCGACACGCTCGTGACGGCGGCGAACTCGCTCGCCCAGAAGAAGACCGGCGCGGTGATCGTCATCGAGCGGACCGCCCGCCTCACGAACTACTACCAGACGGGCGTCATGCTCGACGCGCCGGTGGTGTCGTCGCTGCTCGTCTCGATCTTCACCCCGCTCACTCCGCTCCACGACGGCGCGGTCATCCTGAGGGGCCGCCGCATCGTCGCGGCCCGCTGCACGCTGCCGCTCTCGCAGAACCCCTATTTCGTGCACACCCTCGGCATGAGGCACCGCGCGGCCGTCGGACTCACTGAGGAGACCGACGCCGTGGTCGTCGTCGTCTCGGAGGAGACCGGGGAGATCTCACTGGCCCTCGGAGGTCAGATCTCGAGGGGGCTCTCCCCCGCCGCGCTGCGCGAGAAGCTCACGCAGCTCCTGAAACCAGCCCCTTCGGAGGGCGCCGGAAGCTAGAGAGGGATGTACCGACACGAGAGAGTCAACACGATCATCGGATGGTCCTTGGGGGGACTCGCGCTCATCGTCTACGCGTTGACGACGGCGCCGGTCGTCGCCTTCTGGGACAACGGGGAGTTCATCGCGGTCGGCTACACGCTGGGGGTCGGACATCCTCCCGGCTCCCCGATCTACACACTCCTGTGCCGGCTCTTCTCGCTCCTTCCATTCGGAAACGTGGCGAGGGCCGTGAACTTCGAGTCGATCATCGCCGCAGTGCTCGCGATCGTGTTCCTCTACCTCTCGATCGCGAAGATGGCCAAGCGCTGGGAGGGGAAGG
>JALGVU010000316.1 GCA_025774545.1 bacterium | reverse complement strand
GACCCGGACGAACATCCGGGGGCTGCCTGCCGGGATGGGCGAGTTCAAGCCGTTCAGCGAGCTGCCGTACGGCCGCTTCTTCGAGGACGACGCGGAGCACTCGATCGTGCTGAGCCAGAGGACTCTCCAGAACATGGGGATCAGGATCGACGATCCGTCGCAGCCCGAGAGGGCGGGGAGGGACGAGGACGACGAGCTGGTCGATCTTCCCCCGGACTCGCTCCTCGGGCGCGAGATCGAGCTCGTCTCGTCGGTGCTCGACAACAGGGGGCTCGCGCGGTCGTTCATGATGGGACTGCCGCCGACGACGCGCTCCGCGTTCCGTGAGGAGACGACGACGCTGACGATCATCGGGATCGAGGCCCTGACCGGCGGCTTCGAGAGCGGGCGCTTCAGGGGCGGCGCGATGGTCCCGATCGACACGGCCGAGGAGGTTCCGCGGCTTGGGTTCTCGAGGGTGTGGGACCTGCTCGGGCGGAAGGGCGACCGCGAGGGCTTCGCGTCGGTCTACGTCCGCGTCCGATCGATCGATGACCTCGAGCCCGCGAGGGCCGTCGTCGACTCGCTCGGTTTCGGCGTGCTCGCGATCGCGGACGAGCTCGAGGAGTTCAGGCGGAACTTCCTCATCTTCGACTCGCTGCTGGGGGCGGTCGGCACGATCGCCCTCATCGTCGCGTCGCTCGGCATCGTCAACACGATGGTCACGTCGATCCTCGAGAGAACGCGGGAGATCGGCATCATGAAGGCGATCGGCGGAAGCGAGATCGACATCCGGCGGATCTTCTTCGTCGAGGCGGCGACGATAGGCGTCCTCGGCGGTGTCCTCGGGGTGCTCTTGGCCTGGGTCGTCACACGGATCGCGAACGTGGTCGCCAACGCGCACATGCGACCCGAGGGGTTCGCGGAGGTCGATTTCTTCTATCTGCCCGGGTGGTTGATCCTGGGCGCCATCGGGTTCTCGATCGCCGTGAGCCTCTTGGCGGGCGTCTATCCCGCCATGCGCGCGGCGCGCGTCGATCCGGTGAAGGCGCTCCGGCACGACTAGCCGTCGGGGCGCGGGCGCCGGACGCGGAGTCAGAGGGAGCGAGGGACCCACCATGCGCGGCACGCTTCCCGAGAGCTTCCTTCAGGAGCTCGCCGAGCTCGAGGAGTCGTACCTCCGCGAGAGCGACCCGATCCGGCAGTCGGGATTCGGAGGAGGCCCCGCGCGCTGGCGCGCCGAGCGCGAACCCCTGCTCGACGCGATCGACGCGGACGGTGATCTCCTCGACACGTGCTGTGCGAACGGCTACCTTCTCGAGTGCCTGGTGGAATGGGGGAGGGAGCGCGGGATCGCGATCACGCCGCACGGGCTCGATCTGGGTGCGCGTCTCGTCGAGCTTGCGAGGAAGCGGCTCCCTCTGCACGCTGCGAACCTGCACGTTGGGAACACGTGGGAATGGGAGCCGCCGCGTAGGTATCGGTACGTCTACGCCCTGACCGACTGCGTGCCGGTGGAGTATCTCCCCGCGCTCGTGACGCGGCTCCTCGGGCGGATCGTCGAGCCAGGCGGTCGGCTGATCCTCGGTGCGTACGGTAGCCGCCTCGCGCCGCCACTCGCGGCTCGACGTGGCGGGCTTTCTCGACTCGATACGGGTGCCTGTCGCGGGACGCGCGACGGGCGGGGATCCGCCGATCACGTCGTTCGCCTGGATCGACGCGCCGGCGGGCGATCGATCGTCCGGATGATGTGACACGACGCCTCCCGAGAGGCGCACTCGAAACAGCAACCTTGGAGCGAACATGGGACTCTTGTCGTGGATCGTCCTCGGGGCCGTGGCCGGTTGGATCGCGAGTCTCCTCGTCGGGCGGCGTGGCGGCTGCTGCCTGAACATCTTCATCGGCATCATCGGCGCCTTCATCGGCGGGTTCATCGTGCAGTTCGTGACGGGCCGCGGGTTCAGCATAGGGTTCAACCTCCCGAGCTTCGTCGTCGCCGTGGTCGGCGCCGTCGTGCTTCTCTCGATCACGTCGCTCGTCGGAGGGATGCGGCGGCGCTGATGCACGCGACCCGAGGGACGCGGCGCCCGCGCGTGATCCCCTCGCGCTGCGAGTCTCACGGGAGCCGCGCGGCGTCTGCCCGGTGTCTTGCGGAGTCCCGCACCCGGTTCGCGTGGCCATCGACGGCGTCAGTGTGGTCGGGAAGACCGTGCTCGCCGACGAGCTCGTGGCGCCGCTCGAGCGGCGCGGCCGGCCGGTGATCCGCGCGTCGATCGACGGGTTCCACAACCCTCGGACGGTCCGCCACCGGCTCGGGCCGGACTCGCCCAAGGGCTACCTCCGCGACTCCTTCAACGATGAGGCCCTGAGATCGGTCCTTCTCGACCCGCTCGGACCCGGGGGGAACCGGACATACCGCGCGGCGGTCTTCGATTTCAGAGCCGACGCCGTCGTCGAGAGCCCCGTCCGGACGGCCGACCCCGGCGCCGTGCTCCTCTTCGACGGGATCTTCCTCCTGCGGCCGGCGCTCGCCGCGCACTGGGACGTGACGGTCTTCGTCGAGGCGAGCTTCGAGACGACGCTCTCGCGGGCGCTCGTCCGCGACATCCCGCTCTTCGGAAGCGCCGAGGCGGTCCGCGAGCGCTACGCGGTCCGCTACATTCCCGGCGAGACGCTCTACCTCGAACGCGAGCGGCCGAGGGAGCGCGCCGACGTCGTCGTCCTGAACGACGACCCGGCGGACGCCACGCTCGAGTGGAGGACCGACGCGCACGAGCGAGACGGAGTTTCCAGAACCGGAGGCACGCGATGACCAACCAGACGATCGAGGCGATGCTCAACAGGAAGTCGATACGGAAGTACACGGACGAGCAGCCGAGCGACGAGGTGATCCACGCCGTCGTACGGGCGGGGCAGCAGGCGCCGTTCGCGGCCCAGCTCGGGAGCGTGCTGATGAAGCGTAGCACCGGGGGGAAGAAGCTCCCGTTCGGCGCGCCGGTGCTCTTCACGATCTGCGTCGACTCGCACCGGCTCGAGCTCGTCATGGCGAGGCGCGGATGGAAGATGGTGACCTGCGATCTCTCGATCCTCATCTTCGGGATGCAGGACGCGGCCTACATGGCCGAGAACATGGTCATGGCGGCGGAGAGCTTCGGGATGGGGAGCTGCTTCCTGGGAGGAGCGCCCTACCAGGCGGACAAGATCGCGGAGGAATACTCGCTTCCGCCTCGCGTCTTCCCCATGGTCCAGCTCAGCATGGGGTACCCCGCGGAGGACCCGCCGCCGCGCCCGCGCTACCCGCTCGACCTGACGCTCTTCGAGGATTGCTACCGCGAGTTCTCGGACGACGACGTCTCGCGGGCGATGGAGGTGATGGACGAGGGCTATCTCTCGCAGGAGTACTACCGGCGTGCGGGGTACATGATCCCGCTCGAGGACGACCGCAAGGAGACCCACTCGTACGAGACGTACGGATGGACCGAGCACATCTCGAGGAAGTGGGGCCAGTGGCTGCGCTCGCCTACGGACCTTCTCGAGAAGCTCGCGCTCTGTGGGTTTCCGATGAACGAGGACGACGAGGCGTGATCCCGAGGCGGTGTCCACCCTCCTCTCGTGCCCCTGGACGGGGACTGGACGCGGGGGCGCCGGACGCGGTAGGGTGGAGGTCACGGCGCTTTCCCTGGAAGGAGCGCGATCGAGGCGCCCGCGCTTGAGGCGCCGGCGCGCCCGGAATCCGGATCGAAGGAGGAAGTCCCATGAAGCTCAGGCTCTTCTGTCTGATTCTCGGCGTCTCGCTCCTCGCGTCGGCGTGTGCCACCGTGCCTCTCACGGGGCGGACCCAGCTCGCGCTCGTGCCCACGGGGGATCTCGTGGCGTCGTCGGCCGAGAGCTACAATCAGCTCCTTGCCGAGTCGACGCTCTCGACGAACGCCGAGGACACGGCTCTAGTCGTGCAGGTCGGCGAGCGCGTCGCCAGGGCGGCCGAGGAGATGATGACCGAGCTCGGCATGGGAAGCGAGCTTCGCTACTACGACTGGCAGTTCAATCTGATCGACGATCCCGAGATGGTGAACGCGTTCTGCATGCCCGGGGGTAGGATCGGGGTCTTCACGGGGATCCTCCCGGTCGCCGAGAGCCCGCAGGGACTCGCCGTCGTCATGGCGCACGAGGTCGCGCACGCGCTCGCGAACCACAGCGGCGAACGCATGAGCCAGCTGCTCCTCGCCAACCTGGGCGGCATGGCGCTCTCCACGGCCATGCAATCGAAGCCGGAGGAGACCCAGCAGCTCGCGATGGTCGCCTTCGGGCTCGGTGCGCAGCTCGGCGTCCTCCTGCCGTACAGCCGCCGGCACGAGTCGGAGGCCGATCGCATCGGACTCATCCTGATGGCGCGCGCGGGGTACGATCCCCGGAGCGCGATCCCGTTCTGGCAGAGGATGGGCGATCTCGGCGGCGCGAGGCCGCCCGAGTTTCTGTCGACACACCCGGAGCCCGAGCGGCGGGTCGAGGACATACGAGGGTATCTGCCGGAGGCCCTGCAGTACTACGAGAACTGATCCGGGCGGGTCCGGAAGGAGAGCCCCCTGCCTGACCGACAGAAGCCCGCCCTGATCGAGGGGCCCGTCGGGAGCACGCTCGCCAGGCTCACGGGGCCGATGGTCCTCGGCATCCTCGGCATCCACGCCTTCCATCTCGTCGACACGTACTTCGTCGGGCAGCTCGGGACGCGCGAGCTTGCCGCCATGAGCTTCACGTTTCCCGTCGTCTTCACGATCAGCGGGATGGCGCTCGGCCTCGGGCTCGGCGCGTCGGCCGTCATCTCCCGCGCGATCGGCGAGGGCGATCCTGCCAAGGTCCGGCGCCTCACGACCGACAGCCTCACGCTCTCCTGGCTCGTCGTCGTGTTCTTCGTCTCGCTCGGGCTTCTCACGATCGGTCCCGTCTTTCGGCTTCTCGGCGCCACGTCGGAGACGCTCCCGCTCATCCGCCAGTACATGATGATCTGGTACCCCGGCATGGCGTTCGTCGTCGTCCCGATGGTCGGGAACAACGCCATCCGAGCGACGGGCGATACAAAGACGCCCAGTCTCATCATGCTCGTGGCGGTCTGCGCGAACGGAGCGCTCGACCCGCTCCTCATCTTCGGGCTCGGGCCGTTCCCGCGGCTCGAGCTTGCCGGCGCCGCGCTCGCGACCGTCATCGGACGATCGATCACCTTCGCGGTCGCGCTCTGGGTGCTCGGGCGGCGGGAGCGCATGCTGACGCGGCACTTCCCCGGGTTCCGGGCGATCTGGGCGTCGTGGAGGAGCATCCTCTACATCGGGATCCCCAGCGCGCTCACGAACATCGTCATCCCGCTCGGGATCGGTATCATTACGCGGCTCGTCTCGGGCTACGGTGCGGCCGCGGTCGCCGCCTTCGGTGTCGCCACGCGGATCGAGAACCTCGCTCTCATCGTGGTCGGGGCGCTCAGGAGCGTGCTCGCGCCG
>JALGVU010000315.1 GCA_025774545.1 bacterium | reverse complement strand
CTCGTGGTTGCCGAAGGCGTAGAGCTCGTAGCCGGCCTCGGACATGAGCCCGAAGATGGCTTCGCCCTTGAACGTGTGGAAGTAGCGGTTCATGAGGTCGTCACCGGCCGAGACGACCACGACCGGGTTCTCCGTCTCGTCCTGAATCCCCCGGATGAGGGTCGCGATGCGCGCGATGCCGCCGGCCGAGACCTCTTCCGTCTTGCCGTCGCCGTCGGCATCCAGCTCCATGACCGAGGGCTCGAGCATGCCCTGAAGGTCGGCGGTTCCGATGATGGTCAGCGCGTGGATCTTCGGCGCGCCGACGGCGGGCGCGTCCGTCTTCGGCACCTGCGTGCAGGAAGAGAGGAGCAGGGCGGCGATGACGATGAGAGCGAGTACGGCGAGAGCGCGACGGACCTTCATGAGGTTCTCCTTACGAGCGCGGGTTGGCGTGCGTCGGCCGCAGGCGTTGTCCTGCACTGGCGAACGGAGGGGAAGGAACTGGCCATGACGGCGACCCACTCTGTGCTGATCGCCTGCGTTCTCGCCCTCCCCCACCAGGCCTCTCGCCTACCGCTTCACCGACGCCGGCACCCACCCAGTCCCGGAGTCCTCCTCCACCGCCCGACTCCTCCTCGCATCCTGCGCCTCACGCAGTCTCCGCTGCCGGGCCTCGTCTTCCTCGTTGTAGCGGAGCCCGGCACTCCTCGGCATCCCGTAGACCGCGGGGTCTCTGTACTTCCCGAGTTCGCCCGCGGGCTTCCGGGACTCGACCGCCGCCCGCTCGGACTGCGCGAGAGGATCGTTCCGGACACCGGTGACCTGCCACGAGATCGTCATCCCCGGCTCGCCGCCCGCGATCCGGAGCACGCCGCGGGCGACCTGCTCCACCACGTAGACCGGCGCGAACCCGCCAACGCACGTGAGCTGGTAGCGATGGTCGCGGGTCGTCCCCTCGAACCATCCCGGGATCTCGACCGCCGCTTCGCCGCCCGCATCGAGAACGACGTTTCCGTTCAGGACGCTCGTCATCTCCGCGCTCTCGACCGCCCACTGTGTGAGGTACTGGTTCGCGGGGTCGAGCGGATGGTCGCGCTTGATGGTGACGGTCGCGGCGTCGATGTCTCCCAAGACGAGGATGTCGCCCGAGAAGTACCCGGCGTAGTTGGTCCCGCCGTTGGCGGCGTAGCCGTAGACACCGATGTTGTATCCTAGCCCGGTCGCGTAGCCGCCCACGCCCATGTTGTCGCCTGTTCCGCCGTCGACGACGCCCTCGACTCCCTTGTAGCTCGCCGAGCCTGTCACGTAGACCTCGCCCACGACGCCCTTCCACCCACCCGTGAACTGGCCGCCGATCCCGAACCAGTCCTGGGGTCTGCTGTACCCCCATACGGCGACCGGATCCTGACCAAACCCCGACGGCCCGCTGTACTCCGCGTAGAGCACGATCGTGCTGCTGGAGAGGTTGTCGCTCCCGAACCACCCCCCGGTCTCAGCCTCGGTCGTCACCATGACACCGTCACCACCGGTGAAGTACCCCGAGTACCCCGTGCCGAGCGCGCGCGACCAGAGCGCGGCGCCGTCCTCGGAGCTCTGCGCGAAGACACCCTTCCCGCCGTCCCCCCCGTGGAAGAACCCGCCGTCTGCTCCGGCCTCGGTGTACGCGAAGACGGCCGCGGGGTTCACCGGGAAGACCGACGGCCCGGACTGCGCGAAGAACCCGCCGGCCGAGCCTGTGGCCGTGTTCGAGACCTCGAGCGCGAGGTTCCCAATGAGCCCGGCGTTCGAGACCACGACGCCCGCCTGGTCTCCCGTGACAACCTCGAGCCTCCCGAACGGTGTCGCCGTCCCGATCCCGACGTTGCCGGTCGTGCGGTAGATGTCGCCCCCCGAGATCCACCAGTCGCCGTCCGGCCAGTATACGTCGTTCGCGTGGAACGCCGACGGCACGCTCCCGAGCTTCTGCCGAGGAGCGAGGATCTCCCCCTCGATGGTGAGCTGGAGGTAGTACGGCGGGGTGTCGAAGCCGGGCAACGGCATCGACTCCCCGAGCTCGATGTTGAACCAGCCCTCCGTCAGCATCGTGCCGTTGTGGGTCTCCGGACCCCACACGAGGCCCCCGCCCACCGGCGCCGTGAAGATCCTCGCGACCACGTCGTGGGGCCCGCTCAGGGGGTCACCCGTGTCCACGTCCGCGAGGAACCCCTGGAACCAGACCGTGGGCGCCACGGTCCGCGTTCCCGCGGGAGGAGCCTCGACGCTCTCGGTACTTCTCACCTCTCCGTCTCTCGCGCCCGTCGGGACGGCGCAGAGCGCCACCGCCACGACCGCTGCAGCGACCACCGGCATCCAGCTTCTTCGGTTCGCCTGCCTGACCATCGTCTGCCTCCTTTGCACACAGCGGAAGGAACTGCGCTCCTCCCGAGTCCCCAGCACCTACTTCAGGAGCACGATCGAACGACTCTCGCGATGCCCGCCCGCTTCCATCCGGCAGAAGTAGACACCGGACGCGACCGGTCGGCCCGCGTCGTTCCTTCCGTCCCAGCTCATCTCGTAGCGACCCGCGTCGAGCGGTTCGACGACGACGGTCTTCACGACCTTGCCCGAGACGTCGAAGATCGTGAGCTTCACCTGCGTGCGCGCTCCAGCGACGTCGAGCCGGATCGTCGTCGTTCCCCGGAACGGGTTCGGCGACGCCGGGTGGAGCTTCGTCGCGAACGCACCGCCGGTCGTCGCGCTGACCGGCTCGCCTCCGACGCGCTCCTCGCTCCCGTCCCACTCGACCGCACGGAGCTCGTACCAGAACTCCGTGCCCGGCCAGACGGAGCAGTCCTCGTAGACCCCCGGGCTCTCGGCCGGGAGGATCTCGTCGCTTACCCTCTCGAACGGCCCCGCGGGCGACGCGCCGCGGTGCACGTGGAACCCCTCGACGCCGGCCAGCGACTCGACCGTCCAGCGGAGGACGACGCACCCCGCGTCGGTCGCCGTCGCGTAGAACGCGCCCTCGACCGGCGTGTACGCGCTGCACCCCCAGAGCGCGAACGAGGCGCTCTCCGCGTGCCCGACGAACGGACCGCCGAGCCGCGAGCGCAGAAGGAAGCTCGGGGACTCGCAGAGCGGGTCCCCCTCGGGCGCGGCGGACGTCGTTGCCCAGGTCCGGAGCTCGTAGGTCACCCCCAGCGCGTCGCCGTCACCGGGCCACGGCGCGAGCGCAAGGAGCGCGACCAGGAGGACCGGCACAAGAATGCCTGCTCTCACGGCAGCACCTCCATTCAGGTTGTGGTGGGATAACTGGCTGCGATTCCTTATCGTACGTCGCTCTGAGGAGCTCCGTCAAGGCGAACACCTGCGACGTCCTC
>JALGVU010000314.1 GCA_025774545.1 bacterium | reverse complement strand
CGTCGATCTCGGGAAGAACGTGCCGGCGGGGACGATCGTCGACGCCGTGAGGGAGCACGACGCCGACGTGGTCGGGCTCTCGGCGCTCATGACGACGACCATCACGCAGATACCGCTCATCCTCGAGGCCCTCGAGGAGGCCGGGCTCGACTGCAAGACCATGATCGGGGGCGCCGTCGTCACGAAGCGCTACGCGAAGCACGTCGGTGCCGACGGCTACGCGAAGGACGCGGCGAGCGCCGTGACGGTGCTCGAGGGGCTCCTGGGGGGCGGATCGTAGCGGGCATCCCGTGCCGGGCAGGTTCAAGAGGAGAGAGCGAGGCCGCCGAGGGGCTCCCCCGGCGGCCGTTTTCGTGCAGGCGGTGCGGCTCGGCCACGGCGCGGTCGGCGCCGCCGGGTCTCGCGCGTCACGGCCCAGTCAGTCCGACACCTCGATCGTGAGCTCGTAGTCGACGTCGTCGGTCCAGAACTGCAGTGACACGTAGTGGATACCCGTCTGTGTCGAGACCCCACCGATCGTGATCGAGTCGTCGGTGGCGTTGCTCCACGCGACTGAGCCGGCAGGATCCGACAGGCCGAACACACGGCTCTGCGATCCGACGACCGGCTCGTTGATCAGCGTCACTCTGAGCGTCTCTCCCACTGACGCCTCAAACGCGTACCAATCCTCATCGAGATAGCAGCCCCTGAGATCGGTGAGCGTCCCCGGCTCGACGGGCGCGGCCTCCTCGCGGATGTCGTTGTCCTCGTACGCGTCGTCGCGGCACGGGGAACTGCTCCTGAGCTCGAGGTCGTAGAGCACGAAGTCGTCGTCGTCCCAGGGCGTGGCGAGCCGGACGAGGTACGTGCCGGGCAGGAAGGAGTAGTAGAAGATCTTCTCGTCGCCCGTGTGGACCGTGCTCGAGCTCGTCGCGATTCCCTCACCGTCGGGGCGCATGAAGGCCGTGAGCCAGTCGACGGCGTCGGCGTGCCGGAACGACGTGACGACCGAGATCATGGCGGTCGTGTCGGTGGTGAACGTGTAGAAGTCCTCGTCCGTTCCGCAGATCGCGAGGGTCCGCTCGACGACGTCGAGCGCCACCTGCGCCGGCTCCTCCCAGTTACCGTTCGGCTCGAAGCAGTCCTCGAGCCCAAGGCATCCGAACTCGTCCGTTCTGAAGGTCGACGTGTCGGGCTCGGCGAGCGGATTCCCGGCGGCGTCCTCGACTCCGTCGGTGACGACGAACTCGTGCCAGGCCTCGGCCGCGTAGAGCGTGTCCGGGATCACCGTCGCCGTGCGCGTGATCGGGTCGTAGGTAACGTGCCCCCGTGGCGCGCGGCCGGCGACGATGAGCGTCGTCTCGCTCAGGGTCGTCGCGTCCATCGGCTCCGAGAACGTGATCTCGATCCGCTGGACGAGGTCGACGTCGGTCGCGCCGTCCGGGGGATCGATCGCGACGATCGTGGGCGGCGTGACGTCCGCGGGGTCGGTCCCGCCGTCGCCTCCGCAGGAGGGGAGGAACGCGCACGTCGCGAGCAGAAGACCCAGCGCGAGGATTCTGCGCAGCACGGAAGCACCTCCTTTGGCATTGGTTTGAGCTAGAGCAGTCCCTTGATGAACCCGCCGTCGACCTGGACGGTGACGCCCGTGACGTACCCCGCGGCGTCGGATGCGAGGAACGTGACCATCCTCGCGATGTCGGCGGGCTCGCCGAACTTCCCGAGGGGAACCGAAGCGTAGTAGGCCGCGGCCACGTCGTCGCTCGACTTCCCCTCGCGCTTCGCGCGCGCGTCGATGAGGTCGGTCATGCGGTCGGTCGCCGTGAACCCGGGGCACACGACGTTCACGCGGATGTTGTCGGGGCCGAGCTCGTGCGAGATCGTCTTCGAGAGACCGACGACCGCGGCCCGGAGGGCGTTCGAGAGGACGAGCCCCTTGAGGGGCTCCTTCACCGAGACCGACGTGAGATTGACGATGCTCCCGCCGCCCGCCTCGCGCATGGAGGGCACGACGGCGCGGTTGAGGCGGACGACGCTCATGAGATTGAGCGTGAACGCGCGCTCCCAGGCGTCGTCCTTGAAGTCCATGAACATGCCGGACGGCGGACCGCCCGCGTTCGTGACGAGGACGTCGATCCGGCCGAGGTCGTGAAGGGTCCGCGCGATCACGGCGTCGATGTCGGCCGGCTTCGTGAGATCGGCGGGGACGGCGTAGACCTTGCGGCCGGTCTCCCCCGCGATCTCGCTCCGCGCATCGTTCAGGATCTCCTCGCGGCGCGCGCAGATCACGATGTCGGCGCCGGCCCTCGCAAGCTCGAGCGCGCAGGCCTTGCCGATGCCTTGGGACGATGCCGTGATGAGGGCGGCCTTGCCGTTGAGTGCGAGGTCCATGGGTCCTCCCGGGGGTCATCGAGGGTGGTGGTTCGACGCGGTATGATAGCACATCGGGGGAGGGAGTGAAGGGGCTTCTCCCTGATAGGACGCGGGCGAGCGCCGCGGGATGGCGAGGCGTGCCTCCGGTGTGGTGACGGGGCTCGCGCGAGTCACTCCATCGTGCGCCTGTGCGGGTGCGCTGATGGCCGGGGCCAGGCGCACGCGGGAGGTCGGAGGCTGCGCCGGTGCCGCCGGAATCCCCACCTAGTTCAGGTACATCGCCTTGATACTTCCCCAGGTCATCTCCTCGACGATCGTCGGACCGCACCCGATCGGCCAGGCGCCGATGAGTCCACAATCGGGGTTCGAGGGCGAGTTCGGCGCGCAGGGAGAGTTGCTGTGAAGCGTGTACGGGTACTCGGGGTGCTCGTCCGAGCAGAAGACGGGGTCCATCGCCATGTTCCCGTTCACGCCGTACTGGTCGGCGATGGGGCCGACCCAGTCGCCGCCCTCGTTGCCGAAGATGTTGCAGCACGTCAGGGTGATGTCGCCTTCGCCGGTGATGGCATGCCCCTCGACCGGGTAGGAGTCGGAGGTGAATGCGATGATCGTGTTCTCCAACTCCAGGGTGGCGCCTGCGCACTCAATCCCGTGCTCTCTATTGTGCGAAAATGTCACGTTCTCGAGTATCACGTGGGTGCTCACATAGGCGCTAGCGAAACAGCTAAGTGCCCCTTCGTAATTGTCCGAGAACGTGACAGCTGTGAGGCTGGCGGATCCAGCGACGAACATCGCCTCGTCGTAGTTATCTCTGAATTCGACATGGAGGAGCGTCGCGATGGCTCCCCGGACGATATCCAGTCCGCCGGTCCTGCTGTGCTCCCACGTGCCGCCGCCGTTGCTCACGAACGAGACGTTAATGAGGGCGTAGTTCTCCGAGAACATCACATTCGTGAGTGTCACGTTGGATCCAATACTATACAGCCCGCCTCCTGAGTTGTAGTGCATGAATTCGGTGTACGCCTCATTCCCCAAGAACGTGACGTCCGTAAGTGTTGGTGAGCCTCCGTGGCACATCATGCCGCCGCCGTTGGACGATTGCACATGGTTCCCAGACAACACTAGGTTCCTCAGGGTCGGCGAGGATCCGTTGCAGTAGACCCCTCCGCCCCCATTCGGGTACCAGGAGTACCCCTGTGTGATCGTTAGTCCGTCGAGCACGCTCAACGGACCCTCGCCCGACGCGAAGACGAACCCGCAGTCGACCATCTCGCAGTCCACGACGCAGGCTTCTGGATCGCCGCTTGCCGACCTCACAGTGACAGCCTTGCCGAGGAAGCTCACGCTCCGATTCCCGTCGCCCGTGAACGTCCCGTCCCCGAGCTCGATGACATCCCACTCCTCGGCGGCATCGATGGCGGCCTGAATCGTCGGGAAGTCCCCGTTCCCGTCCGGAAGGACGGTGTACACCTCGGCCGTTCCGACTGAAGCGGCGGCCATGACGAGCAGGCTGGCGCAGACGGCGCAGCACTGGATTCGCGTGCGGTGTCGCATGATCGCACTCCTTCCCACCAGGTTGGCAGGCGTGGCCCTGTTTCGCTGAGCGCCGGCTTGAGTGCGGGTACACTGACCCCGCGCGAGTGCCGCCCGGGGCCCCGCCTAGTTCAGATACATCGCCTTGATGCTGCCCCAGGTCGTCTCCTCGACAACCGTCGGACCGCACCCGATCGGCCACGCGCCGATGAGGCCACAGCTGGGGTTCGAGGGCGAGTTCGGCGCGCACGGAGAGTTGCTGTGGAGCGTGTACGGCCACTCGGGATGCTCGTCGAGACAGAACATGGGGTTCATCGACATGTTCCCGTTCACGCCGTACTGGTCGGCGATGGGGCCGACCCAGTCGCCGCCCTCGTTACCGAAGAGGTTGGAGCAGGCGAGGGTGACGTTGGGGTTGCCGACTAGTTCAATAGCAGGACCGCCGGACGTGAAGGCAATGACGGTATTCTCGATCTCAATGGGGCCGCGGCTGTGAATCCCGCTGTTTCCGTTGTGCGAGATCGTGCAGCCTCTCAACACCGCTGCCGTCCCCCCTAGGTCCACTCCGCCATAGCCGTTCCCTGAGGATGTCACGGCCGTCAGAGTCGCAGATGTGCTGTTGCAGCTCAGGCCGCACCCTCCGTTGTCTTCGAACGTCACGTGCGTGAGCGAGAACATCCCCCCGTATCTGGTACTCATTCCTGTCCCACCGTTGTCAGAGAAGAGAACACCCATGAGTGTCGCCGACACGTCGCTCTCGCAAAACAGCGTGGAAGCTCCCGAGGCTGGTCCCTGTGCGTTGCGGGAGAACGTCACATCCGTGAGGACCACGTCGCCGCCACCGCAGTACATCGCGGCGGCTTCATCAGCCTCGTTCTCCTCGAAGGTGACATCCGTCAGTGTCACACTCGCACCGCACTCGCACTCCATTCCACCGCCCCAGCCATACTGCGTCGGGCCTGCAAGTGCTGTGTTCCCCTGGAACAGCACGTGCGTGAGCGTGGGTGCACCTCCGCAGCACAGCATTCCGCCTCCCCTAGACAGGGCGTGGTTCGACGAGAAGATCACATCGGTCAGCACGGGCGAGGCGTCGAAGGTGAGGATCCCTCCTCCGAAGTCGGCTGTGTTGGACGATATGACCGCGCGGGTGACGAACGCAGACGACTCCCTAAGGAAGAGCCCGGCTCCCCTGTAGCCGGTGTTGGATTCCAAGATGATGTCCCGGAGTGTGGGAGATGAGCCTATGCATCGTATGGCACCGGCAGAGGTGCCGTAGTTGCCGTATGCTCCCGTGACGCTGACTC
>JALGVU010000313.1 GCA_025774545.1 bacterium | reverse complement strand
GAGCGCGTAGTTCTGCGAGTAGACGCCGAGGCAGATGAAGACGACCGAGTACTCATCGAAGTTGGGCATCGTCGTCGTGTAGTCGTGGCTTATGTCCTTCGCGGAGAGAAGCGAGATGATCGCGGAGCCCGTGATGGGCGTCGGATCCGGCTCCCAGATGACGGCCGCGATCGCCTCGAGGACGTCGAACGAGTGGTACCCCTCGGGAGGCAGGTACGCCACGTTCGGGGGCTCCGCCTCGTCCTCGGCGCCGATCCGGTATTCCACGACGTCGCCCGCGACGGCATCGCCGGGGAACGCCGCCTCGTAGGAGAACGTCGCCGGGATCCTCGTCATCTCGACGTCCGATTGGGGCTCGCCGTTGATCGAGGATTGCAGAACGACCCGCCCGACACCGAGGTTGTCGGTCACGGTGGCGACGGCCATCACCGGCCACGCCGCCTGCGTCTGGTCGCCGAGGACCTCGTGCTCGATCTGGGGCGCCTCAGTCGACGACGATGTCGAACGTGTGAGGATCGTACGCGCCGATGTAGGGGTGCCTCTCACGCCGGTCGGAGTGGTCGACGGCGAAGAGGTAGTACGAGACGCTGGTCCCGGCGCTCTGCGCCGGGATGTCGGCGTAGTAGTCGCCGGCACGGACCGCCTCGATGAGCGGGACCTGCGTGAAACTCGGCGCGCCCTCGGGCTTCCAGTAGACGAAGAGCGAGTCGATCATCAAACCCGATTCGCCGTGGTCGGTGATCGTCGCCTCGACGCGGTAGGGATCGCTCTCGTTCCCCGTGTCGCCGAGCGGCACGTGGTCGATCTCGAGCATGTACCGGTCCGTGACCCCCATCGCGCGGCAGTGGATCGCGTCGTCCGAGAGCCACGAGCCGCTGTAGCCCAACACCTCGTACCCGGGCATCGCGTCGCGGTAGCTCTGAAGGGCGTCGTCGTCCCACGCCGTTCCGTACATCGGGACGTAGACCTTGTCGTTGACGATGAGCGAGTTCGTGTACGGTTCGTCGTAGGGCGTGTAGACGCGGACGATCTCGTAGGGCCGTCCGTAGCAGTTCGCGATCGACGAGATGTACTCGACGTTCGCCTCGGTTCGCTCGTAGTCGGAGTGGCTCGGCGGGACCTCCTCGATGAGGATCTTCGAGGGCGAGAGCAGCTTCGCCCAGCAGTCGATGTGATGAATTCCGCCGACCTGAACATACGGGTAGTGCTCGTACCGGTCGATCCCCGTGTACTCGCGCATGATCGAATCGACTTCGACCATCGAGAACGAGGGGTTCTCGTCGAGGACGAGGCGCGTCGACATCCCGATCCCGCGGCCGTCGGTCATGTAGTTCCCGCCGGGGGTCGCGATGGGCATACCGTAGACCGGGATGCCCCAGAGACTGCCGATCGTGCTCGGGATCACGTCGTCGAGCGGACGAGGGCGGTTGTAGATGGGGTCGACGATGCCCTGAACGCCATCGCCATCGAAGATGAACCAGGGGCCGTAGTCCCGCGTCCAGATGGAGTTCGTGGAGGCGATGATGAACTCGACGTGGTGCATGTTGGCGCCCGCTGCCGAGAGCGTGTTCTCGACGGTCGTCTGCTGGGAGGCGCTCGCCACGATCACCCACAGCATCGTGTCCTCGGCGTATTCGACGAGGAGATCCGTGGGGTTCCCGAACGGGTAGCGGACGATGACCCCGGTCATCGGCTCGAACTCGCCCGGGTGCCGGACCGGCGTCGAGGCCGGAGGCGTCCGCCGGTGGCCCTGGCCGATCAGATCGAGAAGCCCTTCCTCCGCAGCCGTGAGTCCGATCGGCAGGTACCGGTCGCCCTCGAGTTCCTGCGCCAGGCTCTGCTTCCGCACGGACGCGCCCGCCGCGGCCGCGAGGAGCCAGAGCGCCGTCAGCACTGCCACACCAATCCACACACCCACTGAACGCCGCCTCATATTTCCCGCCTCCTTGGGCTCTCTCCGAACCGATCGTGGGTAACACTATCATTGTAACATATCAAGAGACGCAAAGATAGCCAGAAGCGGGCGGCGGAAAGGGGGGCTCTCGGCTAGATGGCGCCGAGGCGGCGCAGTGCGTCCAGGACGAAGCGGACACCGAAGACGAGGAGAGTGATCCCGGCTACGAGGCTCACCCAGAAGAGGAACCGCGCGCCCAGGAGCTTGGCGCCACGGAAAGAGGCGGACGAGAGGAACTGGTCCCAAACCAGGTCGAGAGACCAGTGGACGACGGCGAAGACGACGAGCTGCCAGAGCCCGTACTCTGACGCTCTCACCACGAGGGTCGCGCCGACGGTGGCCCACCAGACGAGGAAATACGGGTTCCCTGCGCTCATGAGGACGCCGGCCATGAGTGGGGAGACCTCGCGGAGTTGCTCGGTGCCCTGAGCGCTCCGGAGCGATCGGAGCAGGCCCACGCCCATCCAGAGAAGAACGGCTCCCCCAGCCAGGCCCACGCCGCCCGAGAACGTCGTCTGTCTGAGCAGAGGGCCGAGCCCGACGACGATGAGCGCCATCAGGGGAAACTCGACGATGCCGTGTCCGAGGGCGATGAGGGCCCCCGCCCACGGGGAGCGAGCGCCCTTGCCGACGATGACCACGGTGAGGGGACCCGGCGCCATGACGCCCGAGAGCGAGATCAGGATCGCCTGAAGGAGGAAGGCTCCGTAGGACATGCGGGCCATCCTAGCAGAGTCCCCGCGGGTCCGCCAGACGCGCGCTCGGCCGCCGTGAGGGGCCCCGGTGGGCCGCGCGCTGCCTGAGGCCCTGCGTGCGTTACCCGTGCTCCTGCGCGTGCTGCTTGCGACGCTGCTAAGTCTGTGCTACAATGGTATATGGCGCGTGTGCGCGCCGAAAGGTCGCCCGGGTTGCGCCCGAAGGCGTGGCGCATGTGCTGGGCCGCCCCCCTACACTGAACCGGCCAGGCACCGGAGTAGCCAGCGCCGGCGTGGGTCCGGGTCTGCGTCAGGTGCCTGAGGTCCGGATTCGAAGGAGGACCCCTTGAAGAGACACAACGCCCCGCGCGGAGCCGCACCGTGGATCGGCCCGGCCCTCGTGCTCCTGACGATGCTCGTACTGGCACAACCGGCCTCGGCCGTGAGGGTGTGCACATACAACCTCTACAACTGGCCCGACGGGAACTGGATGGCTCGGGTGGACGATTTCCAACTCATCATGGATGAGATCGACGCCGATCTCGTCATCGTCCAGGAGGTCGAGAGCCAGCTCGGCGCGAACAACTTCCTGCTCCACGCCATGAACGCCACGGAGCCCGGTGAGTACTGGTTCATGCCGTTTGCGAACGGGCCCGACACGGACAACGTCTGCTACTTCAAGGAGGCCGTGTTCGAGTCGCTCTATCACGAGCAGCTGTCGACGCCGGTGCGCCAGACGTCGGTCTACTACTTCGGCGTCGTCGGGTACGAGTCCGATGCCGCGAATCTCACCGTTCTCACGATGCATCTCAAGGCGGGCTCGAGCAGCAGTGATGCGACGACGCGGCTGGCTCAGACGACGATCATCAGGAACTTCCTGAACGCCTTCCCCTCGGGCAGCAACTTTATTGTGGGCGGCGATCTCAACGTCCGGACGAGCGGCGAGCAGTCGTACCAGAAGCTCGTCGGGACCCAGGCCGACAACGACGGGCGGAGCCGCGATCCCATCCTGACGCCCGGCTACTGGCACGACAGCTACACGTACCGCCACACGCACACGCAGGCGACGACGCTCGATTGGGGAGGGATGGACGACCGCTTCGACCAGCTTCTGGTCTCCTTCCCGCTCGACGACGGCGTCGGCTGGGACTACATCGAGGACACCTACACCGCGTTCGGGAACGACGGCTTCCGGCTGAAC
>JALGVU010000076.1 GCA_025774545.1 bacterium | reverse complement strand
TGAGCGGTCTCGCGAGGGTGCCGTCACCCGTCGTGTCGTCCCCCGTCGCGCCGTCGACGTGGCGCACCGTGAAGAGCACGGCGAGCGTGTCCTCTCCCGCGTACGAGCTGTCGGTCGAGAGATGCGCTCCGATCGTGACCGCGCCGCCGGCGGGCACGCGGTCGGGGGCGGTGTAGGTTGCAGGGTTGTCCCAGTCGATGAAGCCGGTCGAGTCGGTGCCGCCCTCGACGCCGTCGACCGTCCAGATTACGATGGAGGGCTCGTCGCGGCGGGTCGGGAGGATCGCGCGGACGGTCACCTCCTGCGTCACCTGCACGGTGTGTCGCGACAGCTCGAGCGTGATCTCCTTGGAGGGTGGCGCGGGCCCGCCGTCGGAGGAACAGCCCGGCAGCGCCACGAGCACCGTGCTCACCACGAGGCTCGCCGTCAGAGCGACCGCGGCCGGGCGTCCGCCGGTTCCTCGGCACCTCGTCGCGTCACGTCGCACGCGTCACCTCCGATCCTCGCTACGTGTCAGGGTGGGTCTTCGAAAACGGTTTCCCGGCGCGCGCCCAGTTGGTCTTCGGAACCTCCCGAAGGATGACCGTGACCGACTCGGGCGGGGCCCCGCACGAGCGCACGACCGCGTCCGTGACCTCCGCGATCATTCGCTCCTTGACGTCGTCGCTGCGTCCCGGCCACAGCGAGATCTCCACCAGCGGCATGTTTCCCTCCTCTTTGGCTGCATCGCCCGACGCGAAGTGGCGGACTGCTCACCGCGTCGGGTCGGTCGGGCGCGGGTCGTCCGCACCCCTCAGGACGGTGCGTATCGTCTCGGGGCCTCGCGTCACGCCGTCCCAGCGGCCCGCGCGGGGCGCCCCGAGTGTGCCTCCGTGAGCTTCCTGAATGCATCGAGCGCGGGAGCCATGAGGCGCCTGCTCTCCTCGGTGATCGGCGCCAGCGGCCGTCGGACCTCTTCGTCCTCGATGAGCCCAAGCTCGGCCATCGCGTACTTCGCGGGACAGGGGTTCGTCTCCACGAAGAGGGCACGCATGAGCGGCCTCAGGGTCCTGTGGAGATCTCTGGCCCGCGCGGGATCGTCCGGATACGCCGCGACCATCGCGGCGACCTCGGCCGGGAGGACGTTCGCAAGCACCGAGACGACACCGCGGGCTCCCACCGCCATCATCGGAAGCGTCAGGGGATCGTCCCCGGAGAGGACGGTGATGTCACACAGCTCTAGGATTGCGCTCACCTGATCGACCGAGCCGCTCGCCTCCTTGATCGCGACGACGTTCTCGATCTCCGAGAGTCGCGCCACCGTCTCGGGCAGCATGTTGAGGCCGGTACGCGACGGCACGTTGTAGAGGACGATCGGGATGTCGACCGTCTCCGCGACCGCGCGGTAGTGCTGATACTGCCCCTCAGGACTCGGCTTGTTGTAGTACGGCGTGATGAGGAGGGCGCCAGACGCTCCGGCCTTCCGGGCGCTCTCCGTGAGTCGGATCGTCTCGGCGGTCGAGTTCGATCCCGTTCCCGGGATGACCGGCATGTCGTCGCCGACCTCTTCGAGGCAGACGTCGAGGAGCCGCGCTCGTTCCTCGCTTCCGAGGGTCGCCGCCTCGCCGGTGCACCCGGCCGGGACCACACCTGACGTGCCGGACTCCCTGTGAAGCGCAAGCAGCCTTCTGAGCGATGTCTCGTCCAGCCTCCCGTCCTTCATGGGCGTGACGATGGCGACGATCGAACCAGTGAACATGGCGTCTCCCCTTGTGGTCACCCTGACTCGCCTGACTGCTCCAGCTTGCCCTCGTAGACGATCTGCGCGTCGCCCGAAAGCGACACGTCGCAGAAGCCGAGATCGCTCATGAAGAACCCGACGGACAGGGTCGCGCCGCCGCGCGTGTCGACGTCGACCGGCGGTGATAGCCTCCTCAGGGCGGCCATGGTCAGCGCCGCCGCGACGGCCCCCGTCCCGCACGCGTAGGTCTCGTCCTCGACGCCGCGCTCGTACGTCCGGATTGCGATCCTGTGCTCGTCGATCACGTGAACGAAGTCCGCGTTCGTGCCGTCCGGGACGAAGCTGGAGTGCTGGCGGATCGCGCGCCCGACCTCCACGACCGGGTAGCCCGCGAGATCGTCGACCTCGTGAACGGCGTGCGGCACGCCCGTGTTGATCCTGTGAAGCAGGAGCGTCTCGCCCCTCACGGCGAGCGTGAGATCGAGCAGCATGGCCCTCGGATCCGCCATCGCGAGCTTCACGACGTCCTCGCTCAGAATCTCGGCCTCGTGCAGTCCCGAACGGCTCTCGAACGACATCGTGGCGCCCGCGATGCCGAGATCGTGTGCGAAGCGCGCGGCGCAGCGGCCGCCGTTGCCGCACATGTCGGCCTCACTCCCGTCCGCGTTGAAGTAACGCATGCGGAAGTCGGCCCGTCGGCTCGGCACGATCAGGATGAGCCCGTCGGCGCCGACCGAGAGCCTGCGCCTGCAGAGCTGTTTGGCCAGCTCCCTCGCGTCGTTGCCGATCGTGTTCTCTCGGTCGTCGATCACGATGAAGTCGTTTCCCGCACCGGCCATCTTCGCGAAGCGCAGCATCAACGTTCTCACTCCTCCTGATCGCCCGCGCCACCGGCGGGCTCGTACAACGGAATCTCGAGGCCGCCCACCGAGTCGCCGGGATCGGTGACGAAGGCGGCGTTCACGACCACCCATCCGGTCTCGATTGCGGGCGCGAAGCGACCGTCTGCGTCGTCGTCGAGAAACCCCACGAGCGAGTACGGCGAGTCAGAGATCTTGACGTGCTCGATCACGAACGCGCCGTCGTCGCCGGACGACGTGGCGTAGCCGCACGGCATGACGAGTCCCAGGGTGTCGGGCTCGACGGCTCCCAAGCACGCCCAGACGACGGCTCCCGGCGCCGGCTCGCCGAGCGAGGTCACGAGCCCGCCGATCGTGCCGTCGTCGACCGAGGTGCCGGTCGAGAAGGCGAACGCGTGCGCGGCGGCGATCTTCACCCCGTGGTAGTCCTTGGCTCCGAGTCCGATCTGGACGACGAAGGTCGTGGAGTCGGGGAGATCCTCCGCGGGGTCGGTAACGAGCGACCGTCCCTGCCAGCGGAAGTTCCCGAGTTCGAGCTCGGGCGTGATGGCGAACGCCCTCTCCGCCGACTGCCTGTTCATCTCCTCGCTGAATTCGATCCGGATCTGCGAACGGCGGTCGACGCCGGTCTCCCCCGCCTCGGGGATCGTACCGGCGACCGTGGGCGGCGTCGAGTCCTCTGGACCGCCGCCCGGTATCCCGGGCCGTGCGCATCCGGTTGCCGCGAGCGCGGCCGCGAGGATCGCGATCGCGGCACGACGTCGCCACATGCGACCCGGACGCCGGTCCGTGCGCGCCGCGGCCTCGATGCGCGCGCCGTCCTCGTCGCGCCGGTCTGTGCGCGCGGTGGTCTCGTGGCGACGGTGTGTGTGCGCCGTGGTCTCGTGGCGACGGTGTGTGTGCGCCGTGTCCTCGTCGCGCATGTCCGCGCGCGCCGCGGCCTCGTTCGCCCGCGCCATCCTATCCTCCGATGAGGTCGACCATGATGGCCTTCTGGACGTGGAGCCGGTTCTCCGCCTCGTCGAACACCGCGGACTGCGGGCCGTCCATCACGGCGTCCGTGATCTCGTCGTTCCGATGCGCCGGCAGGCAGTGCAGGACGATGGCGTCGGGCCGCGCGTGCGACAGGAGCTCATCGTTCACCTGAAACGGACGGAAGCGGGCCTCGCGTTCTTCGGCGTCGCCCTCCTGTCCCATGCTCGTCCAGACGTCGGTGTAGACGACGTCGGCGCCTGAGACGGCCTTCACCGGATCGTGCATGACGGTCACACTCGCGCCCTTGGCCCTCGCCGCCTCGAGGAGGCCGGCGTCCGGCTCGTGGCCGGACGGCCCTCCGATGCGGAGCTCGAAGCCCAAGTTCCCTGCCGCGTTCACCCACGAGTTCGCCACGTTGTTCCCGTCGCCGATGAACGCCACGACCATGCCGTCCGCGTCCTTGCCCCGCTCGATGCACGTGAGGATGTCGCCCATTACCTGGCACGGGTGCGTGAGGTCGGTGAGGCCGTTGATGACCGGGACGTCGGCCGCCGCCGCGAGCCCGGTCGCGTTCGAGTGGGCGAACGTCCGGATCATGATGCCGTGGACGTAGCGCGACATGACCTTCCCGATGTCGTGGATCGACTCCCGCTGCCCCATTTTGATCTCGGCGTCGGTGATGTACATCGCGTGGCCGCCGAGCTCAGCCACGCCGACCTCGAAGCTGACGCGCGTTCTGAGCGACGGCTTGTGGAAGATGAGCGCGACCGTCTTGCCGGTGAGCTCGGATCTCGGTCCCCTCGTGGCCTTGAGTCGCTTGGCGAGCTCGAAGAGCTGCAGCATCTTCGTCCGGTCGATGTCGGCGATCGAGATGAAGTCCTTCATGGATCCTCCGTCCGCTCGGGCGGCCGCGGCCCGCCGCTTCAGGCCCTCGGGTGGGATTTCTTGTAGATCTTCTTGAGTCGCTCGGTCGTAACGTGTGTGTAGATCTGCGTGCTCGACAGGCTCGCGTGTCCCAGGAGCTCCTGCACGGCGCGGAGGTCGGCGCCGGCGTCGAGAAGGTGCGTCGCGAACGTGTGCCTCAGAACGTGCGGCGACAGCTGACGCGCCTCCGAGACCTGGCCCAAGCGCTTCGCCACGATGCGCTGGACGCTCCGGCCCGAGAGCGCGCCTCCCCTGCCGTTTGTGAAGAGCGGGGCTCCTCTCTCACCGCGCGCGTCGTCCCGCACGTCGAGGTAGCGCCTGACCGCCGTCACCGCCGCGCGACCGATCGGAATCAGCCGCTCCTTGCGGCCCTTACCCATCACGCGGACGTACCCACCGTCGAGGTCGACGTCGTCCCTCCTGAGCCCCACGAGTTCCGAGAGCCTGACGCCGGTGCTGTAGAGAACCTCGAGGAGGGCGCGGTCCCTGAGATCGACGGGCTCGGCCGTTCTCGGCTCCGTGAAGAGCCGCTCGGTCTCCTTCCTCGTGAGGAAGGAGGGCAGCCTCTTCTCGGCCTTGGGGGCCGAGAGCCCCACGGTCGGGTTTGCGTCGAGCGCGCGGCGCGCCACGAGAAAACGCGCGAACGACTTGACCGCGGCGAGTTTCCTCTGGACCGACCGGCGGGCGAAGCGCGACGCGGCGAGCGACGCGACGAAGCGACGGACGGCCGTCGCGGTGAACTCGCGGGGCGTCGGGTCCTCGACGCGCGACACGTCCGCGACGAAGCGAACGAACTGCCCGAGGTCGCGTCTGTAGGCATCGATCGTGTGCCGGGAGAGGTTTCGGGCCGTGAGATCCAGCAGGAAGGCCTCGGCCAGAGGCTCCAGACGTCGGGGCACTCTCTTCCTCACGCGCCGCTTTCGTCCCCGTCCCGACGCCGGGGCCCCGCGTCCCTTGGGCGGTCCGCGCCGCGCTCGTTTCTTTCCTGTGGACGTCGGACCCTCAGACCTCGTCATCCTGCGGCGCCTCCCTCTCGGCCGGCGTGCGCTCTCCGCATTCGAGGCAGACGAGCTCCTTCTCTCCACCCTTCCTGTTCTTCTCGACCATGAAGCCGGCCTGGCAGGAGGGGCACGTCACCGGGACGGGCTTGTCCCAGATCGCGTACCCGCACTCGGGGTAGGCGCTGCAGCCGTAGAAGGTCTTCCCCTTCTTCGTGCGGCGCCTGACGAGGAGGCCCTTGCACTTCTCCTCGGGGCAGGCGACTCCCGTCGGAATGGGGGCCGTGCCCTTGCAGTCGGGATACGTGGAGCACCCCAGGAACTCCCCGAATCGGCCGTGCTTCACGACCATCTGAGCCCCGCACTTGTCGCACTTGACGTCGTACGACTCCCGCCGCTCGCCCTCGAGCGGCATCGTGAACTTGCAGTCCGGATACGCGGAGCACGCGAGGAAGCGTCCGTTCCGCCCCCACTTCTCGACCATCACCGATCCGCACTTCTCGCAGCGCTTCTCGGTCTCCTTGATGAGACCCTTCTTGAGGTCCGCGATCTTCCCCTCCACTTCCTCGAGCCGCCGTTTGAACGGCCGGTAGAAGTCCCCGACCACCGAGACCCAGTCGTCCTCTCCGGACTCGACCTTGTCGAGCTCTCCCTCCATCTGCGCCGTGAACTCCACGTCGAAGATGTCCGGGAATCCGCTCTTGAGAAGGTCCCAGACCGTGCGGCCGAGGTCGGTCGGAACGAACTGCCGTTTCTCGAGCGCGACGTACTTGCGCTTCTTGAGCGTGTCGACGATCGTGGCGTAGGTCGACGGTCTCCCGATCCCCTTCGCCTCGAGCTCCTTGATGAGGGTCGCCTCCGAGTAACGGGCCGGCGGCTTCGTGAACCGCTGGTTCGGCGTGATCGACCGGAGGTCCAAGGGCTGCCCCTCCTCGAGCGACGGCAGCTCCTTCACACCCTTCCACACGGCGGAGTAGACCGCCGTCCATCCGGGGAACCGGACGACGGAGCCCGTCGCCTTGAAGCTGTGTCCCTTGGCCTCTATCGACACGGTCGTGTTCTCGTAGATGGCCGCGTTCATCTGGGTCGCGACGAACCTCCGCCAGATGAGCTCGTAGAGACGGAACTGGTCGGTCGAGAGCTGCGCCTTCATCGACTCCGGCGTGCGTTCCACCGACGTCGGCCGGATCGCCTCGTGAGCGTCCTGCGCCCCCTTCTTCGCGCGATAGCGGCGCGGCTTGTCGGGCACGTAGTCGCCGCCGTAGGTCTCCCGGACCAGGTCGCGCGCCTCGGCGAGGGCCTCCTCCGCCACCCTCGTCGAATCGGTGCGCATGTACGTGATCAGTCCGACGTTCTCGCCACCGATGGGGAGTCCCTCGTAGAGCTGCTGGGCGATCATCATCGTCCGCTTCGACGTGAAGCGGAGGCGGTTCGCGGCGTCACGCTGCAGCGTGCTCGTGATGAACGGCGGCAGCGGGTTGAGCTTCCTGTCCTTCTTGTCGAGCTTCGCGACGTGGAACCGCTCGTCCTTGATGGCGGCCACGATCTCTCTCGCCCGGTCGCCCTCGACGATCTTCACCTTCTTGCCGTCGATCCTGTCGAGACGGGCCTCGACCTCGTCCCCCTTCTCGGTCACGAACAGAGCGTCGATCGTCCAGAACTCCTCGGGGACGAAGGCCTCGATCTCGTTCTCGCGCTCGCAGATGAGTCGCAGCGCCACCGTCTGCACGCGTCCGGCGGAGAGGCCGTAGTAGATCGTTTTCCACAGCACGGGGCTCACCTGGTAGCCGACCAGGCGGTCGAGCACGCGGCGCGCCTGCTGCGCGTCGACCTTGTGCATGTCGATGTCGCCCGGATGCTCCATCGCGTTCAGGATCGCGCGCTTGGTGATCTCGTTGAAGACGACGCGCCGCACCTTGTCCTTCGGGAGCTTGAGCGTCTGCGCGATGTGCCAGGCGATCGCCTCGCCCTCCCGGTCGAAGTCCGAGGCGAGATAGACGATGTCACACTTCTTGGCCGCTTCCTTGAGCTCCTTCAGGATCTTGCCCTTGCCGCGGATCGTCACGTAGGTCGGTTTGAAGTCGTTCTCGAGGTCGATGGAGAGGCCCTTCTTCGGGAGGTCGCGCACGTGTCCGATCGACGCCTTGACGGTGTAGCCCCGGCCGAGGAACTTGTTGATCGTCGAGGCCTTCGCCTTCGACTCGACTATGACGAGCGACTTCCCCATTCGTTTCTCCTGCCCGCGTCGTTGCGTCCCCCGAGGGGCGCGGGCGTCCTGCCTGCCGGCTCACGCCGGCGACGCCTGTCCCGGTCTACTCGTTCTTCCCGCAGCACTTCTTGTACTTCTTGCCGCTCCCGCAGGGACACGGGTCGTTCCTGCCGACCTTCTTGTCTCTCCTGACGGGCGCCGCCCTGGGGCCGGGGGCTCTCTCGGGGCGCCGGTGGTCGCGAGACCCGGCACGACCGCCCGCGGCCGTGCCGGCGCCGAACTCGGGCGGTGCCGTCGACGACGTCGTTCCCTCCGCCTGCGGAGCGCCGAACGACGATCGCGCGGCCGCCTGCGCGTCCGGATGGTACGTGCGTCCGACCGCCGTCTGCTGCGCAGGCTCCGGCGGCGGCCCGACCTGCGCCCGGAAGATCATCTGGACCGATTCCTCCTGGATCGTCTCGACCATGGCCATGAACATGTCGAAGGCCTCGGACTTGTACTCCAGGAGCGGGTTCTTCTGGCCGTACGCCCGAAGGCCGATGCCCTCTCTCACGCGATCGAGCTCGTAGAGGTGGTCGCGCCAGTTCTTGTCCATGACCTGGAGGAAGACGAGCCGCTCGAGGCGCCGCATGAGCTCGGGGCCGAGTTGCTCCTCCCGCCGCGCGTAGGATGTCTCGGCGGCCTTGTTGAGATTCCCGAGCAGCGCATCCTCGGTGATGCCCGTGATGTCCGTCTTCGAGAAGTCGACGTCGACGAGGAAGACGCTTCTGAGATCGTCGCGGAGCCCATCGAGATCCCACGCTTCCTGGAGGTCGCCCGTGTCGATCCTGGCCCGAGTCCGCCTCTCGACGATGTCGGCCATGATCTCCGATATCTCGCTCCGGAGATCGCCGCCCTCGAGGATGTTCAGCCGCTGCGAGTAGATCACCTCGCGCTGCTGGTTCATCACGTCGTCGTAGTCGAGGAGGTGCTTCCGGATGTCGAAGTTGTGCATCTCGACGCGCTTCTGCGCTCGCTCGATCGCCTTCGTCACCATCGGGTGCTGGATGACCTCACCCTCCTGGACCCCGAGCGTCGTCATGACCTTGGCGATCCGCTCCGATCCGAAGAGGCGCATGAGGTCGTCCTCGAGCGATATGAAAAACTGCGACGATCCCGGATCGCCCTGTCTTCCGCTCCTTCCGCGAAGCTGCCGGTCGATGCGCCGCGAGTCGTGGCGCTCGGTGCCGACGATCCTGAGCCCGCACGGCATGTCCGCGAGGCACTCGTCGGTCAGGTCGCGCTCGTTCTCGCAGTTCGCGCAGTCGTGGTCCTCACACTTGAGACAGCACTTCTTGCAGCGGATCACGCCGGGTCCGAGCTTGATGTCGGTGCCTCGGCCCGCCATGTTCGTCGCGATCGTGACGGCGCCGGGCTGCCCCGCGTTCCGAACGATCTCCGCCTCGCTCTGGTGGTGCTTCGCGTTCAGGACGTTGTGCGGTATCTTCCGGCCCTTGAGGAGCCTCGAGATGACCTCGGAGACCTCGACGGTGACGGTGCCGACGAGCACGGGCTGCTTCCTCTCGTGAAGCCGCTCGATCTCCGAGAGGACCTCGGCGAACTTCTCCCTGCGCGTCCTGAAAATGAGATCGTCGTAGTCCTCGCGGCGGATCGGCTCGTTCGTCGGGACGACGTGCACCGACAGCTTGTAGATCTCCTGGAACTCGCCCTCCTCGGTCTCCGCCGTGCCCGTCATCCCCGCGAGCTTCTCGTACATGCGGAAGTAGTTCTGGAGCGTGATCGTGGCCATGGTCTGCGTCTCGCGCTCGATCGTGACGCCCTCTTTGGCCTCGACGGCCTGATGGAGTCCGTCGGACCACCGTCGCCCGACCATGAGCCGACCCGTGAACTCGTCGACGATCATGACCTTGCCGTCCTGGACGACGTAGTCGACGTTCTTCTCGTAGACCGAGTACGCGCGAAGGAGCGCGGAGACGTTGTGGATGCGCTCGCTCGTGTGGGCGTAGTCGAGGTGCAGCTTGTTCTTCCGCTCCGCCTTCTCCGCGTCCGAGATCGAGTCGTCCGCGTCGACGGCCGCGAGCTGCTCCGCGAGATCGGGCAGCACGAGGAGGTTCCTCTCCTCGGGCGAGAGGAAGTCGCGGCCCTGCTCCGTGAGCGCGGCGTTCCTCCCCTTCTCCTCCATGGCGTAGAGGAGGCCCTCGTCGAGCTCGCTCAGCATCTTGTCGCGCTGGAGCTCCGCCTCGGTGCGCTGGACGGCGGTCTTGAGAGATGGATCCTCGTAGAGCCGCATGAGCCTCCGGTGCTTCGGCGCGCCGCGGGAGATCTGGACGAGTTTGACGAGCCCCTCGTACTTCGTGTCCTCGCTCTCGAGGAGCTTCTCGGCCTCGTCGATCAACCCGCCGATGAGCCGCGTCTGTTTCCGGACGAGCCGGTCGACCGGCGCCTTGAGGCGGTCGAACATGTGCGTCGAGTGTTCGACGGCGCCCGAGATGATGAGTGGCGTCCTGGCCTCGTCGATGAGGACGCTGTCGACCTCGTCGACGATCGCGTAGTGGTGGCCGTGCTGCACCCGATCCTCGAGGCGGACCGCCATGTTGTCGCGGAGGTAGTCGAACCCGAACTCGTTGTTCGTCCCGTAGGTGATGTCGGCCGCGTATTGGACCCTGCGTTCCTCCGGGGTCATGCCGGTCTGGATGCACCCTACCGTGAGGCCGAGCGTCTCGTAGACCTTGCCCATCCACTCGGCGTCCCGCAGGGCGAGGTAGTCGTTCACCGTGATGAGGTGCGCGCCCCCACCCGTGAGCGCATTCAGGTAGAGCGGCATCGTCGCGGCGAGCGTCTTCCCCTCGCCGGTCGCCATCTCGGCGATCCGGCCCTGGTGGAGGACGATGGCGCCCATGAGCTGAACGTCGAACGGGAGCATCTCCCACCGGGCCTCGTGCCCCACGACGCTCCAGCTCGTGCCGACGAGCCGCCGGCAGGCTTCCTTCACGACCGCGAAGGCCTCGTGCATGAGGTCGTCGACGGTCTCGTCCTCCTCGAGGCGGCCACGGAACTCGTCGGTCTTGGCCGCGAGCTCCGCGCCCGAGAGGTCCCGAAGGGTCCCGTAGACCTCGTTGATGCGCGCGACGTCCGGAAGGAGCTTCTTTGCCTCGCGGTCGGTCTTCGTTCCGACCACTTTGGTGATGAGTTTCCCGAACAAGCGTAGATCTCCAGTCTGAGT
>JALGVU010000312.1 GCA_025774545.1 bacterium | reverse complement strand
AGACGAAGGGCCGCATGCCGACGCCCTGAACAACGCCCCGAATGATGAGCCTCGTAGCCATGAGAAGATCCGTCGCCATCCGCCTCCGAGGAGCCGCCCCGCGGGCGGCCTGAAGTGCGAATCGGGCCCGCCATGGCCCCGGATCGGGGACCCAGCGGGCTCCATCCGCCACGTGCGTCACGAGGTACCCATCTTACCCGTGGGCCGAGAGAGAGGCAAGCAGGAGAGCGAGACGAGGGGGATCCCCGGGGCTCAGGCGGCGGGCCGGATCGCCCCACACACACATGGAAAGGGGCACCCGCGGTCATCGCGGGTGCCCCAACGGCCCACCTGCTACCTGCTCCCGCGTGCTACTTCAGCAGCAGCATCTTCCTGGTCGCTGTGTACTCAGAAGCGGTCAGGCGGCAGAAGTAGACGCCCGACGGCAGTTCGCGCCCATCGTCGTCGAGCCCCCGCCAGGTCAGGTTCTGCCGTCCCTCCGGCTGGACGCCGTCGACCAGCGTCCGGACCTGTCGGCCGCGCAGATCGAAGACCTCGATCGTGACGTGTCCGCCACCCGCCGGCACGTCGTAGGCGATCGTCGTCGTCGCGTTGAAGGGGTTCGGCGCGTTCTGGAAGAGACCGAACTCACGGGGAGTCCCGTCCTCGGCGACTGCCGTGCCGCCGCCCATCACGAGCATGAACGCCAGGTCCATGGGGGCACCGCCCCAGTGCGGATGCTCATACGGATACCAGAGGGTGTCGAACCACTGAGGTGCCGGCTCGTCGCCCCATCCCCAGACTCCCATACCGAACTCGGGAAACTCACTGCACCTCCAGCCGAACTGACCCTCGTAACCGGCGCACTGGACGTCGAGCCAGTACACGACCGGGTACCCCGGCATCCCGGTCTGATGGAATGCGTCCTCGGGATCGACGTGGAATCTCAGGAACCAGCACGGCCAGTCGGTGGGGTGTATGTAGTAGTCGGGAGGGTCCATCAGCCAGAATCCATTTGGCTCCGAGTCCCAGGGCTCTACCGTGAAGCTGCCAGGCTCGAACGTGTGGTACCACAGGACGTCACCCGGGAAGTAGCCGCTGTCCTCATGGAAGCTGAGCGTGAACGCGTCACCCATGGGCTCCCCCATGCCGAACAGGTAGGAGCCCCAGATGCCGATCTCGATGATCCGACCCGGCTCCCTGCACTCGAAGGCAGCGGCGCAGATGTAAGGGACGGTCACGTTCACGTCGACCGGGTACTCGTAGGGGGGATACATCTCCCACTTCACCGAAGGATCGTCGTGGATCAGCACCTCGTAGTCCTCGACCTCGCCATCGGGCGCACCTCCCTCGTACGAGAGGCCGCCTGCGGAGCTCAGGCGGAACCGGGCGAACGTCTGCCAGCCGCCGGCCACGGACCCCGGTACGTTGAAGCTGAGGGACGTCGTCCCCCCCGAGACGAACTGGCTCGCGAAGATCTGGTCTGCGGCCTGTGCCCAGCTGCCGTCGTCGCCGAAGTCGATCCACGCGTCCAGCAGACCCGGCGCGGAGGCCGTCACGTTCACGTGTGCGGTCAGGCCGGGCACCATGAACGAGGTGAAGACGACACCGTCCTCGTCGTCGCCGTTCGCGTCGTCGCCGAGCGCGTGGGGATCCGGCTGGCCGTCGGGCTCGAGGTCGACCACCGCGCCGAGGAAGAGCCCGCTCCCGGCCGCGTGGTTCGCTCCGTTACTCGCTGCCAGCGTGGGATAGGTCGGGTCGGGCGCGTCGCCCCAGTCGGACGGCCCGGTCTCGATCAGGACCTCGTAGTCCTCGACCTCGCCACCGACGCACGCGCCGTCGTACGAGAGGCCGCCGGGGAAGCCGTGCTCCTGACTGAGACGGAATCGGGCGAAGGTCGTGACGTTTCCCCCCACAACGGGCACGTCGAACGCGAGCACATTGACTCCCTCCACCATTGGCTCGCTCGTGAAGATCTGGTCGTGCGCCTGCGCCCAGCTTCCGTCGTCATCGAAGTCGATCCACGCGTCCAGGTACATCTCGGGGGCCGTCGCAAGGTGTGCCGTCACCTCCACGGTGGCGGACTCGCCAGGTGTGAGCGGGGACGTGAACACGATTCCGTCCTCGTCATCAATGAACCAGTCCGTGTCGTCGCCCTCCGCGTGCGGATCCGGCTGGCCGTCGAGTTCCCAATCGGCGTGCATCCCCAGACGGGGACCGGCGCTCAGTTCGTGCCCGGCGCCGTTGCTGGCGATGAGGGTCGGATACGGAGGATCGGGCGCGTCGCCTCGATCGACGCCCCACTCCCAGTAGACGCTGAGGTAGGGCTCGTCGGCGTACGGCGGACACTCCAAGCTGTACCAGTCCGTGTTCTGTTCGGGAAAGCCCTCGTTCTCCAGCTTGAGCACGGCCGTGTACGTCTGGTCCTCCGACAGACTCCAGGCGTCGATGACGTCGGGGGTGACGTCCCACGTGAAGCCGCTTCCGTCGGTCTGTACGGCGTCGGTCGCGGGGCCACTCGGCGCATAGGCGAGCGACTGCGACCAGTTCATGTTGTCGGGCCAGCTGTCGTCCCTCACGTAGTATGCGCCGACCCACGGGTCCGGCTCCCCACCCACGAAGCTGCCGGTGAAGCCGACGGTGAGTTCCGCGTCCGTGATCCTCATGACCCAGGGGGACGCGGTAGCATGGATGTCATAGAGATCAAATCGGAAGTAGGCACGGGCCCTGTCAACCGTTCCATTGGTCGGGGCCATGTCCCCGACGTGCAGCTTGTAGTAGGTTGGATGACCGCTGTTGTCCTCAGAGTCGACATATGTGTCGTGCTCCGGGAGAATGTCGACCGCACTCACGATGACTGGGAAGACCAGCACCGCGACGGCGACCACGACTGCGGAGATTCGCCGATCACTCATGGCGGCACTCCCTCCTTCCCCCCGGCCGCTCCGGGGAAACTGCGTCGGCCGGCAGTCCCTTCATCGGGCCCCTGTCGCGAGGTGCGCAGGGAGACTGTGGCGGCCCAACGCTCCGTCGATCACAAGCGCTCGACGGGCCCAGACGAGCATCACGCTTAGCGAACACCGGCCAGTATAAGGGATGCTGGGGGTCAGAGTCAAGGAACTTCCTACTAGCAGGGCGAAAAGGTCCAACCTAGGAACTGGATCAATGATTCCAGCGACTTCATGAAGATACTGAGACTTGATTCAGGACTGCTCTGGGGACCGCTCAGCCAGCCGCGATCATCCAGGGAGCACCCGGTACATCTTCGTCACGACCCCTGCTCCAGCGATCTCCTCCCAGCCTCGCGGATCGGCGATCGGCACCCGATACCAGGGATAGATCGGTTCTTCGGAGTCGAGGATCTTGGCGTAGAGGCGGGGGTAGTCGTCGAACCACGTC
>JALGVU010000311.1 GCA_025774545.1 bacterium | reverse complement strand
AAGCCTCGGAGACGTTGACGCCGACGGCGATGTGGACCTGGTCCTCGGCTGCTTCGACGGGCAACTCCGCTTCTGCTGGAACGTGGGCAGTCCGGGGAGCGCCGTATGGCAGTACGATCCACAGATACTGGCGGACTACCCGGGATGTGCGGGGACGGCAGATCCCTGCTTTGCCGACTTGGATGTGGATGGGGATCTGGACATCTTGGTGACTCGTGCAGGCGGCCACCTCGGCTATCTCGAGAACGTCGGGAGTGCCACGGTCCCCACTTGGATCTACCAGGGACTTGTTGACGGGATCACGCAGTCGCCTACCGCGTATCCGATCGGCACGCTGGGCGACATCGACGTCGACGGCGACCTGGATTACGTTCGCATCGACGCACGCTATCCCGCACAGTGCTGGGAGAACATCGGGACGCCGCCAGCGTACGAGTTCGTGGAGAACCCCCTCATGCTGATCGGGGTGGACGAACCGCACGACGGAGCGAATGGGATGGACCTTCTCGACATCGACGCCGACGGGGATCTGGATCTTCTGATCGCTGGATGGGATGAGAACCTGCTGTTTCTGAATGAGCAGTTCGTTCCGGTGGAACGGGCGAGCTGGGGTCTCATCAAGGCGATGTTCCGGTGATCTGCGTCCCTCGTCCCCAAGGATGAGTTCCAGGTTTCGGTGATCCGCGTCCCTCATCGAAGGGATGTGCTCCCGAGATCCGCATGTGCGCGCCGCTCTTCCCGTTGCTGCCGTTGACCCCTGCACAGATGTGCGTCCGGCCCGCATCAGTGATCCGCGATTCACGAACTCCATCCGGAGCTTCTGTGAATCGCTGGAAACGTGGTACCATTAGGACCAATGGGTGCGGCCACCGACGGCCGAACCTGAGGCATGCCGAATGCGGAGGAAGGCGAGGAGGCGAGTGTCATGAAGCCACCGTTGATGCCGAGTGTCCTGCTGCTCCTCCTTCTCTCGACGCAGGTGCTCGCGACCGAACTCTACTGGACTCCCGCGCACGATCTCGCGCCAGGCGGCGACATGACATGTCCGGCAGCCGGCGATCTGGATGGGGATTCGGACAGCGACGTGTCGGGACTCCTGCCCGGTCCCGTTCGCCATTACTGGAACGTGGGCACACCGGAGGTCCCTGAGTGGGAACTCGATCTCACGCAGTTCCCGAACATACCCTCCTGCTACGATCGAACGGGCGCCTTTGGGGATGTGGATCTGGACGGGGATCTGGATCTCGCGATCGGCTCCTTCGACAGCTTCCTGCGGTTCTGCTGGAACGTGGGGACGCCGCAGGAACCTCAGTGGTTGCCCGATCAATCCATGTTCGAGGGCGTCCCAGTGTACGGGGGAGGGACATACCCCTCGTTCGGAGACCTCGATGCCGACGGAGATCTGGATCTGACGGTCGCGGGGTCGCTTGGGAACGTGGGGTATATCGAGAACACGGGCACGGTCACGGAGCCTGCGTGGGCCGGGTCGGGGTCCATTGCTGGGGTCGAGATCCGCCCCGGAGGGCACAAGTGCGCAGCACTCGGCGACCTCGATGCCGACGGGGATCTAGATATCGTTGGCCTCAGCTCTGGCGGCGCGCCCCAGTGCTGGGAGAACATCGGGACCCCCGAGGTCTTCGAATTCGCTGAGAACCCCTCGATGCTCATGGGTGTGGATGGACCATCGAATGGAGGGTTCGGGCTTGTGTTGGTGGATATTGACGCCGACGGGGATCTTGATCTTCTGATCGCAGGCTGGCATGGCGAGAACTTCCTGTATCGGAACAATACGATCGTCGGAGGAGTGCAGGTTGAGCCCTCGAGCTGGGGCAGGATCAAGGCGCTGTATCGCTAGAGCGGACCGACCCGGTTCGTCATCCATCACCGGCGCTCGTTCGCTCGTGGGGGTGCTCCTGTTGTTGTCGCGCGTCGCTGCTGCGAGCGTCTGTGCGGCGCGACGGACCACCTCCCGAGACCCTTCTGCCTCTCCCCGGCGCTGACGGGTTCGAACAAGCCAAGGGAGCTTCGCCGCGGACCGCAATCCGCGCCGTTCAGGGGTCTTGAGGCGGCTAGGCTTGGATCATGGACGCTTGCCTGACGGATTCCATACCCTTCAGCCACTGTTCCAGATGTTTCGAACTCATGGTCCTTAGGGACGCCAAACCCTCGCCTGACTCACCTCGGTCCGACATTTCGGTTCGAGTCTCGTCGGCCCCGCCATCATCGCAGACGGCCGCCCACGTGGGCGGCCGTCTCGTTTGGGACGTGCCCGCTTCGCAATCTGCTGCGGAGCGGCCGGCCATTGACTTCTGACGTTGCGCTCGTAAAATGGCTACGGTAGAGCCAGACACGTGGTTGGCGCCCCCGAGCATATACGAAAGGCGCGCTGGCCCAGCAGCAACTGCGGGCAATACCAGATGGTAGTCTGACGAAAGGGGGAGTCTCGATGAGACGGACAATGTGGGTAGCGACCACGATTCTGGCGACCTGTCTAGTCGCCATGCTCGCGCCCCTTCCTTCCTCGGCCGCGTCCGTCAGCGCGCTCTATGAGAAGGGTTGCTCGCGCTGCCACGCGGCGTACGATCCCATGGACTACTCGTCTTCAGAGTGGCCGGGCATCGTGAGATCCATGAAAGCCCAAGCAGGGCTCTCTGAACAGGATGTCGTCGCTCTGACTGAGTATCTGGTGGCCGAGAGCCTGGATGGAGAATCCGCCTTCACGACGGGGCCTCAACTCGGTGGGTACCTGTACACGGAGTACTTCCAGACGCCGGAGGAGGTTCGGAATTTCGACATCCACTACTTGGCTGTCTACCTCTCGGGATGGGTCACCGACTCGTTCTACTACTTCGGCGAGTTTGAACTGGAGCACGGGGGCGTCGGAGGAGACAACACCTTCGTGGAGCAGGCATATCTTGACTACTGGGTCCACACCAACGTCGGGGTGAAGATTGGCGCAATGCTGACCCCCTTCAACCGCTTTGACGAGTTCCACGATCCCCTCAGCAACTTCACAGTGACCAGACCGCAAGTCTCCCGGGAGATCGGTGTCAGTGCTTGGAAGGACGTGGGCGTGGATCTGCATGGCTACGTCGCTCTCAGTGACCGAGCGTCCCTGAGCTTGGACCTCTACACAGTCAACGGGCTCGGGGACGGTGCGAATCTCAGAGGGAGCCGTCAGTATAGGGACAACAACGAAGACAGGGCCCTCGGCGGGCGAGTCGCAGTGGTTTACGACCATGTCTTGGAAGTGGGTGGCTCCGCCTACAACGGGTCGTGGGATGCGAACGGCGAGTACGAGCTCCGGATGTACGGTGTTCACTCGCTCCTCAGCACGCCGTTCGTGGACCTGTACGGCGAATTCGCTCACGCTGTCTCG
>JALGVU010000310.1 GCA_025774545.1 bacterium | reverse complement strand
GCTGATGGGGATCGGCAACAACGTGTGCTTCTGCTACGGAGACATGCAGTGGACGACGGGCGACGCCTCGGGCGGCGTGGGGGGCTTCTGGGGCTTCCCGGCGACCGTCGGCGTGAACAAGGGTGACGGCGTCGACTACTTCCAGATCGGCCTCTTCGATCAGCCCGGCATCGCCTACGACGGGCCCGGTGGGAACAACGACGGGGTCGACTGGCTCGACTGTCAGACGTTCTGTTTCACCGTCGGCGGGGAGTTCAACGAGCCGCCCATTCCGATCGGTTTCCCCTTCGGGAACACGGTCGAGGTCACGACGTTCGCGACGATGGACATGACCGTCGGGTTCATCGGCCCCGAGGCGGACCAGACGGTCCACACTGACGTCAACGACGGCGGCCTCGCCAACTTCTCCTGGGTCAGCACGGACGGGAATCCCTCGAACGTCCACATGCTGTTCACGCCGGACGACACCCAGATCGGCTCGCACGTGATCCACTTCACCGCGACCGACGACTACGTCACTGCTGGCGTGACCGAGGTCGATCTGACCCTCGTCGTCGTGCCGTTCACGGCCGTCGAGGAGAAGTCGTGGGGAACGATCAAGGGGCTCTACAGGTAGCACGGAGTTGACGCCGGGAGGACGGAGGACTACCCGCCTCTGGGGACAGGACACGAATACTGGCGACGGGATTGGAATCCGCCTCCCGCCTCACTTGCAGCCGGAGCGAATCCGGCTCGGCACGGGGCCAGGGACTCCCTGGCCCCGTGCGTGCGTTCGGGTCGCGAGAACGCGCAGGGCAGTGGAGGGAGCCGTGAGGCTCTTGCTGGCAGCGGTTATCATCGCGGTGCTCGTCGTGCCGGGCTTCGCGGGTGAGAACCCGAACACCCGTCTGGCGCTCGACTTCGATCCGCCCAACGAGGTGAGGAGACTCGACCCCGCCTTGAACGCGACCTTCCACGTCTACATCGTGCTCGATTGCTTCGGGGAGGAGAGCGGCACCTTCGGTGTCGCGTTCCTCTTCGAGCGGACTTTCGGTGGATTCACGCTGACGCAGACGCCGATGCTCGGCGGGATGGACATGGGCGACGTCGAGGATCCGACGATCGGCTGGGTCATTGTCTCTGGCGGCAACTGCCGCGAGCCCGACGAGCACGGCATCGTCGTGGCCGGGGCCGTGACCTATCTCTATGCGAGCCCCCCTGGGCACATCAGGCTTCTCCCGGGACCGATCGACGGGAACGGCGCGCTCGACTGCAACAACCTGGTCGACTGGTGGTGCGTCGCGTCGCACGCGGGCGTCCATCAGGATCCCCCGCCTCCCGATCCCTGGTGCGTGTGCGGCTACGTGCCGGTCGAGGACGAGAGCTGGGGGTCGATCAAGGGGCTGTACCGGTAGCGGTTAGAGAGTAGTCCTGTCCGAGCGATCCAAGACCAACCGCCGGGGCGGCGCGGTACGCCGCCCCTTCGCGCGCCTGCCGGTCGCGCGGTCGGTCGGCTCGGCGAGAAACCCGCGCATCCGTATGCCGTAGGGCTCATCCCGTCAACCGGCCAGGTCCGTTCTTGACCTCTCGCGCGAACCGCGCTACACTATTGCTAGTTTCAGACTGACTATCGTTCGCGGAGGTGAACCTGTGCGCGTGCGTGCACCCAGGGAGCGGGAGGTTGTGTCCGGGGACGCCACGCCGCTCCTTCTTGGTCCGTGCACGCCCCGGCGCTCGGTGAGGGATGTTCCCTGGCCACCCGCGCGTTGGACTGTTGCCTCCCCGCGTGCCAACACGCAACCCTGAGTTCTGAAGCGCCTTCCGAGCCCGCCGCGTAGCGGCTGTGGCGGGCGACTCCGGAGGAGACAATGATGCGCGCTCTCGTGATCTGTCTTGTGTGCCTGCTCTTCGCAGTCGGAGCGGAAGCCGGGGATAACCCGGACGTCCAGATCTTCCTCGAGTTCGACAACGGCCAGAACTACATCGAGCCCGCCGAGTTGGCTCAGTTCTCCGTCTACGTCTGCTTCGAGAACCTCGGTCCCGGCGGGGGAATAGCCGGTGCGACCCTCAAGTTCAACAGGACGTTCAGCGGCTTCAAACTCGGCCAAACGGCCATCCCTCCGGGCTGGATATCGGACGGGAGTCTGGAAGACACGGGGTGGCTCATCGGGGGAACGTGCGTGATGCCGGAGCCGTCGGGGGTCGTGGTCGTGGGACGGGTCGACTACATGTACACGGGCACACCCGGCTTCATTGAGCTCCTCCCGCATGACACTGACGGCAGTCAGGCGGCCGACTGCTCGGGGGGGTCGGACGACTGGTGCGTGCGGAGCACCCCGTCGGGTCACGGGGGCGTGTGGGCGGCGCCGCCGCCGGGAGACTGCGAGGAACCGCAGCCTCCAGGACCGGGGTGGCCGCACGATCCGCAGGTGAATCTGCCCATCTGCACCGCAGCTCTCAATCAGGAGTCCCCCCGGCTCATCTCCGACGGAGTCGGCGGTGTGTTCATCGTGTGGAAGGATGATCGGGACGACAGCGTCAGCTACGACTACGACATCTACGCCCGACGGGTGGACGCGTCGGGCGCCGCCCAGTGGCCCGCGGACGGCGTGGCGATCTGTGCCGAGATCTCTTCCCAGTCTTCCCCGGAGCCTGTTTCTGACGGAGCTGGTGGTGCGATCATCACGTGGCAGGACGAGCGGAGCGGCGACTGTAACGTCTACGCGCAGCGAGTGGACGAGGAGGGCAGTGCACAGTGGACCGCGGATGGGGTGGCCATCTGCACCGCGGCCGCCCATCAGCTCACGCCACAGGTCATCTCTGACGGAGCCGGCGGTGTGATCATCGCGTGGTACGACGGGCGCGGCGACTCCTACGACATCTACGCCCAGCGGGCGGACGCGGAAGGCAGCGCACAGTGGACCGCGGACGGCGTGGCCATCTGCACCGCCGCCGCCAATCAGTCCACGCCACACGTCGTCTCAGACGGATCAGGCGGTGCGATCATTGCGTGGTACGATCGGCGAAGCGACTCCCGCGATGTCTATGCCCAGCGTGTCGACGCGTCGGGCGCTGTGCAATGGGCCGTGGACGGTGTGATTGTCGCCACGGCAACCGACGATCAGGCACGTGTGCGGCTCGTCTCAGACGGATCAGGCGGCGCGATCATCACGTGGCAGGACGAGCGAGGGGGCACCGACGCAGACGACATCTACGCCCAGCGCGTGAACGCATCGGGCTCCGAGCAGTGGACCTCGGGCGGGGTGGCCATCTGCACCGCAGCATCAGTACAGGACTCCCCGGAGCTTGCCTCCGACGGAGCCGGTGGTGCGATCATCACGTGGCATGATGAGCGGAGCGAATGGCTCGGCGATATCTACGCCCAGCATGTCAATCACTGGGGTGCCGTGCAATGGGCAGCTGATGGGGTGGCCGTCTGCACAGCCGCCCACAGCCAGGGCGCTCCGGACCTCGTTTCTGACGGAGCCGGCGGGGCGGTCATCGCGTGGGTAGACGACCGGAACGGCGCCGCCGGCAACAAGGATCTCTACGCCCAGCGTGTCGACGCGTCGGGTGCTGTGCAGTGGATCGCGGATGGGGTGGCGTTCTGCACCGCCGACCGCGACCAGCGTTACCCGCAGCTCGTCACCGACGGAGCAGGCGGCGCGATCGTCGCGTGGGAAGACAGACGAAACGGCATCGGTGTGGGCAATCTGGACATCTACGCCCAGCGTGTGGAGCGGAACGGCTACCTCGGGTACCCGTCTGCCAGCATCGCCGCGGTTGACGATCGTCCCAACGACCAGGGCGGCGTCGCGGTCATCGACTGGTCGGCGAGCTATCTCGATGAGTACCCGAACGAGGTGGTGACATACTACTCGATCTGGATGCGGAGGACGGAGGAATCCCGCGCGCTGAGGATCCTCTCCGAATCGCTTGACGTGCTCGATGAGCGAACCGCCCTGTCGCTCGAAGGAGTGGGGGCGATGTCCCGCTTCGGCTGGGCTCCCGTTGACACGGTGAACGCCTACTACCTGGACGAGTATGCCTTGCACGTTCCGACCTACGGCGACTCGACCGAGTCCGGGCTTCCCCTGACCGAGTACATGGTGATCGCCCACACTGCCAGCCAGTGGGTCTTCTGGGAGTCCGGGGTCGCGAGCGGATACTCGGTCGACAACCTCGCGCCCGGGCCGCCGCTCGGTCTCGTGGCCCAGGCCGCGCAGATCGATGTCCAGCTCGACTGGTCCCCGAGCGGCGTGCAGGACGAGGACCTCTACTACTACAACGTCTACCGAAGCGACGCGCCGGGAGTCGTTCCGGACGCGACGACGTTCGCGGGCGCGACGCCCGACACGTTCTACGTCGACCACGGACCCGGCGAGGGCACGTGGTACTACGTCGTCGCCGCGGAGGACGTGCATGGCAACGAGGGGCCGCCGTCGGACGAGGCCGACGCGGAGATCCTGACCGGCGTCGAGGATCCCGATCCCGGGCTTCCGCTCGCCTTCGCGCTGCGCAGGAACAGGCCGAACCCCTTCACCGGACTCACGAGCATCGCGTACGATGTGCCTGACGGCGGCGGACACGTGACGATTGACGTCTTCGACGTGTCAGGACGTCACGTGCGTGTCCTCATCGCCGGGCACGTGTCGCCGGGGCGGCGGTTCGTGAGCTGGGACGGCTCCGACGGGTCGGGCCGGAAGGTCGCTTCCGGCGTCTACTACTGCCGGATGACGGCCGGGATGTACGAAGAGACCATGAAGATGACCCTCACCAGGTAGGAGCGCCGTCGTCGGTGCTCGAGCGCGGCGGGCGCGGCCGAGATCACGCACGACTTGAGCCCTTTCCGCCCCGCTTTGCAGTTGCCCCCCTTCCTTCCCGCGGGCTAGAATCATAGGACGCCCACGAACGCGGATCGCCTCACCCTCGAGCCGGTCGCGTTCGCGGCGACGTCCCGCCGCGTCCCCAGCAGGAGGAGATCACGTGCGAACCAGATCCCGCCGAGCCACGGTGCTCCTCATCCTGCTTCTCGCCGCCGTCCTCGTTCCGGCCGCGTCCGAGTCGGTCGGCGACTCGGACTCCGTTCTCCGGAGGGTCACCTTCACGTTCACGCCGAACAAGCCCTACGAGAACGTCTTCCTGGCTGGCACGTTCAACGAGTGGAACACGGGCGCGACGCCCATGGAGCGCTCGGGGAAC
>JALGVU010000309.1 GCA_025774545.1 bacterium | reverse complement strand
TACGGGGTACGTCGAACTGCAGGAAACGAACAACCTGTACCTCGGAACCGCCGGGGTACCCAGGCTGACCATCGAGGGTGGCGGCGAGGTCGGCATCGGCACGACGAGCCCGGGACAGGAACTCCACGTTCAGGGCGATCAGTACATCAGCGGCCAGCTGGGCGTCGGGAGCGGCGTTCTGAATCCCACGTCCCAGGTCGACATAGCCGGTGCCGGGTCCTCCCAGCTGCGGCTCAGGATCCCGTTCACACCGAGCGGGACCGGAGACCCGAGCGGCAACTCCGGCGACATCGCCTGGGACAACGACTACTTTTACGTCAAAACGGGGGCCGGCTGGAAGAGGGCCGCGCTGAGCACGTTCTAGCGGTCTTCATGCGAAGATGCCGACAGAGGGCCCGCTCGTGTGAGCGGGCCCTTCCTTGTGCCGGGGCCGGCGAGACCCGGACTCCTGAGCGCGTGGAACACCCGTCGCCGGCTGTGACATCCACGTCGTTCCCCCGAACGCACAGCTTGACACCGACCGTTCCGTATCATTTCAGCAGAATCATCGTCTTCCGCAGCGCCCGCTCGTTCGCTTCGAGTTCGTAGAAGTAGACGCCCGAAGCGACCCGCCTCCCCTGGTCGTCCCTGCCGTGCCACGCCACCGATTGGTAACCGGCCTCCTGCCTGACGTCGGCCAGGAGGACCCGGACCAGCCGCCCCGACACGTCGTAGACCCTGAGACTCACCTCTGCGACCACGGGAAGGTCGTAACGAATCAGCGTCACCGGGTTGAAGGGGTTCGGGTAGTTCCCGCGGAGAGCGAACTCCGTCGGCAGCGTCTCATGCTCGTCGACCCCGGTTCCGCTCACCGAGAGGGAGTACGGAACGATGAACTCGGGGTCATCCGGATCGTTGCTGTGGAAGACCAGGTCAAACTCGAAGTCCCCGGGTCCGGAGAGCCCGCAGTCGCTCAGTATCTCGACGGTCGTTGAGTCCCCCGCCGAGACGACCCCGCTCCTCGGATCGGCATCGAGCCACCCGTAGAGCTCCCCGATGGCCACGGCGAGTCCGTCGTGCACGTACGGCACGTTGTGGGCGACCTCCAACCCCGCCGATGCGTCCGAGCTCTCGATCCCTACCGTTGCGCTGTCGAGTTGACCGATCATCCCGAGGTACTGGAAGAGAATCGCGCCGGTGTGAGCCAGGTTCGAATACTGGACGATGAACGACGTGTCGGTCGGGTCGTAGTGGTAGTAGACGCTCCCGGCCGATGCCGGATTGAGATCGTCCCAGAAGGGAGCGATGAGATTGTTGGTGGCGAGCGCATTCGGGATATCCGTATTGCCGCTCTCGGTCCCGTCGGGTCCGAAGGTGAGGTAGCCGTTTGAGCTGATCGTCACTGAGTCACGGTAGGTGGTTCCGTCGTAGAACGCGAAGTCGATCGGAAGCTCAACGGTCACCGCATCGTCGTCACCCAGGGAGACCTGGGTTCCCACACCCGAGATGTCGCGCCACTCGAACGTGGGCCCGCCGGGCGTGTCGCTGTCGATCCACGCGTATCCGAACGCGTCCGGTCCGCCCGCGCCTCTGCCCTGCTCCGCGCTGGCCCGATCCCGCTTCGGGCTCGTCTCCCTCTTCCCTAGCATCCACACCAGATCCTGCCCACCGGTGTTCCGGAGCGTCAGAGGGTCGGAGTAGATCTCTCCGTAGTCTCCGACGATCGCGATCGACTCGGGATCGACCGCGATCTCGGGCCCGAAGCCCACGGTCAGCGAGACCGGCACCGTGATTTGCGGATCGTCGGGATCGTTGCTCTCGACGACGAGGTCGTAGAGGTAGGAACCCGGCGCCAGCCCGGCGACATCGACGCAGACCTCGATCGTCCGGAAGTCGAGGCCGGGCAGAACACCACCCGGTGGATCCTCGGTGAGATGCGGGATCGCGTCCTCGATCAGGACGGCGAGGTTGTCGTGCACGTAGGCCGCGTTGAAGACGACCTCGAGCCCCGTGGACCCGTCGCCGTTCTCGACACCGATCGTCGATGCCGCGAGGTCGCCCGGCATGTCCAGATACTGGAACAGGATCTCCCCGTCCGGACTCAGCGACACCTGGAACGTCTTGGCGCCGGTTCCCCAGTGGTCGTCGATGGCCGTGTACTGAACGATGAACCTGTCGACGACCACGTCGTGGTAGTAGTGGATGCTGCCTCCGGCCTCCGGCGTCAGGTCCATCCAGAACGGCGCGATGAGACCGTTCGGATCGGAGGGATCCGGGATCGGGTCGTTGCTGTAGTCCGTCCCGTCCGAACCGAACGTCAGGTAGCCGTTCGAGCTGATCCTGATCGAGTCGCGGCCGACGCCGTAGAACGGGAACGCGAACGGAATGGAAACCTCCTCGAAGTCGTCGTCGGTCAGTATGACGGCCGTCCCCACGCCAGTGATGTCCTGCCAGGCAAACAGAGGTCCGCCGGGCTCGTCGCTGTCGATCCACCGGTAACCGAAGGCGTCCGGACCACCGGTCCCCAGGGCAGGCGTCGCGCCGCGTCTGGGGTCGCGCTCGCCCTTCGCGCACTCGTAGTGGGGAACCTCGCGGCCGATCGTGAGACGAGCCACCTCCCCCGACCACGCGGGTGTCGGCACGGAACGCGTCAAGGACGGCCGCCCACCGCGCCCCTCGCCGGCCACCTCTTCCCGGATGAACCAGATCAGATCCGCGCGCCCACCGTTCGCAACCACTAGCGTGTCGCACGCCGCTCCCTCCTCGGGCAGGACAAACTCAAGGGTGCCTGGAGACACGTCGATCTCGGGCTCCCTGATGCAGCCCACGGGCAGCGCGCCCACCACACCGCACCCGGGAGCGTCCGCGCACGGCGAGCTCAAGGCCAGATGGTAGTTCGCGCTGTCCGGATCGCAGAACTCCGGATCGAGGGAGAAGTTCCCGTCGACGCCGCTCTGCCCGGCGATGCACCCGACCCAGTCTCCTCCCGCGTTGCCGTAGACGTCGCTGCAGGCGAGCGTCACCGTCCCGTTCGCGGAGCAGGAGACGGCCTCCCCGACGGTGCCGAACGCGATGATCGTATTGTCGACCATTGGCGACGAGTCCTCGCCGACGTACATGCCACCACCCTCAGGAGCCGCGTTGCCAGAGAGGGTGCAGTTCACAAGGTGCGGAATTGCCAGGGAGTCACACGCGAGAGCTCCGCCCCTCGTGCCGGCGGTGTTCCCCGTGAAGAGGCACTCGACGATCGAGGGGGAGCAGTTGTCGAAGCAGAAGACTGCCCCTCCAACTGCCGACGAGTTGGCGTCCAGCACACAGCGCTCGAGCGTCGGCGACGACTGATGCTCCAACGCCACCGCCCCGCCAGCCGTGACGGCCGAGTTGGCCCTGAAGACGCAGTCGGCGATCCGCGGCGACGAGTTGTAGCAGTACATCCCGCCGCCGTAGTCGTCCGAGTTTCCGCCGACGACCGTGAGGCCCCTCACGACGGCGGTGCTGTCGACATCGACGCAGACCAGCCCTCTTGCACCCCTTCGGCCGGAGGCGTCGATGACCACACAATCGGGCTCTCCCGTCTCGCCCGCGAGGATGACTCCCGACGTGAGCGCGATCTCGCCCTCGTAGTAGGTGCCGCACGCGACGAGCACCGTGTCCCCCGGGGCGGCCACGTCGATCCCGGCCTGGATCGTCGGGACGTCCGCTGGCACTCGCCAGCTCCGCGGCGGCGCGGTCACGCCGATCGTCACGTGCGCCGTGTCGACACCCCCCGCGCAGTCCGTAACGACGTAGTCGAAACCGTCGATTCCACCGAATCCTGGGGCCGCGGTGTAGACCACCACCTCGTCACCGGACTCCACGTAGGCCAGACCCTCGGTCGCGTCGGTGAGGATGTCGATGATCCTGAGCTCGTCGAGGTCGGGGTCGAAGTCGTTCTCGAGCACGGGGATCTGGATCGGCACGTAGCCGACGACGCTGTCCGCGTCGTCGTTGGCCAGCGGCGCGCTGTTTCCTGTCGACCCCAGCACGGCCCGGAACTGGAACTTGAGTGGCAGCTGGACGGGTTCCATGTAGAGCGTGTCGGAGAAATCGAGTCCCGAGAAGCAGATGAAGTCGCGTGTGTCGCGGCCCCCGGCAGACGACCGGACCGCCTCCGTCTGCGTGATGACATCGAAGCTATCGCCCGGCGCGGGCTCGAACCCGGGAAGGAACGAGAGTGACACGGCGCCGGCAAGGCTCGTCGAGCCCGTGATGGAGAGCCGGTCGTAGTCGACCCCGGGCACGTAACCCCCGACCTCGAGATGCACCTGACTCGTCCCCGACTGGATGAAATCGCCTACGTAGCTGAGGACGCCCGGCGACGCGCCGGGCGCCACGATTCCCTTCATCACGGTGAGGCCGCCCGACGTGTCGAACGTCCCCGCCCCGGCAAGAACCGCGTTCTCCTGGTGGTCGAAGAGCCCGGCGTTGTCCAGCCGGCCGCCCGGGATCGTCGTCGTGCCCTTGTTGGTGAAGTCGCCGCCCGTCTCGTTCGACACAGTTCCCACGGCGAAGAAGTCACCGCCGAGCCCCACCGTGGCCGATCCGGAGTTGATGAAGACCGCTCCGCTTTCGACGCTGGTCGTCCCGTCCGTCTCGAACGTGCCGCTCGTCGTGACGCTTCCGGTGCCGGCCGCCGTGAACTGCCCGCCGGAAAGCACGGAGAAGACCCCCGAGTTGTCGAATCCTCCGCCCGGCTGCCGCCCGTCGAGGAAGTGACCGCTCACGATCATGATCGCACTGGAGTTCACTGCGGCGCGCCCGACGTTCTCGAA
>JALGVU010000001.1 GCA_025774545.1 bacterium | reverse complement strand
GTCGTCGAACCACGCTCTCACGTTCACCGATTCCGGCAACGACAGGGCCGCGAAGGTGTCCTCCCGAAGACCCGGGAGCGCCGCGCGCGTCGTGCCCACGAGCACGGCGCCCTCGGGCTCGGCCCACAGGACCGAGCCGTGGCGTCCGAGATCGGTGGCGACGCTCCGCGGATAGCAGAGGACGAACGCCTCGAAGCTCTCGACGTCAGCGACCGGCTCCACGATCCTCCCGCGCGCCCGGAGGCGCGCCCCCAACCCCTCGTCCCCCTCGATCAGCGCCTCGTGGTCGCCCACGTGACGGACCGCGATCCCCTGATCCTCGAGGGCAACGAGCGTCGCGCCCTCGCCGTAGGTGATCGCGAAGATCGTGCTCGCGCCCGCGGCGCCCGCGGCCCCGAGAGCCACGAGAGCGACGGCTGCGGCGAATCGTCGGATGCTCATCGACGTCTCCTCCGTTCGGTCTGACGAATCGTGCCGCGGCACCACGGACGCTGGCCGGCGACGAGTCGCCGCCGGCCGCGCCCTCAATGGTACGCCCGAGAGGATTCGAACCTCCGACACCTGGAACCGGAATCCAGTGCTCTATCCAACTGAGCTACGGGCGCTCTCGGCAATCTCGATCAGCTCGTAGTTCCTCGTCCCGAGTCCGATCTCCTCCCCGTGCCGGAGCTGAACCGTCGGGTCGACTTCCGGGTGGAGGTCGCGGAACTTGTCCTCTCCGCTCCGGTACCCATCGGAGAGGCTGCTCTCCGCGGTGGTCGGGGCGGCGTTCACGAGGTCGTACGACGCCTGGTCGATCGCTATGGGATCGACCGACGCCACGACACCGATGTCCGGGACGATCGGGACCTTCGCGGTCCCGTAGCAGTCGCACAGCGGGTGGACGTCCGTGATGAAGTTCACGTACCCCACCCTCCCAGGTTTCAGCGAGGCGACCGCCTTCGAGTATTCTACCATCTTCCGCTGAAACGCGTCAGTGTTTTCGTTCCATCGTATGCCGACCGCCTTCTCGGGGCAGACGGCGATGCACTCGCCGCAGCCGATGCACTTCGCCTCGTCGATCTCGGCCTTCTCCCCGACGGCGATCGCGTCCGCGGGACACCACGTCGCGCAGATCCCGCAGGCGATGCACGAGGCGCGCACGTACGGCTTCGTCGTCGAGTGCTGCTCGAGCTTGCCAGCCCGGGACGCACCGCCCATCCCCAGATTCTTGATCGCTCCCCCAAAACCGGACAGCTCGTGCCCCTTGAAGTGGGTCAGGACCAGAATACTGTCGGCCTTCACCAGCTCGACGCCGATGGCCGCCTCCTTCAGCACTCCTCCCTCGAGAGGAACTCGCACCTCCTGCGTTCCCCTGAGGCCGTCGGCGATCACGACCGGCGCCCCGACCGCCGAGTAGGTGAAGCCGTGCTCGGCCGCCGTCCGGAGATGGTGGACCGAGTCGCTTCTGGTCCCGCGGTAGAGCGTGTTGGTGTCGGTCAAGAAGGGCACCGAGCCTTGCCGCGCCAGCCACGAGACGACGCGGCGCACGAACCTCGGTTTCACGTGGCCCGTCTCGGCGCTCTCCCCGAAGTGGAGCTTGATCGCGACGAGCTCGTTCGCGGCCGCGATGCTCCCGAGTCCGCTCCGATCGAGCAGGAGGTCGAGGCGCGCGGCGATGTCGTCCCCGCCGCCGTCGATGATTCGAAGCAGATAGACTCTGCTCGTCGGTACCGTCACTCGCTCGTCTCCTTCACTGTCGGGCCTGCTCCTCCCGCGGGCCGTCACGTGTGTCTCGGCGCTGGACCGCGTCCACTTGCACCGGTGTCCGACGAGGGCCTACTCGCCCGGGCGTCCCACGAGGGCCTGCTGGCCCGGGCGTCCCGCGAGGGCCTACTGGCCCGGGCGTCCCACGAGGGCCACTAGCGCGGGCCGACGATGAGAGCTCGCCGCGCGACCCCTCCGTAGGCGACGACGGACCAGATCGCGAATACTACACCTGCCGCGATGAGCGGCCCCTCGAGCGGCGCCACGTTCGCGACGTAGGCGATCGTCATGGCCGCGAGCACCACGAGCGCGATCTTCCCGATCGCGTTGGCCGCGGGCACCCGCGCCACCCTCCTCGCGATCATCGCCGCCCCGGCGAGGATGGCCGCGTCGCGGACGAGAAAGACCGCGAGCGCCCAGAGCGGGAACTCGCCCCTCGCGGTCAGGTGAATGAGGACCGCGTCGATCGCGAGCTTGTCGGCGACCGGATCAAGGATCTTCCCGAGCTCGGTGATCCGCCCGGTCCTTCTTGCAAGGTAGCCGTCCAGGCCGTCGGTGACAACCATGAAAGCGAGGACGGCGACCGCCCATCCCCGCCGATCGACCGCGATGAGCCAGAGCACCACAGGGATGAGCGCGACTCGAATCAGCGTCACGACGTTCGGCGGAGCCCGGAGATCCTCAAGCGTTGGTCCGGCGGCGCCCATCGTCTACCGCTCTCTCACGCGCCCGGCCCAGCGCATCTTCTTCCTCAGGATCTCGTAGTACGAATGCTCGGCCATCTCGACGAGCCGGGCCCTCGCCTCCGCGCGCCGGACGGTCACGACGTCGCCCGTGGCGATGTCGAAGGCGCGGTTCCCGTCGGTCGTGACGATCGTGCGCTCGTCGCACGAGAGCATCTCGACCTCGATCACGGCCGTCGGCGGCACGACGAGCGCGCGCATGGAGAGCGTGTGCGGACAGATCGGCGTCGCGATGACGGCCTCGACGTTCGGCGCGACGATCGGTCCTCCCGCCGAGACGGAGTAGGCCGTCGACCCGGTCGGCGTCGAGAGGATGAGCCCGTCCGCGGCGTAGCGCGTGACGACCTCGCCGTCGACGCGCGCCTCGAACGAGAGCATCCTCGACTCGGCGCCCTTCGTGACGACGACGTCGTTCAGCGCGAGGGCCGGCTCACCGCGACCGGCCACGGTGACCGACAGCATCATGCGCTCGCTCACGGGCAGGTTCGAGGGGTCCATCCTCCCGAGCACCTCCTCGAGCTCCTCCCCCGCGATCTGCGTGAGGAAGCCCAGACTCCCCAGGTTGACCCCGAAGATCGGAACCTCGCCGCCCGCGGACGCCACCTCTCTCGCGGCGTAGAGAAGCGTCCCGTCGCCTCCGAAAGCGAGGATGAGGTCGGCGCGAGCCGCGACCTCGCGCGTCGGCGCCACCGCCGTCGAGTCGGGGGCGATCGCGCTGAGCCTGTCCTCGGCCAGGACCTCGAGGCCGTGCCCCGCGCTCCAGGCGATGACCTTCTCGATGGCCTCTGCGATCCCCTCCTTGAGGGGATTGGCCACGATGCCGACCGTCTTCATCGAATTCGCCACCTCCTCCGACTGGGACTCGCTAGCGCGACGCTAGTTCGCGCGCCCGAGCGACGATGTCTGCGACCTCGAGGCCGCAGTCCTTCAGGAGCCTGTCGCGCCCGCCGTGCGTCACGAACGTGCGCGGAAGCCCCACGATCCTCGTCCGGACGTCGTCCAATCCCTTCTCCTGCAGGAGCTCGAGGATCGCGGCCCCGAAGCCGCCGCTCGTGACGTTCTCCTCGAGCGTGAGGACGCGTCCGGTCCGCTCGGACTCCTCGAGAATGAGCTCCTCGTCGAGCGGCGAGACGAACCTCGCGTTCACGACGGAGGCCTCGATGCCCTCGCGGGAAAGCGCCTCCGCCGCCTCGACCGCCGTCTGCACCATCGAGCCGAGCGCGAGGATGGAGAGGTCGCCGCCCTCCCGGAGGCGCTCGCCGGTGCCGATCGGGATGAGCGCAGGCTCGAAGTCCATGCGCACGCCAAGTCCCGCACCCCGCGGGTACCGCACGGCCATCGGGCCGTCGCCGTAGTCGATGGCGGTCCGAACGAGAGCCGCCAACTCGTTCTCGTCCTTCGGCGACGCGAGCACGAGATTCGGGACGGCCCGCAGGAACGTCAGATCGAAGACGCCGTGGTGCGTCGGACCGTCGTCCCCGACGAGCCCGCCGCGATCGATCATGAGCTTCACCGGAAGCCCCTGAAGGCAGACGTCGTGGATGACCTGGTCGTACGCCCGCTGGATGAACGACGAGTAGATCGCGACGACCGGTTTCATGCCGAGCGCTGCGAGCCCCGCCGCGAAGGTGACGGCGTGCTGTTCGGCGATGCCGACGTCGAAGAACCTGTCGGGGTAGCGGCGCGCGAAGTGGCTGAGCCCGGTCCCGGCTGGCATGGCCGCCGTGATCGCGACGATCTTCTCGTCGTCCTCGGCGAGCGCCACGAGCGTGCGCCCGAATGCCTCCGTGTACGAGATCGCCGTGGGCTTCTTCGTCAGAGTTCCGGTCGCCTTCTCGAACGACCCGACGCCGTGGAAGCGCGACGCGTTCTCTTCGGCCGGCTGATAGCCCCTTCCCTTCTGCGTGACGACGTGGACGAGGAGCGGTCCATCAACGTGCTTGAGCCGCTCGAACGCCTCGATGAGAAGCTCGACGTTGTGTCCGTCCAGAGGGCCGAAGTACTTGAACCCCAGCTCCTCGAAGAGGACGCCGGGGACGAAGACGCCGCGGATGCCCTCGAGCGCCCGCGACGCCAGCTCGCGAGCCCGCTCGCCGATGGCCGGGATCTTCCCCATGATGTCCCACACCTCGCTCTCGAGGCGCTGGTACGTCGGAGCCGTGAGGAGGCGTGTCAGATACTGGGAGAGGGCGCCGACGTTCTTCGAGATCGACATGCGGTTGTCGTTGACGACGACGATGATGTTCCGCTTGAGGTGTCCCGCCTGATTCAGTCCCTCGAACGCGAGCCCCGCCGTCAGCGACCCGTCGCCTATCACCGCGATCACGCGGAAGTCCTCGTCCAGGAAGTCGCGCGCGCAGGCCATGCCGAGCGCGGCGGAGATCGACGTCGAGGAGTGCCCCGTGTTGAAGGCGTCGTGCTCGCTCTCCTCCCTCCTCGGAAAGCCGGCGATCCCACCGTACTGGCGGAGCGTCTCGAAGGCCTCGCGCCGGCCGGTGAGGAGCTTGTGGGGATAGCTCTGGTGTCCGACGTCCCAGATGATCTTGTCGGTCGGCGATTCGAAGACGCGGTGGAGGGCGAGGGTCAGCTCGACGACGCCGAGGCTCGGCGCCAGGTGCCCACCCGTCCGCGAGACGACGCGGATGATCTCCTGGCGGATCTCCTCGGCGAGATCGGGCAGCTCCGAAACGTCGAGCTTCTTGAGATCGGCCGGGGATTCGATCCGGTCGAGAATGCGCCCCATCGTCGCCCCCTGCTTGATCGGTTCCGCCGCTCGAAGCCGCGGCCGCGCCGTCAGCTCCGGCGTTCCACGATGAACCTGGCGATCGCCTCGAGCGCCCACGCCCGCTCGCCGTACGGCGCGACGTCCGCGATCGCCTGTTCCACCAGCTCGCGCGCCCGCGCGGCCGACGCCTCGGCGCCGACCACGCCGGGGTACGTCATCTTCCCGCGCTCGTGGTCCTTCCCAACGGCCTTCCCCATCTCCTCGGCCGTTCCCGTGACGTCGAGGAGGTCGTCCGCGATCTGGAAGGCGAGCCCAACACGCTCGCCGTACGACGCGAGCGCCGCCTGCTGCTCGCTCGGGGCGCCGGCGGCGATCGCACCCACGACGACCGCGGCGGCGATCGGCGCGCCCGTCTTGCGCGAGTGGACGAACCCGATCGTCGAGAGGGACGGCTCCTGTCCCTCGGCCTCCACGTCGGCGACCTGTCCCCCGACCATTCCCGAGGGCCCGTTGGCCTCGGCCAGCTTCTGCACGATGGCGAGCCGCCGCTCGGCCGGCAGCGCGTCGTCCTCGGCGACGACCTGGAAGGCGAGCGTCAGGAGCCCGTCGCCCGCGAGGACGGCCACACCCTCGCCGAAGACCTTGTGGCACGTCGGGCGCCCGCGCCTCAAGTCGTCGTCGTCCATCGCCGGCAGATCGTCGTGCACGAGCGAGTACGTGTGGATGAGCTCGGTGGCACAGGCGGGGGTGAGCACGCCGCTTCCCGATCCGCCGGCCAGCTCGAACGCCGCGATCGCGAGGATCGGGCGGAGCCGCTTGCCGCCCGAGAAGACGCCGTATCGCATCGCCTCGTGGAGCCGGGCGGGCGGCGCGTCCGCCGGTGGCATGAGACGGTCGAGCGCCTCCTCGACGACCCTCCGCCTCTCGGCCAGGTACGACTCGAGCGAGGCCACTCCGCTAGCTCTCCTCCCCGTCGTCATCGTCGAACTCCTCGAGGGAGGGCGACCCGTCCGCGTCCCTCATGAGCTTCATGACCTTCTTCTGAGCCTTCGCGAGGGCCTTCGTCAGCGCCTCGGACAGCTTCATCCCCTCCTCGAAGGCCTCGAGCGAATCCTCGAGCCCCAGTTCATCGCGCTCGAGCCGCTCGACGAGCGCCTCGAGACGAGCCAGGTCATCCTCGAAGGTGGCTTTCTTGGTCACTTCTTCCTCCCCGCTTGCCTGGCGAGCTCGACGACCTCGCCGTCGAACGCGCCGTCGACCACGGTCACCCTCACCCGATCGCCCCGCGCGACGTCCCCGATCGAACGGACCGGCCGCAGATCCGGGAGAAGCGAGATGGCGGCATAGCCCCGGCCCAGGATGTGCGACGGATCGGCCAGCCTGAGCTCCGCGGAGTACCGCTCGAGCCTCGCGGTGAGGGCATCGAGCCTGGCCGTCACCGTGGAGCCGATCCGCCGCGACAGCTCGTCGATGCGTTGTGCGAGCCGCTCCGTCAACTCGCGCGGCAGCCGGAAGGCGTACGCCCGCCTCGCCCGCTCGACACGCTCACCGACGCCGCGGACGCGGGTGCGCGTCGCGGCGCCGAGACGGGCGTGGAGCGACGCGAGCGAGCGCCGCTGCTCCGCTCCATCCGGAACCGCCTGCTCGGCCGCGTGCGACGGCGTCGCGGCGCGCGCGTCGGCGACGAAGTCGGCGATCGTGAAGTCGACCTCGTGACCGACGGCTGCGATGATCGGCGTCCTCGCGCCGGCGATCGCTCTCGCGACCGCCTCGTCGTTGAACGCCCAGAGGTCCTCGAGCGACCCCCCTCCCCTGCCGACGATCGCCACGTCGGCGCCGCCCCAGGCGTCCAGGAGATCGAGCGCGGCGACGATGCCGGGGACCGCGTCCTTCCCCTGAACCGCCGTCGGCACCACCACGAGCCTGACCTGCGGCGCCCGCTTCCTGACGACGCGGATGACGTCGCGCACCGCGGCGCCCGTCGGCGATGTGACGACCGCGACGGTGCGGGGAAACGCCGGGATCTCGCGCTTCCGGTCCTCGTCGAAGAGCCCCTCGGCCTTGAGGCGCCGCTTGAGAGCCTCGAAGGCGGCGGCGAGCGCTCCGGCGCCCGCCGGCTTCATCCGCTCGACGTAGAGCTGGTACCTGCCGGAAGGCTCGTAGACCTTGACCCGGCCCCATGCCGTGACCTTCGCGCCGCTCTCGGGACGAAAGGAGAGCCGCGCGTTCTGGTGCCGGAACATGACGCACGAGAGCTGGCTCTTGTCGTCCTTGAGGGTGAAGTACATGTGTCCGGACGAGTGGTGGACGAAGTTGGAGATCTCGCCCTCCACCCAGAAGGAGGGAAGCGACGACTCGATGACCGCCTTCACCTGGGCGGTCACCTCGCTGACCGAGTAGATCCGCTCCTCGATTCCCGTCCCCACGTCTCCCCCGCTGCTCGAGTGATCGCCGTCAGCGACAGTGTGTCGAGCGACCGTCACGACTCCTCAGCCGGCCGCGTGCTCGACGGCCTCGACCAAGTTCCTAAGCAGGAGCGCGGTCGTCAGCGATCCGACGCCCCCCGGGACCGGCGTCACGGCCGACGCCCTCCCGATCATCTCGTCGAACGCGACGTCGCCGACCATCCGGTAGCCGCGTTCGCTCGTGGGATCGTCTATGCTGGTCACGCCGACGTCGACGACGACGGCGCCCTCCGCGATCATGTCTCCGCGGATCGCCTCGGGCCGCCCCATGGCGGCGACCAGGATGTCCGCCGAGAGCGTGTGTCGTCTGAGGTCGCCCGTCCCCGTGTGGCAGACGGTCACCGTCGCGTTCGCGTGCTCGGACTTCCTGAGAAGCAGGTTCGCGAGCGGCTTCCCGACGACGTTGCTTCTGCCCACGATCACGACGTGTCGCCCGCTCACGGAGATCGCGGACCCCCTCAGGATCTCGATCACGCCCAGCGGCGTCGCCGGCGCGAAACCGCGGCGACCGGCCAGGAGCAGACCGAGGCTCGCCGTCGTCGCTCCGTCGACGTCCTTCGCGGGATGGATCTCCTCGACGATCGTCGCCGGGATCCCGTCCGGCAGCGGCTGCTGCACGATGATCCCTCCCACGGCGGGATCATCCGAGAGACCGCGGACCGTCCGCGCGGCCGCGTCGCCCCCGGCGCCCGCAGGGACCGCGACGAGCGTCGCCTCGATCCCGAGCTTTCCCGCGGCGCGCTCGATGCTCCGCGAGTAGATCTTGGATGCCTCGTCGTCGCCCGCGAGCACGATCGCGAGCGTCACGGCGACCCCCCGGCCCCCGAGCGCGCTCACTCGCGCGGAGACGTCGTCCCTGATCGCCTGCGCGATCGGCTTGCCCTTCAGAATCCTCGTCTCCACGCCGGCGCCTCCCTCCCACTCAGGATCGATCCGCGGTTCCCATCTCCCGTCCGTCTCGGATCATGATCCGCTCGATCGACCGGGCGGCGCCTCGCTCGTCGTCGACGACGATGACGACCGCGTTCAGCATGCCACTCCCGTCGGCCGCTTCGAAGCGCTGCGGAAGCTGCGTGATGAACCGGGCGATCGAGATCTCCTTCTTGATGCCGATCACGGAGTCGTACGGTCCGGTCATGCCGACGTCGGTGATGTAGGCGGTGTGGTTCTCGAGGACCCGTTCGTCGGCCGTCTGGACGTGCGTGTGGGTGCCGAGCACGGCCGTCGCCCTCCCAGCCAGGTGCCAGCCGAGGGCGAGCTTCTCCGACGTCGCCTCCGCGTGGACGTCGACGATGACGATCGGGGTCTGCTGGAGGGCTGAGGCGACGAGCTCGTCGCCGACGCGAAACGGGCAGTCGATCTGCTGCATGAAGACGCGCCCCTGCAGATTGACGACTCCGACCGGGAGCCCCCTCCTCGACGGGACGACGGTGAGGCCCCTGCCGATCGCGCCGGGTGGGTAGTTCCCGGGACGAACGACGCGGTCGGACTGCTCGAGGAGCTCCATGGCGTCGCGCTTGTCCCAGATGTGGTTGCCGCTCGTGAGGGCGTCGATGCCTAGACCTAAGAGCTCCTCGCCGATCTTCTTCGTCACCCCGATCCCGCCGGCCGCGTTCTCGCAGTTCGCGATCGTGAAGTCGACGTCGTGGCGATCGATGAGATCCGGAAGAAGCGACGCCGTGGTCTTGCGCCCGACGCGAGCGACAATGTCGCCGATGAACAGGATCCTCAAGCGCGCGTTCCCTCCTCTGTCTCACCCCTCGGCGCGCACGGCGCCGGACGAGGCGATCGACGCGTGCTGCCGCGGCCGATGCGTGTTGGCGCGATCGACGCGAGTTGGCCCAATCGACGCTTGCTGCCGCCGCCTGCGCTACTTCGCATAGTCGATGGCGCGCGTCTCCCGCACGACGACGACCTTGATCTGCCCAGGGTACTTGAGCTCGGCCTCGATCTTCCTGGCAACGGCGGATGCCAGCACCTCCGCGCGCGCATCGTCGATCTTCCGATGCTGCACCATGATCCTGATCTCGCGCCCCGCCTGAATCGCGTACGACCTCTCGACGCCCTGGAATGAAGCCGCGATCTGCTCGAGCTTCTCGAGGCGCTTGATGTAGGTCTCGAGCGTCTCGCGCCTCGCTCCGGGCCTCGCGCCCGACACGGCGTCGGCCGCCTGAACGAGCACGGCGATCATCGAGGTCGGCTCGACGTCCTCGTGGTGCGATTCGATGGAGTTCACGACGAGATCGTCCTCGCCGTACCGCCGCGCAAGCTCGGCGCCTAAGCCCGCGTGGGTTCCCTCCATTGTGTGGTCGACGGCCTTGCCGATGTCGTGAAGTAGCCCCGCCCGCTTCGCCATGGCGATGTCGAACTCGAGCTCGCCCGCCATGAGCCCACAGAGGTAGGCCACCTCCTTGGAGTGCTGAAGCATGTTCTGACCGTAGCTCGTGCGGTACCTGAGCCTCCCCAGGAGCCTCACGAGTTCGGGCTTCAGATCGTGGATCCCGACGTCGAGGCACGCCTCCTCTCCGAGTTCGACGATCTGCTCGTCGAGCTCCATCGTGACCTTCTCGACGACCTCCTCGATCCTACCCGGGTGAATACGCCCGTCGGCGATCAGCCGCTCGAGCGCCAGCCGGGCGACCTCCCGCCGGACCGGATCGAAGCCGGAGAGGATGACGGCCTCGGGCGTGTCGTCGACGATCACGTCGATCCCCGTGGCCGTCTCGAACGCCCGGATGTTCCGGCCCTCGCGCCCGATGATTCGGCCCTTCATCTCGTCGTTCGGGAGATTGACGACCGACACGGTCGACTCGACGACGTGGTCGGCAGCGCAGCGCTGGATGGCGAGCGTCAGGACCTTCTTGGCCTCCTTGGCGCCCTGGCGCCTGGCCTCGTCCTTGATGTCCTTGATCATGCGCGCGGCATCGAGGCGGGCGTCGCTCTCCATGTTCTTGATCAGGAGTTTCTTCGCGTCGTCGCGGTTCATGCCGGCGATGCGCTCGAGCCGCTCGTTCTGCTCGTCGATCAGGCGCGAGAGCTTCTCGCTCCGTTCTCCGACGGCCTCATCCTTCTTCCTGAGGTCGCCCTCGAGCTTGGTGAGCTCCTGTTCCTTCTTGTCTATGAACTCGACCTTGCGGTTCAGATTCTCTTCGCGTCGCTCGACCTGCCTCTCCTGCTTGTCGACCTCGGTTCGCGTTTGCTGCGTGTCTTCCTCGAATTTCGCCTTCGCCTTGTACCACTCGTCCTTGGCCTCCAGGACCGCCGCCTTCTTCTGCGTCTCGGCCTCTCTCTGGGCCTCCCGGACGATCGTCTCAGCGAGCTCCTCGGCGCTGACGATCTTGCTGCGGTCGACCAGACGTCGGGCGAACCAGCCAGCGAGAAAGACCGCGACAGCAATGAGGAACGCCACTACGAGTCCCCATGGGCTCATGCCGTTCTCCCCTCCCATCTATACTCATTATGGTCCTTGGTACGTTGGCCGCTCGAACGGTGAAGCTACCGATCGTTGTCCGTCCGAGCGGTCGTGGAGGCAGCGTCCCAACGATCGAGCCGCCTCCGGACCTCCCTCTCGTATCCGTCGTCTCCGGGCCGGTAGTAGGCCCGCTCCTCGGGCAGGTAGTGCTGCGCCCGCCCCTCGGCCTCGGATCCGGGCATCTCGTATCCGGCTCCGTGGCCGAGTCTCGACGCGCCCCGATAGCTCGCGTCCCTGAGGTGGTCGGGGACCTCGAAGGCCTCGCCGCTCTCCACGTCCTCCATGGCCCGGGCGATCGCGTCGGCGCACGTTCGAGACTTCGGGGCCGTCGCGAGATAGATCGCCGCCTCCGCGAGCGCGTACTTCGCTTCGGGCATGCCGAGCATCTCGACCGCCTTCGCCGCCGACGTCGCGACCTCGAGGGCGCGCGGGTCCGCCAGGCCGATGTCCTCGGAAGCTGCGATCACGAGCCTCCGGACTATGAACCGCGGATCCTCGCCTCCGGCCATCATCCTCGCCATCCAGTGAAGCGCCGCGTCGGGCTGCGACCCCCGGATGCTCTTGATGAACGCCGAAGCGACGTCGTAGTGCGCGTCGCCGTCGCGATCGTAGCGGACGACTCGCTTCGCCAGGCACTCCGTCGCTGCCGGAAGCCCGATCCTGATGACCCCGTTTCGGTCGGGCGGGGTCGAGAGGACGGCGAGCTCCAGAGCGGCCAGCGCGCGCCTGGCGTCGCCGAGCGAGTTGGCGGCCAGGTGAACGACCGCCTCCTCGGCGATGTCGATCGTGTAGTCCCCGAGGCCCCGCGCCGAGTCGGCCAGGGCCCGCTCGAGGATCGTCCGGACCTCCTCGTCCGAGAGCGGCCCGAACTCGAACACCTTGACGCGCGAGAGAACCGCCTGGTTCAGGTAGAAGAAGGGGTTCTCCACGGTCGCCCCGATCATGGTGACGACGTCGTCCTCGAGCGGGCCCAAGAGCACGTCCTGCTGGGCCTTGTTGAACCGGTGCACCTCGTCGATGAAGAGGATCGTGCGCCGGGGGCGCCTGAGCGCAGCCTCGCGGATCGCCCGTCTGAGATCGGAGACGCCCGCCTCGACGGCGTTCAGCATCACGAGCGCCGACTCGGTCGACCGCGCCACCACGTGCCCGAGCGAGGTCTTCCCGCTCCCCGGCGGACCGTACAGGATGATCGAGAAGAGCCGGTCGCTCTCGATCGCGCGCCTGAGCAGCTTCCCCTCGGCGAGGATGTGCTGCTGTCCGACGTACTGATCGAGACGCTCGGGCCTCAGGCGACGGGCGAGCGAGACGGGCGCGCGCTCCCTCTCCGGAAACAGCTCACCGCTTGAATCCCCGCGCTCCGTCACGTCGTCCCCCCCACCCGGCTTCGACGACCGAGACCCTCGGGCCGTCCGAGGGCGCCGCGAGGTCAGCGGACCCCGCCTCTGCCGTCTGAGGCCGACGCGGCAGGCCCCTCGCCGGAGGCGCGCGGCCGGTCTCGTATCAATGGTGTCGATCACGACGGCCGGGTCGGTCACCCGGCGTGGGCGGGTACCTTGAAGGGGTGTCGAACTGCGAGGGAGGGCCTTCCGTTCTCGTCGAACGCCCTCACCGGTCGGTCGCGCGGCGTAGGTTCTCTAGTCGCCCAGCTCTACGTCGATCGCCTGGGAGAGCTCCTCAGCGCGCTCCTGAACCTGCGCCAGCAGGCCGTTTCGGTCGTCGCGCTCGCGAAAGAGCTCGCCGGCGATGTTCAGTGCGGCGAGGATGGCCACCTTGAGCGAGGATCCGAGGGACGTCTCGCTCGTGACCTCCCGCATCTTGCTGTCCACGTAGTGGGCGATCTCCTGGATACTCTCGGGATCGGCGTCCCCGCGTATCCGGTACTCGGAGCCGTATATCTCAACCTTGACGGTGTTCATCACGCTCTTCTCAGTCACGTGTCACCCAGTGCTCGATGAGCGTCCGAGGTTCGTGTCGCGCCGCTCGCAGTCCGGCCGGCACTCGCAGTGCCCGCCCGTCAGTGACCGAGGTCCCCGTGGGTCGCTATCCGAGTCTTCCGGCGATCGACCTCAGCCTCTGTTCTATCTTCTTCATCCTCTTGGAGTCCACCTTCTGATCGGATCCGATCGCCTTGACCTGATCCGCCAGATCACTCAACTCCTTTCCTAACGACCGCATGCGCTCCGTGAGCTGCGTGTTCTCTGACCTGCGACGGCCGAGCTCCTCGACGGCCCTCTCGATCGATCCCTCCAGCTCATCAAGCCCAGGCAGTTGCATGATCGAATCATCCAGAGCTTAAGGACCCCCTCGGGGGCTCTACTCGCGGAGCGACGCCCCGAATCTGTCGACGAGGCGGCGGACGATGCGCTTCTGTGCCGCGTCCACCTCGTCGTCGGTGAGCGTGCGCTCCATCGACATGTACGTCAGCGTCAGTCCGAGGCTCTTCTTCTCGGCGGGAAGCTGCTTCCCACGGTAGACATCGAAGACCTCGACACCAGCTAGAAGGGCCTCGCCGGCCCCCTCGATCTCCGTCGTGACGTCGCCGGCCGGCGTCCCGTCGTCGACGACGAGCGCCAGATCCCGGCGGACCTTCGGATAGCGCGAGAGCCCCGCGAAGCCGCGGGACGCGCCGTTCCCGATCCCGAGCTCGGCCAGGTCCAGCTCGAAGACGAAGACCGCCTCCGGCAGATCCCACTCCTCGGCGACGTCGCTCGCGAGCATACCGAAACGCCCCACGCTGCGGCCGCCGATGAGCAAGCGCGCCGAGGACCGCCCCTCGAGAATCGGACCATCGTAGCAGGCGGATTCGGGGCTGTCAACATCGAGGGCTTCCGCCAGGACCTCGAGGACGCCTTTCCCGTCGAAGAAGTCGACGTCGCGGGCGGCTCCGCCCCACGAGGGCCGCTCCGCCGCGCCCGTCAGTGCGCCCGCGAGCATCCAGCGTTCCGAGTGGCCGTCCCCGGTCCGTCCGAACGCCTTGCCGATCTCGAAGACCCGAACGTCCCTCTCGCCGACGTTGACGTTCCGGCGGACGACGTCCAGGACGGCCGGCACGATCGAGGTCCTGAGAAGAGGCGTCTCCTTGTTCACGGGGTTCGCGAGCTCGATCGGCTCTCCCTCGAGCCCGAAGCCGGCGAAGTCGACCGCCGCCTTCCTCGCCATGAACGAGGACGTGAGGATCTCGTAGAACCCGAGACGGATCATCGTCTCGCGGACGTCGTTCCTGCCGGCGTGCTCCGTGTCTGTCGACGCGGTCAGAGGGTGGAACGGCACCTCGGGCGGCACCGCGTCGTAGCCGTGTGTTCGCGCGACCTCCTCAATGAGATCGGCCTCGAGCGTGACGTCGGACCGGAAAGACGGCACGCGGACAGCGAGCGTGTCGCCGTCGTCCCCTTCGAACGCCACGTCGAAGCCGAGCGCCTCGAGCTTCGCCACGACTCCGTCGCGCGGCGGCCCTGGTGCGAGCATGGAACGCAGCTTCCCGAGCCTCAGCGTCACCGTGCGCTCGGGCGCCCTCCCCGGACCTTCGTCGAGGCTCCCACGCGCAACCGTGCCTCCGCCGAGCTCGGCCATGAGGGCGCACGCCCGGGCCGCCACGCCGGGCATGGCGTCGGGATCGACGCCCCGCTCGAAGCGGTGCGACGCGTCGGTCCGAAGACCCAAGCTCGTCGCTCCGCGCCGAACGACGACGGGATCGAACCAGGCGCACTCGAGAAGCACGTTCGTGGTACCTTCCCCGACCTCCGTCTCGCCGCCGCCCATCACGCCCGCGAGGGCGATCGGACCGCGTCCGTCGCAGATGAGGAGGTGCGACGGATCGAGCTTCCGCTCGACCCCGTCGAGGGTGACGAGCGTCTCGCCGGCCCGCGCCCTCCGGACGACGATCCGGGCGTCGGCGAGCGTGTCGTAGTCGAAGGCGTGGATCGGGTGACCGTACTCGAGCATCACGAAGTTCGTGACGTCGACGATGTTGCTGATGCTCCTGACGCCGACGCTCGCGAGCCGCGAGCGAAGCCAGGCCGGCGATGGGCCGACCGTGAGGCCGGTGACGACCCTCGCTATGTACCGCGGGCAGTCCGTTACGTTCTCGAGCTCGATCGCGGCCATCCCGGCGACGTCGCCGCCCTCCTCGCGGAGCTCGATCGGGGGCAGCCGGAGCTGAGAGCCGACCGCGACGGCGACCTCCCTCGCCACACCGATGATCCCGAGACAGTCCGGCCGGTTCGGTTGGACGTCGAGATCGATGACCTCTTCGTCGAGGCCGAGGACCTCGCGGACGTCGGTGCCGGGCGTGGTCGAGGGCTCCAGATCGAGGATGCCGGCCGCGTCGCCCGCGAGCCCGAGCTCCGCGCCCGAAACGAGCATGCCGTGCGATCGCCTCCCACGGATCGTCTGTTCCCCGATCGCCCTGCCGCCCGCGATCGTGGCGCCGGGCGGGGCGAGCGCCGTGATCATGTTCGGCCGCACGTTCGGCGCCCCGCACACTACGGGGCCTGAGCCGTCTCCCCAATCGACCACGCAGACCGTGAGCTTCTCGGCGTCGGGATGCGGCTCGACCGTCACCACGCGCGCGGCGACGACACCGGCGACGGCTGCTGACGGAGACTCGACCACCTCCGTCTCCGTCAGGGACTCCGTGAGTCTCCGCGCGAGCTCGCCCGCGTTGAGATCGAAGTCCACGTAATCCCTGAGCCACTTGAGACCGACGTTCATGCCTCGCGCCTCGGTTCTTGGCCCTCCGCCCCAGACGACGTCCCGCCGCGCGGCCGTTCCACGCGGGCCGGGCGGCGCGGCGCCGCCTAGACCTGCCGGAGGAACCTCAGATCGTTCTCGTGGTAGAGCCTGATGTCGTCGACCCCGCTCATCATCATGTGGATCCGGTCGACGCCCAGACCGAAGGCGTAGCCGGTCACCTCGTCGGGATCGTAGCCGACCGCCTGGAAGACCCTGGGATCGACCATGCCCGCGCCCAGGAGCTCCACCCATCCCGTCCCCTTGCAGACGCTGCACCCCTTCCCTTCGCAGATCCGGCACTCGACGTCGACCTCGACCGACGGCTCCGTGAACGGGAAGAACCCGGGCCTGAAGCGGATGCCGACGTCCTCCCCGTAGAGCTCGTGGAGGAACTTCGTCAGGACGCCCTTGAGCTCGCCGATCCGGACGTCCCGGTCGACGTAGAGCCCCTCGAGCTGGTAGAACTCCGACGCGTGCGACGCGTCGGGCGTCTCGTTCCTGTAGGCCCGGCCCGGAGCGATGATCCTGATGGGGGGGGGTCGCGACTGCATGACCCGGATCTGGACGGGCGACGTGTGCGTCCGGAGCAGCTTGCCACCCTCGATGTAGAACGTGTCGTGCATGTCCCGCGCCGGGTGATCCGCGGGCATGTTGAGAGCCTCGAAGTTGTGGAACTCGTCCTCGACGTGAGGTCCGAGCGCGACCTCGAACCCGAGCGTGCGGAAGATCCCCTCGAGGCGCTCGAACGTGCGCGTGACGGGGTGCTTCCGTCCGACCCACGGCCGCCTCCCCGGAAGCGTGAGATCGAGCCCGGGGCCCGACGACGCGCCGGCCCGCGCGATCCGATCTCCCGCCGCCGCGAGAAGCGCTCCGAGCTCGTTCTTGAGCTCGTTCACCGCCCGTCCCACCGCCCGGCGCTCGTCCTCAGCGAGGTCCTTGAGGCCTCGCGAGACCTGGTTGATCTCGCTCTTCCTCCCGAGGTGGCGCACACGCGCCGACTCGAGCGCGGCCGCACTCACGGCCGACTCGAACGCCGCCACGGCCTCGTCCCTGAGCTCTCTCAGACGCTCCACCAACGAAGCACCTCCGCCCATCTACGGGCGTCTACTCGTGATTCCCCTTCGCGACCGACACGAGCTCCGCGAAACCGTCGGAGTCGTTCACGGCCATCTCGGCCAGCATCTTCCTGTCGATCTCGACGTTCGCCTCCTTGAGCCCGTGCATGAAGCGGCTGTACGAGAGGCCGTGGAGCCTCGCGCCAGCGTTGATGCGCACGATCCACAAACGCCTCATGTCGCGCTTGCGGGCCCGGCGATCGCGGTACGCGAACTGCCCCGCGCGATGCACGCTCTCGGTCGCGGTGCGGATGAGCCTGCTGCTGGCGCCGCGATAGCCCTTCGCGGCCTTCAGTATCTTCTTCCGTCGACGCCTGGACGACGGAGCTCCTCTGACCCTAGACATTCCCTCGACTTCCTTTCCGAGGTTCCCGTTCTCTACTTGGGCAACAGCCGCTCGATGCGGGGCTGGTCGGCCGGGTGAACGTAACCGGGCTTCCTCAGGTTGCGCTTCTGGCGCGAGCTCTTCCTGATGAAGAAGTGACCGGTGTAGGCCTTAAACCTTCGGATCTTCCCCGAGCTCGTGCGCTTGAATCGCTTCGCCGCCCCCCTGTGCGTCTTGATCTTCGGCATCCGACTTGCTCCCACGCTCCTTGACCTTCGCCGTCGGCTTCGGGGAGAGCACCATCGTCATGCTCCTGCCCTCCGACCGGATGGACACCTCCACGTTCGCGACGTCCGAGAGGTCCTCGATGGCCCTCTCCATCAGACGCCGTCCGAGCTCCTTGTGCGCCAGCTCGCGTCCGCGGAAGATCACGGTGCACTTGACCTTGTCGCCCTCCGCGAGGAACTCGCGGGCGTGCCGCGTCTTGAAGTCGTAGTCGTGCGGCTCGATCTTCGGACGCATCTTGATCTCCTTCAGATGCGTGACGTGCTGACGCTTCTTCGCTTCCTTCGCTCGCTTGTTGAGCTGATACATGTACTTCCCATAATCCATGATCTTGCAGACCGGGGGCCTCGCCTTCGGCGAGACCTCGACCAGGTCGAGCCCCCTCTCCTCCGCCAGCGCAAGCGCCTCGGGAGTCGGCAGGATCCCCACCTGAGTACCGTCCACATCGATCACCCGCACCTGGGGAATCCGGATCCTCCTATTGATGCGCGGGCTCTGTATTGCCACCTTACCTCCTTCCCGCTCGCCGGCCGAAGCCGGCGGCCGTGACGACAGAACGGGACACACGTTCTGTGCGTCCCGCTCTCCGAACCGTCGGGAGGAAGTCCTCCCCGAACCCAGGGTTCCGAACCTCTTCGGGTCTCGTGCGAGCCCTCAAGGTGAGAAGCGAGACGCCTCTGCTTCTTTCTGAGTCTTCGTGTGTCGATGCCGTGCGCTTGGTCGCGACGGGCGTTCCTATGAGCGTCACCCCTTTGAAGTGGTGGGCGATACTGGATTCGAACCAGTGACTTCTTGCATGTCAAGCAAGCACTCTAACCAACTGAGCTAATCGCCCATGGTCACCAGTGGCGCGCGCCCTGGGACGTGCCCCTATCTCTCCGAACCTTAAGAATATAGAAGGTCCTCGGAGGCTGTCAAGCGGGAAAAGCAGGCCCGGAAGCCCCTACCGGGAGGCCCTCCGGATCCCGATGACCCGGATCTCGGTCATCTCCTCGACGGCGTACTTGGGACCCTCACGGCCGAGCCCGCTGTCCTTCTCGCCCCCGTACGGCATGAGGTCGACCCGAAAGGCCGGAACGTCGTTCACCATGACCCCGCCGCACCGGATCGCGCGCGCCGCGGTCAGGGCCTCGTCGAGGCGATCGGTGTAGATGCCCGCCTGGAGCCCGTAGCGCGAGCGGTTGACGTCGGCGATCGCCTGGTCGAGGGTCGCGAACGGACGCACCGAGAGGACCGGAGCGAACGCCTCGTCCTTCCAGAGCCTGGCCTCGTCCGGAACGCCCGTCAGGATCGAGGGCGCGAGGAGGCTCCCCTCCCGCTCGCCGCCGACGGCGAGACCGGCGCCCAGGCTTCTCGCCTCCTCGATCCAGCTCTCGGCGCGCCGGGCCTCCTTCTCCTCGATCATGGGGCCGACGTCGGTCGCCTCGTCCAGCTGGTCGCCCGCTTCAAGCGACGAGGTCACCGCGACCGCCCGCTCGAGGAAACGATCGAAAACGCTCTCGTCCACCAGCGCCCGCTGGACCGAGATGCAGACCTGCCCCGCGAGCGCGTGGGCCCCTCTCGCGGCCCGTTCGGCGGCCGCCTCCACGTCGCAGTGCGCGGTGACGATCACGGCCGAGTTCGAGCCCAGCTCCATCGCGGTCTTCTTGAGCCCGGCTCCCGCCATGATCGCCTTTCCGACCTCGGCGCTCCCGGTGAACGTGATCATGCGGGGGACGGGGCTCGTCACGAGCCTCTCCCCCACGGTGCGGCCCGAGCCGGTCACGACGGAGAGCGCCGTCTCCGGCAGCCCGGCATCGTAGAGGATCTGCCCGAACAGGATGTCGGTCAGGGGCGTCACGGACGCGGGTTTCAGAATCACGGCGTTCCCCGCGGCCAGGGCGGGCGCCACCTTGTGAGCCGCGAGGTTCAGGGGGAAGTTGAACGGCGTGATGGCGACGACGACACCGAGCGGGACGCGGAGCGTGAAGCCGAATCGGTCCTTGCCGGTCGGCGCCCCGTCGAACGGCACGACCTCGCCCGCGAGGCGGCGCGCCTCCTCGGCCGAGACGGCGAGCGTCTGGACGGTCCTCGACACCTCGCCCCGCGCCTCTCGCAGCGTCTTCCCGACCTCCGACGCCATCGTCCGAGCCAGCTCCTCGATCCGGTCGCCGACCATCCTCGACGCCCGTGCGAGGATCTCGGACCGGTCGAACCGCGGGAGCGCTTCCATGACGGCAGCGCCCTCCTGCGCGACCGCGAGCGCCCGATCGACCTGCTCCTCGGTCGCGTCGGGCACGGTGTCGATCACCGATCCGTCGTAGGGGTTCGCGACCTCGATCGACCGCCCGGCATCGACCTCTCGCCCGCCGATCAGCATTTTCACGGCGCGTGTCCTCCGCAGGGTACCTGTGTGATGTGATCGTGCGGCCCGGCGCCGGCCGCGGTTCAGACGCGGCGCCAGCCGCGGCCACGGCCGCAGTCCAACCGGGGTTCCGAGCCGCGCGGTGGGCCCCGCTACGTCGGCTCGGTCACCTCGATGTCGCCCTCGACCGCCCGCGCGACGAGCGTGCGGGCGCGCGGATGCGTCAGCAGGAAGCGCGCGAGCGGCTTCAGGACCATTCCCTCCACCGTCCGCCCGAGGTTCCGGGCCCCGTACTCCCTGCTGTGCCCCTTCTTGGCGATCACGCTCACCGCCTCGTCGGTGACCGTGAGCGAGATCGACCGGGCGCCCAGCCGCTCGTGGATGTCGTCGAGGTGGATCTTGACGATCTCGTGGAGCGCCTCCTCCGAGAGCTCGTCGAAGAGCAGAACCTCGTCGATGCCGTCCATGAACTCGGCCGGGAAGAACTGCTCGATCGCGTCCTTCGCCTCCTCGAGAAAGCGGTCGGTACGGCCCTGATCGCTCTGCCCGAACCCGACGGCGCTCTCGTCCCTGCCGGACGGCACCAGGTTCTCGGCGCTCGACGTCAGGATGATCGTCGAGTTCGAGAAGTGGACGGCCGAACCGTGGCCGTCGATGGTCGAGCCGTCGCGGAAGATCTGCATGAGCATCACGGCGACGTCCCGGTGGGACCGCTCGATGTGCTCGAGGATGATGACCGAATGGGGATGACGCGAGACCGCGCCCGCGAGGTCTCCGGGATAGTCGACGTCGCCGAGCGTGAGACCGATGAGCCGCGCGAGCCCGTCCTCCTCGCTGTACCGGACCATGTTGAACTCGAAGAGCAACGACGAGCTGCCGTAGATCTCCTCGGCCAGAGCACAGGCCAGCTCGGTCTTTCCCACGCCGGACGGGCCGACGAACAGAAAGACGCCGTTCGGCCGCGCGGGACGCGCGTCGAGCCCGAGCATGACCACGCGCATCGTGTCCGCGAGCTTCTTGATGCAGTGGTCCTGCCCCTTGATCCGCCGCGAGAGGCTCTCCTCGAGACCGATGAGCTCCCGCCGTCCCGCCACCGACAGCTTCGAGGGCGGAATGCCGACCCAATCGGAGAGCGCCTCGGTCACGAGGTCCGCCGTGAGCTTGGGCGGCGTCGAGCTGTTCGGCTCGGCCGTCGCGAGCTTCGAGGCGGCCCTGTCGAGCAGCTCCATCGCCTTGCCCGGAAGCACCCGCTCCCTGACGTGCGACGCCGAGAGCTCGACGGCCGACTCGATGGCCTCGTCCTGCACGGCGATCCCGTGATACTCGCCCAGAGCGTCGGCTCGCGCGCGCATGATGCCGAGCGTCGCGGCGGCCGACGGCTCCGGGACCTCGACCCGGCCCAAGAGGCGCTTGCACCAAGGCATCTTGCGGAGCGCGTCGCGAAAGAGCTGCGGCGTGGCGCTCCCGATGATGTAGAGCCCGGGCTGGTGACAGCCCAGCTCGAGGACGTACGAGGCGTTGTACCCGCCCGCCTCCGCGCCGATCAGGCCCATGAAGTTCGTGATGTGGCTCAGGAAGAGGATGACGTCGTCCCGGAGGGCGGCCTCCCGAAGGGCCGTGAAGATGATCTTCTCGAAGTCGCCCGGCTGCCGCACGTTCGCGATCACACGATGGAAGGGAAGCTCGATGATCCGGCGCCCCCGGAGCCTCGCCGGCACGTCGCCCTCCGCGATCTCCCTGGCGAGCGCGACGACGAGGGTCCTCTTGCCGACGCCGTCGGGGCCGAGCAGGACCGCGGCGTGTCCGTCGCGCCGCTGGAGGATCTCCTTCAGGCAGGTGATCTCGTTGGCCCAGAGCTCACCGTCGGGCGGCACGCCGTCCGACGTCGCGACCGCGGTGAGATCGATGCCCAGCTGGGTCAGCACGCCGGTCGGCTCTTCGTCCTCGGACGGCGACGCTCCCCCCTCGAGCGCGGCCCCCCCGCCGGGCGTCGGCCGGTCGCCGCTCGGATCTGTCCCGGCCGGCGGCGCTTGGGCCGCCGGCTCGTCTCCTCCCTCGGCGCCCATGGATCGTTCCGTTCCCTCGGTGTCCGGATCACGCGTCATGCTCGGTCCCTTCGTCTCGGGTGCCTCAGAGAGGCCCCGACGACCTGCCGGATCCACCCTCGGCCTCGCCCTCGCCGTCCTCGGGCGCGCCGGCTCGGCTCCCTCGGCGCGCCGCTTCCTCGTCCCACTTGGTCCTGAGCGTCCGGTAGTGCTCCTCGACCGCCTCCCTCGCGTCCGCAGGCAGGACCTGCACGATGGCGTCGGTCACGCCGAGGACCCGGGGAGCGAGCCTCGACTCGACGAGGAAGTCGTGTCCGCCCAGGCCCGCCATGACGAGGAGGAGAAGCAGAACGCCGGCGACGACCGCGGCGGTCGCAAGCCCCAGGATGGCCCCGAGAAGGCCGTCGAGCCAACCGAGCGTCGCGAGCTTGAGGGTCTTGGCGATGATCCTCGCGACGAGCCCGATGAGCAGCACGACGACGAGGAAAATGACCACGAAACTCACGATCTTGGGAGCGTGATCGCCCGGAAGGAAGGAGAACGCCGTCTCCGCGACGAGCTCGTGGAATCCGGCCGCGACGAGGATCCCGACGACCAGCGCCACGAGCCCGAGGAGGCAGCGGACGAAGCCACGGGCGAGTCCGGACAGAAGTCCGATCAGAAGGACGACCGCGATTACCAGATCGGCGACGTTCATGGCTCCTCCCACGCTCGGGTTCGGCATGGACGGGATTTCTGAATGCGACGCTAGCACCGGCCGTCCCCGGTGTCAACCAGGCTCTCGACGGGCGCGTTCCGGCGCCACGCGTCGGCGAGCCGTCCCCCGTGATGGAGACGGCTCGGTCACCGTCGATCGGTCTTCCGGAGATCGCCCGACGGGCTAGTCGAGCACGATCATCTTGCCGGTGAGGGACTCCCCTCCCACGGAGAGGGCGTAGAAGTAGCAGCCGGAGGCGACCCTGGCGCCGCCGTCGGTCCGGCGGTTCCACTCGATCTCGTGTCGCCCCGGCGTGAGAGGCGAGTCAAGGAGACGACGCACGACGCGTCCCGACACGTCGTAGACGGTCAGGGCGACGTGGGAGCTGTCTCCCCATCGGTCGTCGTCGACCTCGAACGAGATCATCGTCGTGTCGCGAACGGGATGCGGCGAGCACGCGAGCGCGTCGACGCCCCGGCCGGCGTCCGGCTCGTTGGGCTCCGTCCAGAGCTCCTCGGTCCGTCCGCCGCTCCCCTCGATGGAGATCTCCACGGGGAGCGACCGGCGCCCCTCGCAGCCGCCGGTGTCGATCGGCGCGATCTGGTAGTAGAAGGTCCCTCTGCCGGACGCGGCCCCGTCGAGGTAGAACGTGCCCCCGACGACGTCGAGGAGCACCTTCGGCGAGGTCGTCTCGGCGCGGCGGTGCCAACGGTAGACGGCGTAACCTCGAGCTCCCGGCACGCTGTCCCAGGCGACGGAGACCCCGTCGTCGTCGAACTCGGCCGAGACCCCACGCCACGCGGCCTCGAGCACGCGGCCCGCGCCGACCAGGATGGCGCCGCCCTCGGACGGTACGTCGACGACCTGCCGGACGCCCGTCAGTGGATAGAACTCGCCGTTCCACGAGGAGGGCTCGAAGTAGAAGCCTCCGAGCTGGATCGACTGCGCCGACGTCGAGGGATTGACGACCACCACGCCGTTCGTGAAGCGTCTCCGTTTGATCAGGTGCCCCAGCTCGACCCACTCGGCGTCTCCCGGGTACGCGTCGACCGAGCTCGCACGGTCGATGGGCTGACCGAGGTCGAGATCGTAGAGATCGTGCCACCAGGCCTGCGAGTGGTGCTCGAGGCCCTCGCCGCCGTCCATGGAGAAGTATCCGTTCCCGAAGACGAGGGTGCTCGCAAACAGGAACGCGAACCGGCGCTCGAACTCCTCGTCCCGGATCGGCCCGTCCGGCCCGACGGGGCCGCGGTAGATGAAGTTCAGGAGGCTGAACTCGGGCTTCCGGCACCGGGCCTGGAGGGCCACGTAACTGTGCTCGTGGGTCAGGACGTTCTCGAGCCAGCCGCCCTGCATGTTCGGGAAGTCCTCCCGCGTGCCCCCGTTGACCGACTCGTAGAACGTGTTGTTCCCGCTCGTCCCGATGATGTAATCCTCGCCGACGAGCTCACGCAACCGCGACACGAGCAGCTCCGAGCCCGTGCGCCACGCCTCATCGAGCGCCGCGTCGTCGTCGCGGACGCCGTTCCCGTCGCAGTCGATCCCGTACGGGAAGAACCGGTTCGCCCAGGCGATGTCGTCCATGCAGTAGTCGAGGTAGGCCCCGTCCCAGCGTCCTCCGGGACCGAGGTGCTCCGCGATGAATTCCGCCAGCCAATCGTTGAGCCGCTGCCCCTGATCGTTCGTGGGACACGACTCGGTGACGTTCAGGAGGCTCGAGCCGAACGGCATCATGGCGCGCGCGCCCGAGGCCGTGTGCATCCACCAGTCGTTGCCGTCGACGGCCCCATAGATGAGGGCGTTCAGCTCGGGGGCCGTCCAGTCGCCGCAGTACCCGATCGGGAAGTGCACGAGGAACTTGATGTCGGGGTTCATCACCCGGATCGCGTCCATCTCCTCCTGGTATCGGTCGTGCGCCCGCTTCGCCAGGATGAGGACGTCCCAGCCCGCGAACAGCTCGAGGTCGGCGTCCTCGAGGGAGCCAAAGTAGAGGTTGGCGATCCGGGGATACGACTCGGCACCGTTCGAGCCGGCCGGCGAGCCCGGGATCGACAGCGCCAGCACGGCCGCAGCGATGGAGAGACGGAACCGACGGTGGGCATGGATGTGCGTGCTACCTTCGCTTCGATGCATACGCTCGCTCTCCGTCCCGCGAAGCCTCGGTGCAACACAGTAACGTCAAACGTGGTTGACGCGTGACAGAATGCAAGACATGTGCCATGAAGTCAATGGCGAAATGAGCCCTGGGAAGCGAGCGGGAAGGGGACCGAAACGAGCCTTGAGAGCGCGCGAGCGGTCCTTAAGGCCTCAGGACCGCTCGTGCTGCCGCGTGTGGTGCCGGGGGCCGGAGTCGAACCGGCAATGAGGCACGAGGCCCCGACGGATTTTAAGTCCGATGCGTCTACCAGTTGCGCCACCCCGGCCGAACAAGCGAGGCCGGCGAGCGGGACTCCCGGGAACGACGCCGCGTCCCGAGGCGCCCGACCGCCGGCCCCGTTCACCTGGAGGCGGCGCCCGGATTCGAACCGGGGATCAAGGATTTGCAATCCTCTGCCTTAGCCACTTGGCTACGCCGCCCCACGTATGATGATGGCAGGGACAGTCCTTCCGGTCGCCCCTGCCCTCGTGTTGTCTGGAGCGGGAAACGGGGCTCGAACCCGCGACATCCACCTTGGCAAGGTGGCGCTCTACCACTGAGCTATTCCCGCTCGCTTCACTTCCAGACAACAGTCTATTCCCTCGCGTGACCTCTGTCAAGAGGAGCGCCCGCGAGGCAGGGCCTGTTGCGCCACCGCGCCCCCGCCGGACACGGCCGGGCCCGCTCGACGGGATCGGCCGCCTACCGGGACGGCGCGGCCTCCCGGGCCACCGCCGCCTCTCGGGAACGCTCGTAGAGCTCGGCGTACCTCGCGGCCGACGCGGTCCAGCTGTAGTCGAGCGCCATGCCCCGCGCCACGATCCCGGCCCACGCCGTGGGGTCCCGGTACGCGTCGACCGACCGCCCGATCGTCTCGAGCATGGCCCCGCTCGAGTACTCCTGAAAGACGAAGCCGGTCCCCGTGCCGAGCGCAGGATCGAAATCATCGACCGTGTCGGCGAGCCCGCCCGTCTCCCGCACGATCGGGACCGTGCCGTAGCGCAGGCTGTACATCTGGTTCAGGCCGCACGGTTCGTAGAGCGATGGCATCAGGAACATGTCGGAACCCGCCTCGATCCAGTGGGCCAGCTCGTTGTCGAACGCCAGGTGAGCGGCGACGGCGCCGCGGTGCCGGTCCGCCAGATCGGCGAGGAACTCGTGGTACTCCTGCTGACCCGTCCCGAGGACCACGACGGCGGCGCCGAGTTCGACGATCGCGTCGGCGGCCTCCCGGATCAGGTCGAATCCCTTCTGATCCGCGAGCCGCGACACCATGCCGATCAGCGGCCTCGACGGATCGGCCTCGAGCTTCGAGCGCTCGAGGAGCGCCATCTTGCACTCGCGCTTCCCGCCGATGTCGTCGGCCGAGTAGCGCGCCGGAATCAGCGGGTCGACGCTCGGATCCCAGACGGTGTAGTCGACGCCGTTCAGGATGCCGACGAGCCGGTCGGCCTTCCGCCGGTCGCCGAGGACGCCCTCGAGGCCGAGACCGAACTCCGCCGTGCTCGAGATCTCGACGGCGTATCGCTCGCTCACCGTGTTCACGTAGTCAGCAAGCTCGATGCCGAGCTTCATGGCGCTTGCCTGCCCGTGGAACTCGAGCGGGCCTCCGGGAGCGGCGAGCTCAGCGGGGATGCCGAGTTCGGGAAGCAGACCCTTGTCGAAGATGCCCTGATAACCGAGGTTGTGGATGCTGAAGACGATCCCGGGCGTCCCGAGATCGGGGTCGTCCCTGTGGTACTCGCGGAGATAGGCGGCGGCGAGCGCCGTGTGGTGATCGTTCAGGTGGATCACGTCGGGCCTGAGCTTGAGCTCACGCGCCGCGAGTATGAGGGCGCGAGAGAAGAGGGCGTAGCGAGAGACCTCATCGGGGTAACCCTCCCCCGTCTCCGGGTCGACGTAGATTCCGTCGCGGCCGAAGTAGCCCTCGTGCCACACGTAGTAGACGGAGACGCCGGCCCCCCCGGGCATCTCCGAACGATGGATCTCGACCGTCTCGTCGCGATCGCCCATGCGGACGGCCAGCGACCCGATCTCGGCGACCCTCTCGATCCCGAACTTCTCCCCGTCGATCGCTGCGTATCTGGGAAGGAAGACCGAGACCTCGTGTCCGGCCGCCGCCATGTCCTTCGCGAGCGCGCCGACGACGTCGGAGAGTCCTCCGACCCTCGCGAACGGCGCCACCTCGGCTGATGCAAGCAGGATTCTCAAGCGCACGTCTCCTCTCGCGGGATCTCGACGTCCCGCAGGTACTTCGCCGCCTCCTCGGGCGGCGTCGGGTTGATGTAGAAACCGGATCCCCACTCGAATCCCGCGACCTTCGTGAGCTTCGGCATGATCTCCATGTGCCAGTGGTAGTACTTGAGGTCGCGCTCGCCGGTCGGTGACGTGTGGAGGATGAAGTTGTACGGCGCGTCGTCGAGCGCGATGTTGATCCTCGTGAGCGATTCCTTGAGGATCTGCGCGAAGGCGAGCCGCATGTCGTCACCCATCACCTCGAACGACGAGAAGTGCTTCTTCGGCAGGATCCAGGTCTCGAAGGGGAACCGCGCCGCGAACGGGACGATCGTCAGGAACTGCTCGTTCTCGCACACGACCCTCGTCCTCGTCCACGTCTCCTGCGCGATGATGTCGCAGAAGACGCAGCGCTCCTTGTAGCCGTAGTACTTCTTGCTGCCGCCGAGCTCCTCCGTCAGCCGCTTCGGGAGAATGGGGAGCGCGATGAGCTGCGAGTGCGGATGCTCGAGTGAGGCGCCCGCGGCCTGTCCCCGATTCCGGAACAGCTGGATGTACCTGAAGCGCGTGTCTCCCTGGAGATCGATCATCCGCTGCTGCGCGGCCTTGATCACGAGAGCGATGTGCGGAAGCGGCAGATCCGCGAAGCTGACGTCGTGATCCGGTGTCTCGATGATCACCTCGTGCGCCCCGATCCCGTTCATCTTGTCGTACATTCCCTCGCCCGCGCGGTCGACCTCGCCCTCGATCGCGAGCGCGGGGAACTTGTTGGGCACGACCCTGACCTGCCATCCCGGGCTGTCCGGGCTGCTCCCGTTCTCGCGGTAGGCCATGACCTCAGGCGGCGTCTTGTCCTCGTTGCCGTAGTCGAACGGGCAGAAGCCGCCCTTCTTCTCCTCCGGGGCGTGCGCGAAGTCCGTCGGTCGCTTCCCTCGCTCCGTCGAGATGATGACCCAGCGACCGAGAACCGGATCCTTCCTGAGCTGCGGCATGCCTTCTCCTGGTGAGTCCCTTGAGACCAAGCGTCCGACTCGCACGCTCGCGGAGTCCCAATGACTAGCAGAATCGACCATCGGAGTCAAGACGGCGCAGGCGGTCGATCCGCGAGACCATCTTGACACGTCTCATCTTGGGCGCAGGACGGTCGGCGGGGCCGAGGGGGCGCGGTGTCTTCGGCCGCGCGCTCCCGGACAGCAGCTTGGGCGCCTCACCCGATCGTCCCCCTGCGCTTCAACTCCTCCACGATCTTCCGAACGTCGCGGGCCCGCTCCTTCGGTACGACGAGCGTCCCCTCGGACGTCCTCGCAACGACGATGTCCCTGAGTCCGACGACGGCCGTGACGCCCGCCTCGGAGTAGACGACGCAGCCGGTCGAGTCGACAACAACGGACTCGCCGCGCACGGCGTTTCCGTCGGCATCGACGGTCCACACGCGCTCGAGCGCCGACCAGGCGCCCACGTCGTCCCACCCGACGTCGCACGGAACGACCACGACGTCGTCCGACTTCTCCATGATCCCGTAGTCGACCGAGATGCTCGGGACCGCCTCGTAGTACCTCGCCATCTCGCCCTCGAAGCTCGCCGACGAGAGCCCGGCCTCGACCCCGACGAGGGCGCGAGCGACCGCAGGGAGAAGCCTACCGACCTCCTCGAGGAAACGGTCGGCGCGCCAGATGAAGATGCCGCTGTTCCAGAGGTACGTCCCGTCCGCGAGGTAGCGCGCGGCCGTCTCCCGGTCGGGCTTCTCCACGAACCGCTCGACTGCGAGCACGCCCGCCGTTCGGGCGGGCGAACCTGCCTTGATGTACCCGTACTCGGTCTCGGGCCGCCCGGGACGGATCCCGAGCGTCACGAGCGCGCCCTCGGCCAGGGCGGCCTCGAACGCGAGCGACAGCACGTCCCTGAAGGCCGCGCCGTCGGCGATGACGTGGTCGGCGGGAAGCACGACCATGACGGCCTCGGGATCGCGCCGCACGAGCAGGCGCGCCGCGAGCGCGATGGCCGGCGCCGTGTTCCTGCCCACGGGCTCGCCGATCACCCGCTCGCGGGGCACGTCCGGAAGCTCCTCCGCCACGCGGCCGGCGAGCCTCTCCCCCGTCATCACGAGGGTGCTCTCGCCGTCGACCAGCGGCGCCACCCGCGCGAGGGTCGCTCGGATGAGCGACTCCTCCCCCGCGAGCGCGAGGAGCTGCTTCGGGCGCGCCCTCGTGCTCATCGGCCAGAGCCGTTCGCCCCATCCTCCCGCGAGTATCACGGCGTGCCGCACGACACCTCCGGGCCTTCTCTCAGAGCGATCTCGTCAGGCAGTAGTCCGCGATTTCGCGGAGCTGCGCGGTCGTGGCGTCGAGGCGATCGAGCGCGCTCTTGGCCTCGTGAACGAGCGCCCTCGCCGTCTCCCTCGCCGCCTCGACACCGTGCACGGTCACAAACGTGTTCTTGCCCGCGTCCTTCCCGACGTCCTTGCCGATCACGTCGGGATCTCCCTCGACGTCGAGCAGGTCGTCGACGATCTGGTACGCGAGGCCCAGATTGCGTGCGTAGATCGAGAGGGACCCGAGGTCCTCCTCCGACGCGCCCAGAAGCACGCCCCCGATACGAGCGGAGACCACGAAGAGGGCGCCGGTCTTCCTGCTCAGGATGTACTCGAGCGTCTCGGGGTCGATCGTTCCCCGGCCCGCGACCTCGAGGTCGACGTGCTGCCCGCCGACCATGCCGAACGATCCCACGGCCGTCGCGAGCTCCCGAATCGCTCCCGCGATCCGGGGACCGTCCGCGTCCGATTCCACTCCGTTGTCCGCCACGAGCTTGAAGGCGTGCATCAGAAGGGCGTCGGCCGCGAGGATGCCGGTCGCAACGCCGAAGACGCGGTGCGTCGTGGGGCGGCCACGCCGGTACTCCGCGTCGTCCATCGAGGGAAGATCGTCGAGCACGAGGGAGCACGAGTGGACGTACTCGAGAGCGCACGCCGACTTGATGATCCTGCCGGCGTCGTGGCCCAGGGCCCGCGTCGCCACGAGCGCGATGATCGGCCGGAGCCTCTTTCCACCGGCGAGCGTCGAGTAGCGGATGGCCTCGTGGATGCGCGCGGGATACTCCCCCTCGGCGGGGAGGAAGCGATCGAGCGCCTCCTCGACCGTCGCGCGTTCCTCCTCGAGCAGGCACGCGATGTCCAAGGGTCTCAAACCTCCTCCCTCGACTCGGGCGGATCGCGCGACGCCTCCGGGCACCCCGGGGCTCTCGATCCTCGAGCGCCACGCCCCCTAGAAGCCCCTCAACATGGTGTAGTAGATCGCCTCGGTGTGAAGGGTCACGCCGTCCCAGTCGTACGTCTCGAGGACGTGACGCCTGGCGCGGTCGCCCATGGCGCGGCATCTCTCGGGCACGGCGAGGAGCTGCTGGAGCTTCGCCGCCATGTCGTCGGGGTCGCTCTTCTTGAACGTGACGCCGCAGTCACCGATGACCTCGAGGTTCTCCGGGATGTCGCTCGTCAGACAGCAGTTTCCGAAGCTCATCGCCTCGAGAAGCGCTATCGGCAGCCCCTCGATGTCGGACGGAAGCACGAAGATCCTCGCGTTCGAGTACAGCTCGTCGAGCACGTCGCCGTAGACGTATCCCAGGAAGCGCGTGCGCTCACCGCCCGCCCGGTGCAGCCTGTCGACGTAGTCGCTCGAGAAGCTCGTGCCGCCGGCGATGATCAGCTCCGCGTCCGTGTCGACCTTCCGGTAGGCGTCGAGCAAGTAGTGACACCCCTTCTCGGGAACGAGCCGTCCGACGAAAAGGATGTAGCTCCCGGGCTCGATACCCATCTCCCGAATCTTCGACGCCTCCCGCACGTTCGGCAGGACGGTCCCGTTCGGAATGTACGTGACGGTCACCTCGCGCTGCTCGTGGAAGTACTCGCGGAGCGCTTTCGAGACGACGATGGTCCTGCTCGGATAGACGATCGCCGTGTACTCGCACCGCTTGAGGATCCACGTCGCCACCACGCCCCACTTCTCCCTCTGCCAATCGAGCCCGTGGACCGTGACGACGGTCTTCATCCCTCTGAAGCGCGGGAGGCTCGCGAAGAGCGAGGGACCGAGCGCGTGGAAGTGAACGACGTCGAAGTCCTGCAACATGATGTGCGGGATCGCGAACGCGCAGTGCGTGGCCGTGTCGAGGTGCTTCGTGCGCACGCTCGGGACGTGAGCCAGCTTCACACCGCGATACTCGCCCGTCTGCTTCGTGTAGTACGGCCGGCAGTAGACGGTGACCTCGTGCCCGCGCTCGACCAGCCGCGTCGCCAGCTCCTCCACGTGGCGCTCGATGCCACCGTACGTGGCGGGGATTCCCTTCTGTCCGAGCATCGCGATCTTCACCGAGTGACCCTCTCGTAGATGGACCGGATCCTCTCGTAGTGCCGCTCCGGTCCGTATTCGCTCTCGACCCTCTTCCGTCCCGCCCGGCCCATCTCCCGCGAGCGGTCCGGATCGTTCCAGAGTTCGACGAGCCTCGCTGCCAACGCCTCGTCGTCGCCGGGCTCGAAGAGGAGACCCGCCTCTCCTTCCGGGACGAGCTCGGGTATGCCGCCGATCGTAGACCCGACGACGGGTTTCCCCATCGCGAACGCCTCGTAGACCGTCAGCGGCGAGTTCTCGAAGCACTCCGACGGAACGACGACGAATCGCGCACCGGCGACGATCGATTTCAGATCGGCCCCGGTCCGGTACCCGACGAACTCGACGTTCGTGAGCCCCTCGCGCGCGGCGCGCGCCTCGAGGTCGTCCGCCAAGGGCCCGCTCCCGATGACCTTGAAGCGGACGTCTCGCGCCCTCCCGAGCGCCGAGAGGAGCGTCTCGAGCCCCTTCCCGATCGACAGGCGGCCGACGTAGATCGCGTACCCGTCGGAATCGTACCGCGGCTCGTACCCGTCGAGCGCGATCGAGTACGGCAGGTGCACGATCTGGTCGGGGTCGACCCCGTGCCTCACCATGCGTTCCCTGAGCTGCTGGCTCGGCGCGATGAAGAGGTCGACGTTCTTCGAGTAGGTGCCGAGGAGCTTGTGGATGTACGCCTCGGCACAGACGAGCGCGCTCTGCGCGAGCGAGCCGCGCATGCAGCGGTGGACGCACGCCCGATAGTAGCGCCAGCGGCGGCAGCGCTCGCACGTCTTCCCGTGAACGAACATCTGGTAGTTCGGGCACACGAGCTTGTAATCGTGCAACGTCTGAACGACCGGGACGCCCTTCGCCCGGAGCACGACCAGGATCGACGGCGAGAGCTGATGCGCGATGTTGTGCAGGTGCGCGACGTCCGGCCTCGTCCGGTCGACGAGCGCGGCGATCTTCCTGCGCGCCTCGAGCGAGTAGATGACGCGTGCCGCCGCCCTCACCCGGTCGAGTGGCCCCGCACCGCCGTCGAACGACTCGTGCGAGACGAAGAGATCGGCGTGCGGCGACTCCTCGTTCTGCTCGTGCCGCATCGCGAACGGAACAACGCTGTGCCCGCGCTCCTCGAGAATGCGCGCGAGCTCGAAGAAGTAGCGCTCGGCCCCGCCCTTGACGAAGTAATACTTGTTCGCGGCGAGCACCTTCATCGGTCCGTCCGTTCGCCTTGAGATCATGAGACTCTCATTGACCCGCGCGGCTGTCAAGCTTCAGAAGCTTGGCTCCGGCCATCCACGCGAGAGGACCCAAGGGCCTCCTCCACATGGGAGGCGAGACCGTGCAGATCATCCAGCACTGGTGCGGGCACTCCGCCACCTTGCGGCGCACTTCCGTTCGGGTCGCCCGCCTCAAGTCCTCGAAGCTCCCGTCCCTCACGTTCCCCATGAGGGTCCCCGAGATGTTGCAGGGGTAGACGAGACCCTTCGGATCGAGGAAGAAGAGGTCCAGACCGGCCCGGCACGCGAGGCGCCTGGGCTTGCCCTGCACGTAGTCGATGAGGCCGCGCATGTAGTATGCCTTCGCCCAGTCACGCGGCCTCGGCGACCTGAGCCACTCCCTCATGATCCCGGCGATCTCCGCGACCGCACGGTCCGAGTGGGGCCGCTCGCTCTCGTGCTCGCCGAAGAAGATCGGCGAGCTGTGGGCAGCGCTCGCGGCGAACTCCATGCCGAAACCGTCGGCGACCTCCTTCACTCCCCTGAGCTCGCCGGGGTTCCCCTCCGTTGAGGTCGCGGCGAGCCCGAGGTCGCTGACGCCCGCGGCCCGGAGCCTGAGAGCGGTCTCGATCGCGCGCTCGTACGCGCCGTCGACGCCCCGGATCTCATCGTGCAGGGACCCCGCAGCGTCGACCGACACCCTGACCGCGACGTCCCCCATCTCGCCGACCATGCGCTCGATCCGCGAGGGCGCCAGCCCGTTCGTCGAGATGACGATCCTCGCCTTCGGGCACGCCCGCCGCATCACCGAGACGATCTCGACGAGATCGTCTCGGAGAAACGGCTCGCCCCCGCTGACGTTGATCGATCGGAGCGACGCGGGAAGCCAGGCGTAGTCGGAAGCCGCAAGCTCCGTCTCCCGGTCGACCTCCTGCTTCCAGATGTCGCACATCGTGCATCTGGCGTCGCACCGGTACGTGACCGCGACGACGCACCCCAGGGGACCCATCATCCCTTCCCTTCCGCTCCCTCGCTCCCTCCGAACAGCACGCCGTAGGCCCTGAGGAGCTCCTTGCTCGTGTGCTCCCACGAGAGCTCGTCCTCGATCCGCTTCCGGTTCCGCGCCCCCATCTCCTCCCGAAGCTCGTCGTCGTCCAGGAGCTGGATGATCCGTTCGCCGAACTCGATCTCGTCGTTCGGGCTCGCGTAGAGCGCTCCGTCCCGCGCCGAGAACCGGCTCTCGATCAGATCGAACGAGACCATGGCCTTGGAGAAGGTCATGTACTCGAGGACCTTGTTCATGGTCGAGACGTCGTTCAGGGGGTTCCTCGGATCCGGGCAGACACAGAGGTCCGCCGTGGAGAGGTAGCGCTGCACGTCCGCGTCGGGGATGCGGCCGGTCATCTCAACGTAGTCGGCCAGGCCGAGGTCGTCCCTCAGGCTCTTGACCGCTTCGAACGAGTCCCCGCTCCCGATCAGGACGAAGTGCACGTCGCGGCGGTTGACGACGTCGATGACGTGCCTCGCCGCGCGGAGCAGGTAGTCGAGGCCGTCCTGCGGCGCCATCACGCCGAGGTAGCACACGAGGTTCTTCCGTCCCCTCTTGAGCTCGGGCTCGGGAGGCACCGGGTTGAAGTGCGTGAGGCGTGGACCGCTCCTGACGACGTAGACGTCGTCGGCCGGGACCTTCCCCGTCTCGACGGCGTGTCCCTTGTACGACTCGTTCGTCGCGAGCACCATGTCGGCCGAGCGGTAGGTGACCCACTCGAGCAACCGCAGGAGCCAGAAGTAGAGCGCCCTCCTCCCGCCGAACCGGGACAGGTAGAGCTCGGGGCAGAGATCGTGCTGGTCGTAGACGAACTTCGAGCGTCTGAGGAGCTTGAAGATGACACCGATCAGGAAGAACGTGTCCGGCGGGTTGCACGCGTGAATCGCGTCAAAGCCCTCCCTCCTCGCAATCCCGAGCGCCAGCCTGAGGCTGTTGAACCAGCAGTACGGGAACTCCCACGCGTAGGAGATCTTCGTCGTCGTGGGCGGAGGGTGCTTGTACCGATAGATGTGTATCCCGTCGATCTCCTCGTGCGGCTCGCTGTAGGCCCCGCCGCTGCCCTGCGGACAGATCACGCTGACGTCGTATCCGGCGGCCTTGAGCGTCGTCGACTCGAGCCAGACGCGTCGATCGAACGGGACCGGCAGGTTCTCGACGATGATGACGATGTGCCTCTTGCCCTTCAAAGGGACTCTCCGATGCGCGCCCCTGAACGTCAGGGGCTCTCGCGCGTTACCAGGCGATCCCGACGTACTTCCCGTTCACCTTCGAGGGATCGTCGACGATCCGGACGAGGTCGATCAGGATCTGGTCGTCGCGCATCTTCTCCGGGACGTGCTTGAACTCATCGGAGGAGTTCGCCACGACCAGCACGTCCGACCGCTCGATGACCTCGTCGACCGTCTGTGCCTTGAGCCGCTGAGCGTACGGGAGCTCGTGCTCGAGGAACCCGAGGTTGGATCCCAGGAGCGCCTCCCACGAGATGTTCCTGTCGTAGATCGACAGCTCGTAGCCCTTGCCGATGAGTGTCCCGACGACCTCGACGATCGGGCTCTCCCTCAGATCGTCCGTCCCCGCCTTGAAACTCATGCCGAGCACGCCGACCCTCCTCTTCCCCGTGTTGCGGACCGAGTCGATCGCCCGCTCGATCTGGAGCCTGTTGGACGGAGTCACCGCCCTGAGCACGGGGCACTCGATCCCGAGATCGCGGCTCATCCCCACGATGGCCCTGAGGTCCTTCGGAAGACACGAGCCGCCGAACGCGAACCCCGGCTTCAGATAGTAGGGCGAAAGATTGAGCTGCGTGTCGAGGCAGAAGATCTCCATGACCTTGTGGCTGTCGTCGACGCCGAGCCCCTTGCAGAGGTTCCCGATCTCGTTCGCGAAACAGACCTTGATCGCGTGGAAGCAGTTGTCGGCGTACTTGACCATCTCCGCGACCTTGAGGTTGGTTCTGACGAGCGGAGCCTCGATCGAGGCGTACAGCTCCACGAGCGCGTCGCCCGCGCGGCTCCCGGGACTCGTCTCCCCGATCACGATCTTCGGCGGGTGATGGAAGTCCTGAACGGCGGACGCCTCGCGCAGGAACTCCGGGTTGAAGCAGACGCCGAACCCCTCCCCCTCCTTCTTGCCCGATCCCTGCTCGAGAACCGGGATCAGCTCGTTCTCCACCGTGCCGGGGGGGATCGTGCTGCGGAAGATGACCGTGTGGAACTCGTCCTTCTTCGCGAACACGTCGGCGAGCTGCTGACACACGCGCTTCGTGTACTTCAGATTCGGGCGCCCGTCCTCCATCGACGGCGTGCCGACGCAGACCAGCGAGATCTCCGTGTCCGTCACGGCGGTCTCGTAGTCGTCGGTCGCCGAGAGCCTCCCCTCCGCCACGCCCCTCCCCACCAGCTCCTGAAGGCCGGGCTCCACGATCGGGCTCTTGCCGTCGTTGATCGGCTCGAGCTTCTTCGGGTTGACGTCGAGGCCCACGACGGTGTGGCCGAGATTGGACAGACACGCCGCCGATACGCACCCCACGTAGCCTAGGCCGAGAACGCTGACTCGCATGTGACTTCTCGTGCTCCTCTCTCGCGTGGGTCCGCTAGAGCGCGCAGCGGATCTCCTCGTGGGGGACGGCCGCGTCGCCGTCCTTCCAGTCTCTGATCTCAAACCCGTACGCCCGTCGCTCCGCCCCGCGGTGGGCGGTGAACCCGAACGCCCCGTCGAAGGTGCCGGTCCCGGGCGACGCCGGCGGACGGCCGAGGAAGCACCGGTCTCGCCCCTCCGGGAAGGTCGCCTCGAACACCGCGCCGTCCCTCCAGGCCCCCGTCAGGCACTCGACGTCGATCTCGGGCTCCCCCTCGAAGGGGACGACCGCAAAGACGAGCGTCGCCGGAAGATCGATCTCCCCCGTGGCCCTCACGGCCGGAGCGGCAAGCTTGACGCCGAACGCGGGAGAGACCCATCCCGCCGGCGGGTCTTCCCGCCCTTCGAGAACGTCGATGCGAAGCCCCGCCGGCAGCCACGCGCGAAACGCGACGCCGAACCCGTCGGCGTGCCGGAACTCGAGCCCGCCGTCCGCGGTGGGTTCGAGGCCCGGCGCGAGCTGAAACGTCGCCCCGATCGTGTGTCGGCCGGTGCCCTCGAGGCTGTCGACGACGATCCAGTACCCTCTCTTCCCGAACACGACTCTCCGGCGGTGTCGCACGCCGGACGTTCTCTCGTACCCGTCGTGCGCGCCGTCGAAGAAGTCGAAGCCGTCACCCGACGCCCACGCAAGCTGCTCGTGGCGCGCGCGACGTCCCCACAGAAAGGGACCCAGGATCTCCGACTGATCGCGCCCGTCGACGCACACGGTGTTGTGCGCCGCCGTGCCACGGAAGTGATCGCGCAGAACCCGCTCGCGGTGGTAGCAGTAGGTCCCGGGATCGACCACGAGCCACCTGCCGCGATCCGCGATCGAGAGCGACAGGCAGTCCGCGTGTCCGTGCGCCGCGATCGACCCGAGTCCGAGGGGACCGCAGTCGATCACGCCGTGCTGACTTCCCGATGAGGGGACGAAGTAGCCGCCGAGCGTGTAGGCGGCCGACTCGGTCGCGCTGCCACGCGGCTCGCCCGTCCGAGACGAGAGCCACGCCCCCACGTCGGAAGGCCCGAAGAGCCACACGGCCGGCTCGAGATCGCGCTCCCTCAGTGGCGCGCGCGGGGGCCGCCCGGCCGCAAACGCGGCGCAAGCCGCGGCCCGTGCCGCCTGCCGTTCGGTCTCGTCGGCGAGCTCGTAGACGCGGCCGCCGTCCTCGTCGCCCACGGAGGGCGGCGAGCCGGCGAGGCCTGCCGTCCGCTCGAGGAAGACCCCCATCTCTTCGACAGTCGTCAAGAAGGCCGGAGAGAGAGGCCGCCCCGATGTGCGAGCGAGCGCCGCCGCAACCAGGCAGAACTCGAGCACGAAGACCTGGTAGTGCAACGTCTGTTCCCGACTGACGCCGTCCGGGCTCACCTGTGCCCGGATCTCGCGTTCCAGGAGCGTCCGCCCCTTCCTCGCCCAGGCGCCGGCCTTGAGGAGCTCCGGAAAGAGGGTCCCGGCGGCCAGAAGCCCCACTGCTTCGCCAATCAGGTGGTTGTTCTTCGACGAGGCATAAACGGAAAGATTATCACACAGGTGGTGAGCCTGCAATGACACGCTCGTGAGCACCCTCTCGGCCGCACCCTCGGGCGCTCCCTCGCACCCGACGAGGTCGAGCGCCATCCCCCATGAAATCAGGCGGATGGCCATCTCGAGTGCGCTTGACCAGTTGATTCCACGATACGGCGGGTTCCGGTCGATCCATGACAGGATGTGGGACCAGACCGCCGTCGCAAATCGCGGCTCCCCCGACAGATGGAACGCCCTGCCGAGCGTGGCGAGGTGGTGGTGGCGGTTGACCTCCCAGACGTATCGCGGGTCGCCCACCGAGTCGTCGAACCGGTAGTCGACGTCCGGCCAGAAGACGAGCGGCCAGCTCCGGCCGCTGACCGGGTCGCGCAGCCAATCCGGCGACGTCCCGATGTCGAGGGTCCCGTGGCCGAACGCCGCGATCGCCCCAGCGAGCACCTCGTCCGCCGCCCGGACGACAGCGTCCCGAGAACCGCCGATCGCGCCGAGAGCGCGCTCCGTCTCGACCGGATCCCCGACCGCGAGCGCGCGGCCACGGATCGACGACACGAGCGTCTCGGCCGTCGCGGCATCGAGGTCGACGGTTCGAGGGTCGAGGAGATCGCGGAGGGACGGCAGCGCCTCGCCGCGTCGCCCACGGGAGCGGCGGCGCACCGCCTCCCTGGCCGCGCGCGACCCGCGGAGCGTGAGCTCCGCGGGCGTCATCGCCCGCGCCCTCGCGATCAACCAGCGCATGCGTGAGTTCCGGCTCACGATCCTGCTCCGCCCGCGACGAGCGCGAGGAACAGCTCCTCGAGCGCGTCGACCGCCCGATCCCAGCCGTACCGCTCCTCGACGTAGGCGCGGCACCGCGCTCTCAGCTCTTCCGCCGCCTTCGCGTCGGAGAGCCACTCGAGCAGGATGTGGATGCCTCGACGGATCGCCGGCGGTTCCGTGCCGGAGAGGAGGAGCTGCGGGGAGAGTGGTCGGAGAAGCTCCGGGGTCGCCCCGATCGGCGTTCCGATCACCGGCGTGCCGCAGGAGAGGGCCTCGAGGGTCACCATGCCGAACCCCTCGAACGCGAGGGAGGGCAGCACAAAGAGATCGGCCACCTGGTAGTGCTTCACGAGCTCGTCGTCGTGGACGAACCCGACAAACGAGACCGCATCCGTGAGCCCGTGAGCGGCCACGAGCCTTCGGAGGTCGTCCTCGAGGCGACCGCGCCCGGCGATGACGAGAAGAGCGCTCGGGAAGCCGCCGCGCGCCTCCGCGAACCCCACGATCAGGTTCTCGAGCCCCATCCGGGGCACGAGTCGGCGGGCGGTGAAGAGGATCTGCCGATCCGCCGGGAGACCCAACTCGCGTCTGAGAGCCGCGCGATCGGCGGCGGGGCGGAAGCGTTCGAGATCGACACCGCCCGCGATCTTGACGATCTTGCCGTCGACGAACGGGTGATACGCGAGGAGCTGTTCTCTGGAGAAGTCCGACAGAATGACGACGCGGTCGGCGCGCCTGAGTCCCGCCGCCTCCGCCCGCTTGACGAGCGTCCCGTAGAGGAGCGTCTCGAGCGGCTTGCCGATGTTCCGCTCCGCTCCCTCGAGGCGAAGCTCGCGCCAGTACGAAGCATGGAAGATCTGAACCTCCGGGACGGTCTTGCGGCGGGCAGTTCTCAGGTAGGCGTACATCGGCAGCTGATGCTGCCCCAGCACGAGGTCGTACCGGTTCTCGGCGAGGAGGCCCGCGATGACCGGGCGCGAGCGGTAGAGCGCCCCGATCGTCCGGCCGCCGAATCGGCGGCTCTGCTCGCAGCTGCCGTAGCGATGCACCGTCACGCCGTACAGCTCCTCGACGTCGGGCGTGTCCGCCCTCCGCCTCTCCCCCACGAGGTCGATCACGTGGCCGCGGGCGGCCAGCCGCCTCGCGGTCTCGTATGAGACGCGCTCGATGCCCCCGAAGCTGTCCGGGTAGAACCACTGATTGACGCTGAGGATCCTGAGCGTCCGTGTGTCGCTCATCGTCGCGCCACCTCATTCAGAAGCTCGTCGTAGACGCGAAGGACGCCGCTGATGCAGGCGTCGAGGCTGAATTCGGCCTCCACCTTCTCCCTGCCGGCGGCGCCCAGACCTGCGCCGTGATCCGGCGCGCCGAGAATCGCGACGATCGCCTCGGCGAGCCCGTCGGCGTCCCGCGGCTGAACGAGCAGGCCCGTCACGGCGTCCTCGACCTCCTCGCTCACGCCGCCGACGTCGCCCGCGACGACCGGGAGTCCCGAGGCCATCGCCTCCAGGATCGTGAGCGGAAGGCACTCGCTCTCGGACGGGAGGATCAGGAGATCCGACGCGGCGAGAAGCTCCGCGATGTCGCGGCGGAAGCCGGCGAAGACGACGGAGCCCTCGATCCCGAGTGTCCGCGCCCGCCGGCGCAGCTCCGTCTCGAGCTCCCCGTCCCCCACGAAGAGGAGCTTGAAGCCCGGAATCGCGGCGAGAACCGAGGGCGCCGCTTCGAGAGCGTAGGCGTGCCCCTTCCGGGGCGTCAGCCTCCCGACGAAGATCGCCACGAGATCGTCCTCAGCGAGGCCGAGCTCGCGGCGCAAAGGAGCCGAGTCGAACTCCCCCCGGAACCGCGCCAGGTCGATTCCGTTCCTGACGGTGACGATCGTCGACGGATCGAGGGAGTAGTTCTCGATCAGCATCGTGCGGGAGAGCTCCGAGACCGCGATCACGCGATCGACGAGCCGGTTCGTGATTCGGGCGAGCGTCGTGATGATCGCCCTGCCGAACGGGTAGTGGGACTCGATCGGGATGGCGAGGTGTTCCGTCGTGACGACGGTCGCAGCACCCGCGAGGCGCGCGCCGATGATCGCCGGGAGGGAGTTCCTGGTCTGCGTCTTGTTGACGTGAACGAACTCGTAGCCTCGCAGGCACCGCCAGGCAACGAAGACGCCGAGGGGGTTGAACTCCTTCGTCGGCCGGAAGAAGGCGACCTCGATGCCCTGGCTCTTGAGATCGTCGGCCCAATCGTCGATGACCCGACGATCGGCGCAGTAGAGTTTGGTGCGGATGCCGAGCCGCCGGAACCCGACGAGGAGCTGCGTCAGGTAGACCTCGGCGCCGCCCCACGCGCGCGCGTCGGTCACAAACGCTATCTCGCTCGGAAGCGCCTCAGGGACGCGCGGTTTGGCTCCCATCACTCGACCCAGACCGTCGAACGCGGCTGCGGAGGAGTGCCCTCGGGAAGCACCTCACCCGACGCCGTCAATCGTCCCTCCCGCACGAACCGATTGAGGACGACGATGATGGCGATCATCGTGAAGTAGGCGTACCCGACGTTTCTGTCCGTGAAGAGGTGCACGAAGAAGCTCTGCGCGGTCGTAGCGAAGAGCGCCGCGTAGGCGCCCTGCGCGATGAACCCGTATCCGGGAACGCGCGAGAGGACCCTCAGGTTCTTGATCGCCATGACGAAGATCGCGATCAGGAGCGCCGCCCAGGCGATGAGCGCCGGAAGACCGATCTCGGCGGCGATCGTCAGGAAGACGTTGTGCGCCTGGAGGACGGGCCGGCCCCCGCCTCGCCAGTCCGTGTCGGCGTGCCACGGATAGGCCCCCGGCCCGACGCCCGTCATGGGGTTCCTCCTGATGAGCGTGAAGGCGCTCTTGAAGATCTCGGGACGCTCGGAGTAGCCGCTCCGGCTGAGCTGGCTGAAACGGCCGCCGATGAGATCGATGACACCCATGTCGGCGATCGTCAGCGAGAGCCCCTGCGCGACGACCATGAAGAGCATCAGGAAGAACACGATCCTCACGAGAGCGCGCCTGTCGGTGATACCGAGCATCGCGAGCCCCGCGAGCATCCCGATCCAGGCGCTCCTCGAGAACGTGAAGAGGAGCGCCAAGAAACCCGAGAGGATCGCCAGGTTACAGAAGAGCCTCCGGAAGAAACCCTTGACGTGGTCGACGATGAAGAACCACATGGGCAACGTCATGAGGAGCAGCGCGCCGAAGAAGTTGGGATGCCCGACGCCGAGGAAGCCGACCGACTTCAAGCGGCCGCCGACGATTCCGGCCTCGGCCTGCGCGTCGGCCCCCGCCAACTGCATGCTCCCCGTGAACCGGTTGTAGAGGCCGACCAAGGCCACCAGAAGCCCCCCGATCGCGAAGACGACCGCCAGGCGTCTCAGATCTCTTGGCTTGCGCGTCAGCGTTATGACCAGATAGAACCACGCGAAGTAGAGGATCTGCTCTTTGTAGTAGAGGAGCACCCTCATCTGTGGATCGGCGTTCGAAATGACGTCGCCGAATCGAACGGGATCGACGTTCTTGTTGATTCCGAGAAGCGCCGAGATCGTGACGAGGCAGACGTAGGCGATGGCGATCTTGTCGACGGCGGTCTTCCTGACGATCGGTCCCAGCGAGGCCATCTCGCGGTCGATCGAGTAGCGAGCCAGGTAGACGATCCACACGCCGACCAGCGCGACGTTGAAGCCGCTCACGTGGAAGGTCCTCATGGGACCGATACTGAAGCCAGGACGGGTGAAGGCGATCATGGCAACGAGCCCGAGAATCGCCCACTCGACCTTGATGAGCGTGAGAACGAGGATCGTGAATGCCATCACGAAGACGACGAAGTGGAGCGGCGTCTTGAAGCTCGCGCGCGTCATGAGGACGTTGGAGGCCGCGGCGTAGAACAGGATGGCGACCAACCAGGCGGGCCACGAGCGTCCGAGGTAGTCCTCCGACCGCTCGTAGAGCCGGTGCAGCGTTTCACCGATCCCGTTCATCCGGATCTCCCGAAAACAGGTCGCGGCGGCTAGAGCACGGCCGCCGCGCATCCACGCCTCGCGAACACGCCTCCCGCTGCGGCAGGACGGCCGACACGGCGTCTCGGGAGGCTAGATTCGCTCGTAGAGAAACCGTGGGATGTAGAACCGCCTGCGATTGAGCACCGTCCCGAGCACCTTCGCCCCCGCACCGTCGAGAAGGTGGAGCGCGTGCTGGATCAGCTCGCGCTTGGTCCTGCCGGAGCGTATCACGACCACCACGCCGTCGACGCCCCGCGAGAGCGAGACGCCCTCGGAATACGAGAGGACCGATGGAACGTCGAACACGACGCAGGAGAACCGCCTACGGAGCTCCGTCAGCATCCCCTCCATCCGCGGATGGCCGAGAACGCGCGGCGGCGACACCACGGGCCGACCGGCCGTCAGGAGCGTCAGGCGCGGCACACCGATCCCCTTCAGGCAATCGGACAGAGGGGCGTTCCCGAGAATGTGGTCGGCGAGCCCCGGATCACGGGGCGTCCTGAAGAAGTCGTGCAGCGACGGCTTCCGGAGATTCGCGTCGACGAGGAGCGTCTCCACCTCGCCCTGAGCGGCCAACGACGCGGCGAACTCCCGCGCGACGAGACTCGTACCCTCGCCCGAGACCGAGGCAACGAACATCACCGTCCTGCATTCCGCCTGAGGGAGCGCGAGGAAGATCTCGGACGCGAGCGTCTGGTACTCCTCCGAGGACGAGAGGGCGAGCCGGCCGGACCCAAGCCGCCGCGCGCGAGCCCGCTCATCCGGAAGCACCGGCGGGCTCCCGTCGCGCCTGGCGTGTTCCTGCCGCGACCTGTCCATCGCCTTCGAGATCTTGCTCATCGTTCCCTCACTGGATGCGCGCCGAACGGATCCTACCGTCCCTAGCGCTTGATGATCCAAGCCCCACCGTACCCGGAGCTTCCGAGCATCGCGCGGATTTCCTGGGCCGCCTCGAACGTCGGGAAGCCGCCCCGGATGATCACGCGGTACCAGATCCCCTTCTCGTCGAGGTCGGCCTCCGCGATCTCAACACCGAAGCTCTTCTCCTCGAGTCGGGCTGCCTCCGCGCGGGCCCCCGCCTCGGTGTTCACCGATCTCGCGATCACGGCGTAGGCGCCTCCGGGTCCGACCACCGGACCGCTGTCGATCCAGGCCTTGGCTCCGTCGTCCGAACGCTCCGTCTGCGCGGGAGCCGGGGGGCGCACCGGCCGCCGATCCTCCCGGGTCCCCTCGGGCGCCGGGCTCGCGGCCCCCGCACGCTCGGGCGACGCGACTCTCGATCCGGCACTCCCCGCCCCGACGTTCGCCGGCGCCGGGTCTCCCAGCTCGGAGCCATCGGGATCGCCGCTCGCCGGACCGGAACCGGCCTCCGAAGGGCTCGCGGGTTCGGCGCCCGTGCGGCCTCCGTTCGTCGGCCGCTCCTCGCCAGCGGGGACCTGCGCGGCCTCGCCGTTCCTCTCGCCGGCGTCGCCGGACGCGGAACGCTCGTGAGCCGACACGCCAGCCTCCTGGATCGCTCCGAGGACACCGGTCTCCGCGTTGGCGTGGGCCCGCCCGAGCCCAGACGGCTGCTCGGCGATGCGGGCGTTGTCGCGCTCCGCCCACGACGAGAGAAGCGCCGCGGGCCGGACGTCCTGATCGAAGTAGAGATAGCCGGCCGCAGCTAAGACCGCCACGATGAGACCGCCGACGGGGATCGTCAGCCTCCGCCGCCGCGGCTCGGCTCGGCTCCAGCTCAGAACATCGTCGGGCGCCCTCTCGGCCGGCGGGAGTTCCGCGGCACGGCTCGGCTCGGGTGGCGTTCCGACGTCCGCTCCTGCCGGCGGGGCCGCGATCGCGTCCACGACGGGACCACCGGGATCGGGCGGCCTCTCGGCCCTCGCGTCGGCGAATCGCGCTCGCTCCTTCCGGCCTCCGCCGTTGACGCGAGACACCATCCGCGCGACGGCCCGGTGCTCGTCGGCCCGCTCGTCGTCCTGGGTCGGCCGCTCGGGAATCCGCCGCCCCTCGATCGATTCGATCGACTCGAGGATGAGCTTCTTGCCGACGCGCCTCCTGTTCTCGGCATAGCCGGCCAGGAGCGCCGCGTCGCAGACGATGTTGATGACGCGCGGGACGCCCTCAGAGTAGCGGAAGATCGCGTCCAGCGCCGCCCCGTCGAAGAGACGGACGTCCGAGGCGCCCGCGACCGTCAGGCGGTGTGCGATGTACTCGGCAGTCTCCGCGCGGGAGAGCGGCACGAGGTGGTATCGGATGCCGATCCGCTGGCGGAGCTGCCGGAGCTCCCTGAGTTCGAGCTTGTCCCGAAGCTCCGGCTGTCCCGCCAGGACGATCTGGAGGCCCGCGAGCCCCATTGAGCGCAGGTTCGAGAGGAGCCGCACCTCCTCGAGGACCTCGAGTTTGAGATTCTGCGACTCGTCGATGATGAAGACAGTGTTCCTGCCCTCCCTCGTCCAGCCGTCGAGGAACTCCTCGATCCCGCGGCGGATCTCGATCTTCGAGTCCCCCGGCGGTTCGACCCCGAGTTCCCGCGAGAGCTCGAGCAGGAGGTCCCTCTCCCCGATGGTCGTGTACGAGAGCCTGGCCACCTTCGTCGTCACGTCGAGCCCGTCGACGAGCGCGTCGAGCATCGTCGTCTTGCCCATGCCGACCTCGCCGGTGAGCTGAACGAAGTTCTTCCGCTCCTTCACGCCGTAGGTCAGGTGCGCCAGCGCCTCGCGGTGATGGGCGGAGAGGTAGAGGTACCGGAGATCCGGACCCAGCTCGAACGGCTTCTCGACGAGGTGATAGAAATCGACGTACAACGAACGGCCCTCCGCTCTATGATCTGCGGTCGGGGATCGACGCGAGCACCTTGAGTCCCAGGAAGCGCTGGACGTCCTCGCGGCGCTCCAGCGAGTGGTCGGTCTTCTCGAGACCGAAGACCAGCATGACGCCGAAGAGCAGCGTGAACACCCCGACGACGACCTTCATGTTGATCGGCTGTTCCGTGGGACGCGCGGGGACCTGAGCGCGCGACACGATGCCGATGTTCAGGAGATTAGGATCGGTCGCGGCGGTGATCTTGAACTGCTCGCGGCGGTCCATCACGATCGCATAGAGATCGGCCCGGATCGAGAGTTCGTGCTCGAGCATCCGGATGACGATCTGGTCCTCGAAGACGGCCTCGTCGTCGGCGTGCAGCTTCGCGAGCACACCCTCGATGGTGCTCTTCTCGGCCCGCCAGGCGTCAAGCTCGACGCGCTGGCGCATCACCGCCTGTTCGACCTCTGCCCGGAGGAAGTGCGCGGTCTCGTCCATCTCGCGCTCGAGCGCCAGCACCTCCGGGTGGTCGGGCGCGTAGCGGGCCCGCGCGTCGGCGAGCTGCGTACCCAGACCGACGAGTCGCATCTTCCCCTCGCGCACGGTGGCGATCGCGTAGAGCTCGGGCGTCGGCACCTGCGACGCGTCGGACTCAGACTCGAGCCACTCGTCCAGGAGCTCGAGCTGCACCTCCCTCGTTTCGATCCTCTGCTCGACCGAGAGAAGATCGTTCAGGAATCGATTGGTGAGCCCCATTTGCTGCTGAGAGAGGATGCCCTTCGAGAGCTGGCCCCGGTTCCCGCCGAAGTCGGCGATCTGCATGGCGATCGAGTCCCTCGCGGCCCGCAGGCGATTGGACTGCACGTCGAGGTAGATGACCGCGTCGTAGTTGATGGCCACGTTCTTCCGAATGTCGAGATAGGCGTCGAGCGCCGTGTTCGCGATGAGCGCCGCCATCTCCGGATCACGGTGTCGGTAGCTGATGTCGATGATGTCAGACTCGGGCAGCGCCTTGGCGCGGATCCGTCGCTCGAGCCGGTAGATCGCGATCGCCCGGTCGTCCCCGGTGGCGAGGCCCAGTCGGTCGACGACCGCCTCGGCCACCGCCGAGCTCATGATGATCTGAAGCTCGGAGTTCACGACCTCCGACCGCCTCAGGATCGCGCGCGACTCCGTGGGCATCGTGTAGGCCTGCGGCACCCGCTTCACGAGCACTCTCGCCTTGGCCTGGTACGACGCCACCGACGTCATCGTTCCGTGCATGACGATCGTGACGCCGACGATCGCGAGCACCAGCAGAACGAGCCACCGCTTGCACACGACGTAGACGATGTCGCGGAGCAGAGTGGTCTCGCTGGCGTATTCCGGTCTTCCGTCCAAGCTTCGTCCCCTCGGGTGACCCCGGGTGGCCGTCCCTACTCCACCCACTTGATGCCGGCGCGCCGGTTGATCTCCCACTGACGGAGGTAGAACAGCTGCGCCGGCGCTATCTTCGTGAAGAAGAGATCGACGAACTGACCGACGTGGCCGATCACCGACTTCGGCACGTAGACGACGTCCTCGGGCATGAGCGCCACGTCCTCCAGGAGGTCTCGTCCCGACAGCACCTTCGTGACGTCGACCCGGAACGCGATCGGCTCGTCGACGCCGCTCGTCCGGACGACCATCACGCTGCTCTGCCTCCCGGACGCCTCGACTCCGCCCGCCTGCGCGAGCGCCGCCGTCACCGTCAGCCCGCCCTGGCTCGCGTACCGGCCCGGCTTCTCGACCTCGCCGATGACGTAGACGTAGACGTCTGCGATCTCACGGAGCGAGACCGACGTCGACGGGTCGAGAAGATACGCGGCCATGTGTTCCTCGATCGACGTCGACAGTTCCTTGACGGTCCTGCCCGCGGCGAGGACCTCGCCTCCCATGGGAAGCACGACCGTGCCGTTCGGCGTGATCGGCGTGCCGTAGTTCATGTCAGTGGCCGTGAGGAAGTAGATGTTGATCTCGTCGCCGAAGCGAAGCCGGTACGTGGGCACTCCCGCCGGCCTCTCCGCCGCGGCGACGACCTCCTGCCCACTCGGGATGCCTCTCGAGCCGCACCCCGTCCCAACGAGACAGAGGGCCAAACCGGCGAGGGCGAAGCCCAGCCTCGTCGTTCTCCGTGTCATGTCCGTGTCCCCCATCCACCAAGAGGGCGCATCCCGCTCACTGCGGGCGCGCTCGACGAGAGGATCTAAAGCATAACTCGTGCCACCGTTATGGGGCCTCGGCCCTCTCGCGTGATCCGTCGTCCGACGGGAGGCTCCTCGCCGGGCTCCCGCGGATCTCCTCGGCTGAACCGACGCTCATTCGCCGGCTGAATCGGCAGGCGCCCCTTCCTCCTGCCCGTCGCCTCGATCGAGCTGCCGGCCTCGTCGGCCGAGGTCGTGCAACGACAGGCGGACCCCGTCGAACCGTCGCTCCTCGATGACCGAGAACCGCTCCGTCAAGTACGAGGGGATGCGCCTCTCGGGATCCGTCGCCCAGAGCCGCGACTCGACGAACCACAGCCGATCGTGGCCCGGGATTCGATCCTCGATCCGCTCCGCGACGAGGGCGTCCGACGCGGCCTGCCCCGGGTAGATGAGGAAGACCTCGGCGTCCCCCTCGAAGTAGAGCTGGAACAGCTCCCCCACGACGGGCGCGAGGACGATGTCGCCGGGGCGCTCGGCCTCCTCGATGAACGCGGCGGCGGAGCGCACGTCCTCCCTCCGATAGTCGCCTCGGAAGAAGTAGTTCCCAAGCGACACCATACAGAATAGTACGATGACCACGCAAAGCAAGCTCGCCCAGCGCCTCCTGAGCGAGGTGATCCCGCATCCGGCCACGACGACGAGGACCGGCAGGGCCACCGAGGCGTAGCGCGGATTGAAGGGCTTGACGTTCGCGAGCGCAAGCGCCACCGCCCCGGCGAGGGGCACGACGGCGACGGCGAGCGCCAGCTCGAGCCCTCGCCGCGTCCGCCAGAGCCTACGGAGGCCGAGGAGGCACGCGGCCGCCATCGCGAGGCCCGCTGGAACCACGAGCGGCGCGTTCCGCGCGAACGCCCGGGCCGGGGACTCCACGTGAAGCTCGCGCATGCTGGGGCCGAGGGAGTACCCGTAGCTCATCGCAAAGAACGCGTACGGGAGCGCCGCGGGTGTGAAGGTCGTCGCCCCCCGCAGGAGCTCCGCGTCTTCCGCCGTGGAAGCGAGCGTCACCCGCTCTCCCACCCGGTCGACGCGCACCCAGCGCAGAAGCCCGAGCCCCGTGGGAACGAAGAGCAGCAGGATCACCAGGTGTGCGAGCGCCCAGCGTCCGAGCAGGCGGCGGCTCCCGAGGAGCCTCCGCGCCGCGAACACGTTGTGCGCGATCGCGAGGAACGCCGCGGCCAGGTTCGAGAGGACCCCGAGGACGGTGCCCGCGACGTAGAGCACCCATCCGCCGGCCCTCTCCTCCAGGATCCTCCAGGCCGCGAGCGTTGAAACGCTCGCGAAGAAGATCAGCATCGAGTAGTTCCGGAGCTCCTGGGAGTACCACACCGCGAACGGCGAGACGGCGAGCAGGAGAGCCGCCGCGAGCCCCGCGCGGCGGTCGGCGAGCGCCGTCCCGAGGAGATAGACGACGGGCACCGTCGCCACACCGAAGACGGCGGAGACGCTCCTGAGCGGGGCCTCGGCGAGCGTGAGGCCGCCGATCGCGTGCACGAGAAGCGCGTGGATCGGACCCTGGATGTTCCAGAAGATCTCGAGGAAGCCGAGCCGCTCACCGATGTTTGCGGCCTGGATGGTCAGGAGCTCATCGATCCAGAAGCTCTGGAACCCGAGGCGGTAGAACCTCAGAACGGCGGCGAGCGCCACGATCAGAAGGAGGAGCCATCGCGTCCGGGAGCGGGCGCGGGCCGCTTCTTCGCTCGGGGATCCGTCAGGGGCGTCTGCTCTGGCGTCTGGTTGACTCACCGTGCGAGGCCTGCTCGATCTCCTTCCAGCCGGGGCTGACCCTCTCGACCGCGGAACGTCCCGTCAGCCTAGAGAAAGCCCGGCAGGCTGTCAAACGAAAGGGGGCTTCGGGCTCATGAAAATCCGGCAGCGCTGCGGTGTGAGTGAGGGTCCAGTACCGCGCACCCGCTGCCGGATCCGGTTCTGCTTCATGTGCGCCGCGAGCGACGGCCGCGGTCCTCGTGAGCACTGGGCCTAGTACGCCCCCTTTCGCGAGATCACGGCAGGAAGTGTCCTGGCGAGGATCTTCGCGTCGAGTCCGAACGACTGGCGACGGATGTACTCGAGGTCGAGCCGGACCCACTCCGTAAACCCGATGTGATTGCGTCCACTCACCTGCCACAGGCACGTCAGCCCTGGACAGACGGAGAGCCGTTCCTTCTGCCAGCTCTCGTAGTTCTCCACCTCCCCGGGAAGCGGCGGCCTCGGTCCGACGAGGCTCATGTCGCCGCGGAGCACGTTAAGAAGCTGCGGCAACTCGTCGAGGCTCGTCCTTCTGAGGAAGCGGCCGACCTTCGTGATGCGGGGGTCGTCGCTGATCTTGAACACGGGGCCCTCGAGCTCGTTCAGGTGCATGAGCTTGTTCTTCATCTCCTCCGCGTTCACTACCATCGACCTGAACTTGTAGAACCAGAACTGCCTCCCGTCCTTCCCCACCCTGAGCTGCTTGAAAAGCACTGGACCCGGTGAGTCCAGCTTGATCAGGATCGAGAGTACGAGAAAGAAGGGTGAGAGCACTGCCACGCCGAGCGCACTTGCAGCGACGTCGAACGGTCGCTTGACGTACCTGCGATAGAACGCTCCCCTCAGTAGCCCTTCCCGCTCCTCGGATCCCCGAGCGTACTCCTCGACCACACCGTACCCGAATCTCTCGTCGACGAAATACACGGCTCAGGTGCCCCTCTCTTCGCTGTCCGGTCGTGATGCCAAAGAAAAAGCCGGGCGTCGACTTCAGGTCGCACCCGGCATTGCTTCTTCGCTCACGACTTCTGCCAAGGGTGGCCTGACTCGAATGCATTGAGACGCTCTCCGGGCACTCCCGGCGCGTCCCTCGCATGCCGTTTCAAGGCACTTCTAGGATTCGAGGCATACCCTTAGCAGTGGGGCGATACGAGTCCTTTCTATGCCAGATCTCGTCGTCTGGTCGCTCGCAGGGTTAATTGAAGTGTATCACAGACTTCCGATTGTGTCAACTATCTTTCCGGGACGCGGCCCGCGTCGAGCGCCCGGCGAACGGCCGCCCAGAAGAGCGGGAAGAGGAACTCGTGCCGCCCCCTAAGTGCAACCCCCATGCCGGATTGCGCGGTCGGCCTGCCGACAACGTTGACAGCGGCGCGGTAGGGCTCGTTCATGTCCATGCCGATCGCCGCGAAGCCCGCCGCGCTTCCGCCCAGGTTCCTCGCCACGGTGAGCGCCTTCAGGAAAACCTCCGGCAGGATCACGGCCGACCCGATGTTGAGAACGGCCCCTCCCTCGAGATCACCGATGACAGCCGCCAGGATTCGGAAGTCCCTGAGGCTGGTCTCGCCGAGATCGGTTCCGCTCGCCGTCGCGTGCTGATGGATGATGTCGGTCCCCAACGCCACGTGGATCGTGTGCGGGACGCCGAGGGCGTGCGCGCGCGCCACGATGCTCGATGAGCGATGCGGTGCCTCCATCTCCTCGAGTTTCCTTCCGAGGGCCTCGCCGAGTCCCTGGCCGTCCCGTCGCCCCGCCGCCGCCGCCGCGTTCATCGCGTCCGCCGTGTCGCTGCACATGCCGAAGCTCCCGTCCTCGAGCCCGGCAGCGACGTCTTCGGAAGTCGTTCCCCACGCCGCTAGCTCGAAGTCGTGGATGGCCCCCGCGCCGTTCGTGGCCAGCGCCGTGACGACGCGCCTCTCCATGAGATCGATCAGTAGACGCGACAGACCGCACTTCACGAAGTGCGCACCGTACATCACCACGACCGCCCTGCCGCCCCTCGCGGCGCGCGCGACGGCGTCGACGGCCGACGCGAGGTCGGCGCCCGCGAAGAGGCGCGGCACGGTCGCAAGGAACCGGTCGAACTCGGGTCCGGGATCGTACGGGTCGACCAGGTCCTCGACGCGGACCTTCCCTCCCCGCTCGTGGATCGACACCCTAGACAGCCTCTTGAGATCGGCCTCCGGAAACTGTGACGGCATGTGACCTCCTCGGTCGCGAATCCGATCAGTCGCGCGCGTACTTCACGTCCGTGAGGACGGCCGAGACGGATCCGATCACGACCTTGCTCTTCATGAGAACCGGGATCTTGCGCGCGTCGTCCGAGAGCCAGACCGTGAGTTTCCCCTCGTGCCGGAAGAGCCCCGACGCGCGCATGATCGGCTCGATGACCAGGCAGTCGAACGTCCCCGCAGGGACCTTGATGCGTTCCTTCTTGATGACCCTGATTTCGAGCGGGTAGTTCTTCCTGTCGGCGTGGTTTTCGATGTAGATCGACTTCCCGACCTCGAGGTCCATCATCCGTACGTAGTAGAGCGACGACAGGATGTCCTGCGCGTCGAGAGCGAGCGGAATCACGCGGTCCTTCTTCTTGGGGTAGATCGCGACGTTCCGATCGTGATCGAGGAGCACGACGTCGTGCGATCGGAAATCGCCCTCGCGGAGCCGTTTCTCGAAGCGGCGGGAGACGAGGTCCCGCACGTCGAGGTACGACTCGGCGACGTCCCGCACGGTGAAGAAGACCGAGAAGAACGCGTTCGACTCCGCCGACGAGACGATGCGGTAGCAGAGGTAGCCGCGCTCGCGGACGAGCTCGGGGATGCTCATGATGGCCGTCCCGGCGCCGACGAAGCCGTACTTGATGTCGAACTCGAGACGTTCGCCGACGCCGAACGGCGGGACGACCGAGTCCCCCGCGGGCCCGAGCGCCGGGATGCCCGCAGGCGTCGCCGACGCGAGGACGAGGACGGCAGCGCAGACGACGAGCGCGAGCCGACGGACGCTCGTCGGCCCGAGCGCGGCGCGTCGGGCCCGGGACCGCCCGAGGCCCGCGCGCCGCACCCGGTGCCGACCGACACCGGGTCGTCCGACATCGGTCCGGGCGCCCTCGGGCGGTCCCGGGGCGCCCGGACCGATGTCGGGCGACCCCCGCTTCAGGCACAATGGGTCACGTGCGGTCATCGTCCGTCTCCTTCGTCCGCGCGCCCCCGTTCGAGGATCCACGCAACCGCCGCGCCGATGTCCGGAACCGCGGCGGCGATCTCGAGCCCCAGCTCGGCCGCTCGCTCGAGCGTTTCGGTTCCCTTCCCCGTCAGCACGAGGACGCCCGGCATCCCGGCGCGGTTGGCCAGCTCGATGTCGGTCGCGAAGTCGCCGACCATGACGCTCCGGGCGAGGTCGACGTCGAGCTCGCGCTCCGCGAGTTCGAGCATCCCGGTGTTCGGCTTGCGGCACGACAAGTCCCGCGTGAATCGGACGTCGACGCCCTCGGGGTAATTCGGACAGTAGTAGGCGCCGTCGAGCCGCGCGCCCTCCCGTTCGAGGAGCCGCTCGAGCGCCTCGTGCACTCGAGCAAGGTCATCCTCGCTCATGAGCCCGCGCGCGACGCCCGACTGGTTGCTGACCACGACGGCGAGGAGACCCGCGTCGTTCAGCGCACGGATCGCGCCCCCGGCGCCATCGATCAACCCGAGGTCCTCGGGCCGAGTCACGTAGCCGCGCTCGACGTTGATCGTCCCGTCCCTGTCAAGGAAGACGGCCAGTCGTCTTGTGCCCATCAGGTCTGTCTCCCGGAGCCTCCTGCCGCTCCGATGGCGAGAAGCGCGAAGAGCAGCATCCCCGGCTCAGCGTCGGTCGATACCGAGAAGAGCCCGGACGCGACGAGCGCGAGCGACGCCGCGAGCGCGGCGACGCCCACCGCCCGGGCGAGCCGCCCCCCGCGTGCGCGCCGGATCGCGCGAACGACGTCACGTATACCTATTACCAGAAACAGCGAGAGCGCGCCACATCCGAGAATGCCCGTCTCCGCGGCGGCGTTCAGCCAGACGTTGTGCGCGTTGACCTGAGGCTCCACGATGGCCTCGTCCCGGTAGACAATCCCGAGACGCGAGAAGCTCCCGAGCCCGTGCCCCAGCAACGGTCGCTCCCGGATGCGGTCGATCGTCTGGCTCCACGTCCAGACCCGGATGTCGCCCGTGACGCGGTATCCGACGAAGCGCGACTCCGGGTTCAGGCGCGCGAAGCACGCGAGCGCGACGATGGCGAGGGCAACCAGGAGAAGCGCGTACCGGCGTCTCATGTTTGCGGCCACCGCGGCGGCCGTTCCGACGACGGCGCCGACGAGCGGTCCTCGCGACTTCGTCATGAGGAGCGCCAGGACGTACGTTCCGCACGAGAACCCGATGAGCGGCCCCACGATCGCCGCGCGAAGCTCGAAGAACCCGAGCCCCACGCCGGCGGCGAGGGCGGCGCCCAGGTACTCCGCAGCGGGGATCGGGTTCTCGACCGACGGGAGATTGAGCCTGAGCCTCCCCTCGATCATGGCCTGCGCGTATCCCAGAAGAGCCGCCACGGTCGCGCCAGCGATGATGAGCCCGACGAACAGCACGCGGCGGCTCGGACGAGCGCGGCACGCGTCGAGCGCGAGCGGAAAAAGAACGAGCGTCGACGCAAGCGTGACCAGCTCCTCGGGTCTCCGGAACTGGCCGTCCGCGAACGCGACCGAGAGCGCCGCCAGCGCGAGGTAGAGAGCGAGCACCGCGTGGGCCGACCGGCTCCCGAGCTTCGGCCGGTGACCGGCGAGGAGCTTCCCCACGAAGCCGACGACGGCGAGACCGAGACCGATCGACTTCGCGGCCTCGGAGATCGGGAGCGCGAGGAGCACGGCCCCGAACCCGAACGCCTGCACGCCGTCGAAGAAGCCCGCGGCCCTCCTCATGCCGCCTCCCCGGGCGTCACGCCGCACCCGCGTGTCACGCCGCAGCCGGGCGTCATGCCGCACCCCCGTGTCATGGCGTCTCCCCGCGTGTCATGCCGCACCCCCGTGTCATGCCGCACCCGCGCGTCATGGCGTCTCCCCGCGTGTCATGCCGCACCCCCGCCCGTCGCATCCTCGGACGCCCCTGCCGCCTCGGCGATGAGCCCGAGAGCGGTCTCGGCTCGGTCCTCCCACGTGTTCGCGTAGCCGAACGCCATGCGCTCCCGGGCAGCAGGCGCGTCGTCGATCTCCTCGAGAGCCTCCTCGATCTCGCGCACGAACCCGTCGAGTCCGCGAGCCGTCCTCACGAGCGGCCGGCGCTCGAGCGCTGCCGGGAACGGCGTTGCCACCACCGGTTTTCCACAGAGAAGGTACTCGTACATCACGATCGGGTCGCAATTCCGCGCCTGCTCACCCTCCCTCAGAGGGATCACGGCGACGTCGCAGAGCGCGACGTGCTCCGGGAACTCGTTGTACGGCCGCCGCCCGAGGAGCGTCACGTTCGGCGGGAGCCTCGCCCGCGCGAGCGCCCGGCCGACCGGGCCGGCCGCGGTGAAGTCCCAATCGGGACGGGCGCGGGCGGCCCCCAGAAAGAGCGTCTCGTCGAACCACTCGTACGCGGCGCCGCCGAAGAGGATCGAGGGCCTCCCGGTCACGCGACCCACCCGCGCCGCCCGCTGCCGCAGGCGCAGGATGGCTGCCGCGAGCCGCTCGGCCGGCGCCTCCGGGTCGCCCGCCAGCACGCGCGCGAAGTGCCTCACGTCGGCCGCGTTCGGAAGACGGTGCGCCTTCCCGGTCCAGGCCCTGGCATCGAGGAGCGCCCGGGAAGCCACGAGAACGACGTCGGCGGCCTCCATGTGATCGCGCTCGATGGCGCCGGTCGCGGTAGGATCGGGGCTCGTCGCCGCGGGTTCGTCGGCCGCGTGGTAGATCAGGAGCGACTCGTCGATTGCCCCGGCGTATCCCAGATGCTCCGGGGCGAACGACCACGCGATCGGCGCGACGAAGCCGAGCGCGCGAGCGGCCCGCCGCACGCGCGGGGCATAGCGCCGGTGGAAGGCGAGTCTCGATTCGGGGTCCCGGCTCGTCGCGAGCGCGACCGGCGAAAGGACCCAGAGCCGTTCGTCGACCCGCGCGAGCCCCCTGAGCTTCCTCCAGCGTCTGGGACGCCCGAGGGTCGAGAAGACGTCGATCGGCGGGTCGACGTACAGGACGCGCCGCGATCGCGCGAGGACCGCCGCGAGATGCTGCTTGCTGGTCGGGAGTCCCGTCCAGTGATTCGTCGAGAGAAAGACGACGTCGCGCGCGCGCACGTTCACCGAGGTTCGCTCCTCCGCTCGTCGCCGACCGGCGCCCGCGGACGGCCTCGCCGTCCGTCGAGGAGCTCCTCGAGCGCCTCGAGCACCGCTCCGACCTCGATCGACTCCATGCACGGGTCCTCGCGGCGCACGCACCGCTTCTGGCTGCACGGACTGCATGGGTAGTCCGGCCAGATGACGCGAGACGGCGCGCCCCGCGGGGCGAACCGCGTGGGCGTGTTCGGACCGAAGAGCGCCACGACCGGCGTGCCCTGGGACGCCGCGACGTGCATCGGGCCGCTGTCGTTCCCGACGAACGCGCGCGCGAGGCCCGCGAGGCCCGCGAGCTCTCGGAGCCCCGTCCGGCCCGCGACGCTGACCGCCGCGCCCGAGGACGCCGCGACCACGCTCTCAGCGAGCGGGGCGTCCTCCGCCGTCCCCGCGACGACGCTCCGGAGGCCCGTCCGCTCGAGGACACGCGCCGCCAGCCGCCCGAACCGATCGGCCGGCCACCGGCGGTACGCCCAATTGGCGCCCGGCGACATCAGGACGAACGGTGAGCCGTCGCCGAGACCGCCCTCAGCCAGGAGCGCGCCCGCCCTCGAAATCTCGTCGAGCGTGAGGTAGATCCTGGGGGACGGTTCCCCCGTGACGCCCGCGCCGACCGTCTCGACCACCGAGACGAGGTGGTCGACGACGTGTCCCGGCGAGCGGTAGGGCCTCCTCCTGTCCAGGAGGAAACCGGCCCCGGCGTGGTTCACCCCCACGCGGAAGGCCGGGTCGGCGGCGAACAGGAGCCAGGAGCTTCTCATGTCGCCTGTGAGATCGACGGCGAGGTCGAACCGCCGGCGCCTCAAGGTCTGGGCGAGCCGCCAGAGCCACCGCGGGCTGTGGTAGTGCGGCACGGCGTCGTACTCGAGGACCTCGTCCACGTGAGGGTTCTCCAGAAGCACGTCGCGCGCCCTCCGCTTGATGAGCGTCGTGATGCCAGCATCGGGAAACGTCGCCCTGAGGGCCTCCAGGACCGGCGTCGCGAGCAGAACGTCGCCCACGAAGTAGAGCCTGACGACGAGGATCGCGCGAACGTCGGCCGGATGGAACGCCCTCTTCCCCATGCGCCTATCGCTCCCCCCGCGCCACCGCTTCTATCTCCTCGGCGAAGCAGCGCTCGACTCGGTCGATCATCCCCGTGAGCGAGAACTCCGTCTCGACGCGGCGCCTCGCCGCCTCGGCGAACCGTGCGGCACGCTCCCCGTCCGTGAGGATCGTGAGAAGGGCCCGCGCCATCTCCTCGGGTGAGTCCGGCAGAACGAGGATCCCGTCGCGCCCGCCCTCGATCATCTCCGGGATGCCCGCGACGGTAGTCGCCGCGACGGGCGTGCCGGCGGTCATGGCCTCGAGGATCACGTGGGGCATGCCCTCGCGCAGGCTCGTCACCGCCACGACGTCGGCAGCGTCGAGGATCGCCGGGACGTCGGGCCTGTGCCCGGCGAAGATGATCGAGCCGGCGGGCTCGATGCCGGAAGCGAGGTGGCGGAGCTCGTCCCGCAGCTTCCCGTCGCCCACGACGAGGAGCCTCGCCCGCGGCAGCTCCCGAACGACCGACGCGAAGGCGGCGAAGGCGTCCGCGTGCCCCTTGTCCCGCACCAGGCGCCCGACGATCGCCACGAGCGGCGCGTCGGGAGCGACGCCGAGCTCCTCGCGCACCGCCTCGCCCCCGCCCGTCGGGACCCGGTCCGGATCGATCCCGTTCGGAATCACGACGATGCGCGAGGCGGGCAGGAGACCGGTCTCGAGGAGGCCGTCGCTGATCGCGGCGCAGTTCGCGATGACCCGGCTCACGAGGCGCCCGTAGGTGAAACGGTTCAGAGCGGAGATCTTCGGAGGAAACGAGAGGCCGCGCCGTTCGACCACGGCGGCGACCCTGGCGAGCCTCGCGGCGAGGGAACCGATGCGGACGGCCCGTTGGACGCTCGCGCACACAATCTGGGATCGCCTCCGCGCGAACCAGCTCGAGAGCCGGACGACGGAACCGAGATCGCCGTCGCCACTCATCGGCAGCTCGATCGTCGCGTGGCCCGAGGCCCTGCTCCGACGCGCGAGCTCGCTCCCCGATCGCGCCGCGACAGCGATCTCGTGGCCGCGGTCGGCGAGTCCCCGGGCGGCCTCGACGATCCATCGTTCGCCACCGCCGAGCGAGCGCATCGAATTGACGAACGCGATCCTCATCGGTCTCCCTCAAGTCCCGCGTGCTCCGATCCGTCGCGCGCGGTCCTCATCGGTCTCCCTCCACTCCTTCGATCACGGAGAGGAGGCCGCGCCGAAACGCCGAGAGCGAGAACCGCTCCTCGGCCACGCGTTTCCCCTCGACGCCCATCCGTCGCGCGATCGCCCGGTCCGTGAGGACCGTCCTGATACCTCGCGCCATCGCCTCGGGATCGGACGGCGGAACGAGAACCCCGGTCAGGCCGTCGATGACGAGCTCCGGGATCACCCCGACGCGTGTCGCGACGACAGGACGGCCCGAGGCCATGTACTCCCCGACCGCGCGGGAGTTCTCCTCGCTTCCGATCGAGGACGAAACGCAGACCGTCGACGCGGCGAGCAACCTCGGAACGTCCTCGCGGCGACCAGCGAAGACGACCGAGCGTTCCATGCCGAGTTCGCGCGCCCGGGCCTCAAGCGCGGCAGGCTGCCCCGACCAGGGCTCGCCGACGAGCATGAGGACCGCGTCGGGAACCTCCTCGAGGACACCGCGCATGGCCTCGAGGAGCACGTCGTGCCCCTTGACGGGGGCGAGCCTCGCGACGTTCAGCACGATGGGAACGCCGGCGCCGAGCCCGAGTTCAGCGCGGAGCGCGTCGTCTCCCTCGCCGACCTTGAAGAATACGTCCGGCACGGGCGCGAGAATGCGTCTCACGCGATCCGGCCGAACGCCCAGGCGCTCGACCACCCAGTCCTCGACGCGCGACGAGGAGACGACGACGGCGTCGGTCATTCTGCGGTAGAGGTACCGGTTCAGAGCGCGCCCAGAGGGTTCCGCCGCGCTCCCTCTCAGATGCACGACCCGCGCGCGCGAGCCTGCGGCAAGCGCGGCCACGAGATGCGCCGTCGAGCTCGACGAGTGCACGACGTCGACGGCGAGCCTGCCGACCGCCTCCGAGATGGTCCGGACGTTCGCAAGGAAGTCCGCCGGCGACCGCGACGGGGCGGGGCCCGGGAGCTCGACGAGCCCGATGGGGTCCGCGATCCGGACGGCGGCGGGACTCCCCGGCGCAGCCGCGACCTCGACCGTGACCCCGATCTCGGCCTCCGCGCGGGCGACGGAGAGGGCGTATTCCGTCTCCGCGTTCCACACGCGCGAGTCGGTGATCACGAGCGAGCGGCGCATGCGTCACGCCCTCCCCAAGAGCTCCCTCGCGGGAGCGAGAACATCGTCGACGCCGATCTCCGCCATGCAAACCATCGTCCCCAGCCGACAGCGCTCGCCCCCGTGCCGACCGCACGGCCTGCAGTCGACGTCACCGCCGACGACCCGGGCCACGTCGGAGTAGGGCGCGTAGCCCTGCTCGGGCACCGTCGGGCCGAAGACGGCGACGACCGGTGTCCTGAGGCCGGCGGCGGCGTGCGCCGCGGCGGAGTCGTTCGAGACCAGGACCTGGACCCGGGCGATCAGCCCGAGCCACGCCGCGATCGACGTCCGCCCGATCAGGTTCACGGGCGCGACCCGCATGCTCTCGGCGACGGCCTCCCCCGCCTCCTCGTCGCCCGCGCCTCCGACGAGCACGACCGCGGCGCCCGTCTCATCGACGAGCGCGTCGGCGACGCTCGCGAACCTCACGGGATCCCAGCGTTTGGTCGGCCACCGGCTGCCGGGAGCGATTCCGACGACCGCCGCGTCGCGCGGCACCCCGAGCCCGCCGAGCGCCTCGTCGACGACCTCGGCACCGTTCGCCGGCACGTCGATCTCGAACGGAACCCGACCGCGGGGCAGCGTCCCTCCGACGATCCGAATCAGGCTCGAAGTCCGTTCGATCTCGTGCGGGTACGCGCGGTACGACACGCGGTCGGTCAGAAGAAGGCGCCCTCCGCTCTCGTCGAAGCCGACGCGGCGCGGGATCCGTGCGAGCGCCGTCACGAGCGCGCTCCGGAACGACCGGTGCGGGACGAACGCCACGTCGACCCCGCGCGAGCGGAGCGTCCCGGTGATCCTGCGCACGCCGCGCGCTCCGCCGTCCGCCCCGTGCTTGTCGTAGACGAGGACCTCGTCGAGACCGCGCTGGGTCCTCAGGAACTCGGCCCCCGCCGGTGCCGCGACGACGCCCACCCACGTGACGCCCTCGAGGCCGCGGACGAGCCGCGCGAGCGGGAGCGTCAGGATGGCGTCTCCGAGGAACGCGGTCTGGACGACGAGACACCTCAAGGACTCCCCCCTCTCGACTCGAGAAGACCGACGGCCGCGGTGAGCACGTCGTCGGCGGCGATCGTCTCCATGCAGTCCCAGTGGCGAAGCCGGCATCGCTCGCCCCCGTAGAACGAGCACGCGCTGCACGGGAGATCTGCGTACACGAGAGCGTGGTCGCGGAAGTCGAACTGCCCGGGATCGGTCGGCCCGAAGATCGCCACCGTGGGAACGTCGAGCGCCATAGCCACGTGAGTCGGGCCGCTGTCGTTTCCGACGTAGAGGCGAGAGAGAGAGATGAGCGCTGCCATGACCCCGAGCGAGGTCGTTCCGGCAGCGACGACGGCGTCCGGGAACCCGGCGCGGACGGCCTCGCAGAGCGTCCGTTCGCCGGCGGAACCCAGGAGGAGCACACTCAAACCCGTCTCCTCAGCGAGACGGCGCGTCAGCACGGCGTACCGTTCGGCGGGCCAGCGCTTCGTGGCCCAGACCGAGCCGGGGACGACGGCCGCGTACGGGGCGCCGGCGAGTCCGGCGCCCGCGAGGAGATCACCCGCGGCGGCTCGGTCGTCCGCGCCCAGGTGGAAGCGAGGTCTTCGGTACTCGGGAACCACGCCGAGGGGTGCCAGGGCTCCGAGGTAGCGGTCGACGAGCCGACGCGACGCCCGGAAGCTGCCCCGGGCGAATCGGACCCGAACGGCGACCGCGCGCTCGCGTTTCTCGTACGCAGAGACGATCCCCGCTCCCGAGCGTCGCGCGATCGCCGCGCTCCGCACGTTCCTGTGAAGATCGATGACGGCGTCGTACCGCTGCGCACGGATCGAGCGAGCGAGCGAGAGGAGGTCACCGAGCGAGCTCCCCTCGAGGAGGTGGACGCGCGTCAGGTCACGGTTGTGCGCGACGAGATCCCCGTACGCTTTCTTGACGACGAAACCGATCTCGGCGGCCGGGTACGCCTCACGGAGGAGCGCGATCACGGGCTCGGTCAGTACGACGTCACCGATCGAGCTCGTTCGAACGATGAGAATCCGTTCGAGCGCGGCCCGGCCCGCGGTCCTATCCGGCTCTCGAGCGCGGACCGATCGGCTCGTCCCTGAATTGCATGTCGTAGAGGTGCCGATAGAGCCCCCCCGAGTCCATGAGCTCCTGGTGCGTGCCGGTCTCCCTGACCCTCCCGCCGTCCATCACGACGATCCGGTCGGCGTTCCTGATGGTCGAGAGCCTGTGCGCGATCAGGAGCACCGTCCTGCCCGAGAGCAGATGTTCGATGGCCTCCTGCACGAGCCGCTCCGACTCCGTGTCGAGGGACGACGTCGCCTCGTCGAAGATGAGCACGGGCGGGTTCTTGAGGATCGCGCGGGCGATGGCAATGCGCTGCCGCTCGCCGCCGGAGACCATGGCGCCCCGCTCGCCGATCACGGTGTCGTACCCGTTCGGCATGCCCTCGATGAAACGGTGGGCGTTGGCCGCGTGGGCCGCGGCGACGATCTCCTCGATCCCGGCGCCCTCGAGGCCGTACGCGATGTTGTTCCTGACCGTGTCGTTGAAGAGGATCGTCTCCTGCGTCACGATCCCCATGAGCCGCCTCAGCGACGCGAGGTCGACGTCCTTGAGATCCCGCCCGTCGATCGTGATCCGCCCCGCCGTCGGATCGTAGAACCGCGGCAGGAGATCGAGGAGCGTCGACTTACCGGCGCCGCTCGGCCCGACGATGGCGACGATCTCGCCCCGCTTGATCTCGAGGTCGATCGATCGGAGGACGTCGTCGCCAGTGTCGTACCGAAACGAGACATCCTCGTAGCGGACACGATCGTCGAATCCCGCGACCACCTGCGCCCCGGGCCTCGAGACGATCGACGAAGGTGTGTCGACGACGTCGAAGATCCGTTTGGCCGCCGCCAGACCGACCTGGAGCTCGTTGTTCGCGCGTGAGATCTTCCGGAGCGGCTGCATCGTGGAGAGCGTCGAAGCGAGGAAGATGAGGAACCAGTCGGGACCGATGCCGCCTTCGAGGAGGACCTGCCTCGCGCCGTACCACAGCACGAGCACGATGCCGATCACACCTAGGTACTCGACCAGCGGCGCCGCGAGGGCTCCCAGAAGCTCCATGCGGATCGTCGCGCGGAAGAAGTCCCACGTGTTCTTGAAGAACCGCTTCTGCTCGTACTCCTCCATCCCGAACGCCTTCACGACCCTGATCCCGGAGATCGACTCCTGCAGGGTCGACGTGATGTCGGCCATTCGCTCCTGGATCCTCGCGCTCCGCTTGCGCAGCCTCCGGCCGATCCTGGCGACCAGAAGGAAGAACGGCGGCATCACGACGAAGGTGATGAGCGCAAGCCGCCAGCTGATCCAGAAGGAGATGCCCAGGTAGAACACAACGAGGAGAGACTCCCGGAAGAGATTCGCGAACGTGGCGACGAGAGCCCGCTTCACCAGCCCGACGTCGTTCGTGATCCGCGAGATGAGTTGCCCGGTGCGCTTGCCGTGGAAGAACGAGAGCGAGAGCACGGACAGGTGCGAGAAGAGCACGTTCCTGATGTCGCGGATCACGCCCTGCTCGACGGTGATCATGAGGAACGTCTGCAGATACCCGAAGAGGTTCTTGATGAGGAACACGACGAGAAGCACGAGGCAGATCTTCCCGATCGCCTTGTCCGGCGAGTCGCTCGCGAAGAACGCGAGAACGCGGACCCGCACGGTCTCCTTGAACCCCTCGATCGGCGCCGCGCCCCCCCCCGTCACCGCCGAGAGCGGATCGGAAGGTCCCGCGTTCCCGACGACCGCGCTGCGAGCGCCGCCCGCATCGGTCGTCGCAGGCCCCCCCTCCGCATCGGCCGCCGCGAGACCGCCCTCCCCGTCGGCCGCCGCGAGGCCGCCGGCGCTCCCTCCTCCCGTCTCCTCCATGAGCGCGTCGGGCTCGAAGAGCATGTTGACGAACGGCAGGATCATGCCGAGCGAGACCGTCGAGACGACCGCAAAGACGGCCATGCAAGCCAACGCCGCCAGAAGGCGGCGCCAGTACGGTCTCACGTAGCCCAGGAGCCTCAGGAAGAGCCTCATCGTACCTCGCGCTGTCAGGTGCTGCTGGCCAGGAGCACGGCCTGCGTCCTCTCGATGAACTCCGCGATCGGGAATCGCTCGCCGGGGGTCAGCTCGACCACCTGCAGGAAGGTCGAGTCGAGGAGCGCGGCCTCGGCCATCTCGAGAGGCGTCATGAGCGACACGGTCGGGATACCCATCGCCACCGCGAAGTAGACGAGGTCCGTGTTGCCCGCGACGAACAGGTCACACTGGCCCAGGAGGCCGACGACATCGCGCATCTTCCGCTGCTGCACGACGATCGGCTCGCGCGACAGCATCGACTCGAGCGTCTTGACGAGCCCGTGGTGCTCGGGAGCCGTGAGGAGGATGGCCCTCGCGCGGTAGTCGGAGCAGAGCTTGTCGAGGAGCCGCGCCTGCTGCGCGACCGTGATCGAGGTCCCGCCGCGTCCGGGCCCTGGATCGAACCCGACGAGGAGCTCGTCCTCGCGGGGCTTGCGGAAGTGGACGAGCTGCTCGGCCAGCCGCCGCTCCCGCTCGGGCACGTCCCAAGTGAGATCGAGTCCCGACACGTCGATCCCCATTACGCGCGCGATCTCGAGTCCTGGCTGCGTCCGCGCCTTCCCCGGCACGTTCGTGCTGACCTCGAGGTTTAGGAACGAGTGGCTCTCTGGGCTCTGGAGACCCGCGCGGACGGTCGCGCCGGAGAGGTAGCACAGGAACATGCGCTCGACGTCGAACTGGCGATCGAGGATGATGGCGATGTCGAACCCGTAGCCGCGGATCTTGCGGCCGAGCCAGAGATAGGCGGAGTAGCGGCGGACGCCGCTCGGTAGCGAGTAGGCGATCACGCGGTCGATCTCGCGGCAGCCCTCCAGGAGCTCTCGGTCCTCATCGCGGGCGAGGACCGCGATCTTCCCCTTCGGACACCCGCGCCGCATCGCCCGCAGCGTGGGCATCGCGAAGAGAGCCCCCGCGACCCCCGGCTCGGGGATGACGAGGACTTTCTCGACGCTCCTGAAGGCGTCCCCGAAAGAGATGGGTTCCGGCCGCTTGAAGCGCTCGAGGTACCAACCGATCATCCGCGCGAGCGCCGACGGCGGCCCCGGGGCGCAGTTCGCGCCGCGGGGCGTCTGCCGGCTGGCCTCTCGGCTGACGTTACCTGCCATCACTCACTCCCGCGCGTTCGGCGGCCCGGACGGCGGCAGAGACACGGGTGCGTCGGCGGGGCGTAGTTCCCCACTGGCGGCGCTCTGTGCAATGCCAGGAGCCGCGGCGGCGGGACTCCTTCCGCGACGAAGGCTAGCAGACGATTCTCGGGAGTGTCAACCGTTTTCTGTTTGGCTAACCGCAGACCGCGTCGGAAGTTCCCGTGAGGAATGGTTCGACCGCGCCGCGCGGCGTCTGCTAGACTGACGGTGAGGATGCCCACACCGAGAACCGACATAGGGACGCCCGCGGGCGCGCCGCGTGCCGCCCTCCGGACCGCCTTCGCGCTCGCCGGCACGACATCCCTCACCGTTCAGGTCCTGCTCCTCAGGGAGCTGATGGTCGCCTGGAGGGGCAACGAGCTGTCGTTCGGGCTCGCGCTCGCCGTCTGGCTGACCTTCACGGGCGCCGGGAGCGCGCTGGTCGGGCCACTCGCGGGTCGGATCGGCTCACCTCGACTCGCCTTCGCCCGCGGCCTTCTCGCGCTCTCGGTACTGGCGCCCGTCGCCCTCGTGGTCGCCCGCCTCGCGCGAGACACCGTGGGCGTCGGCGCCGGAGAGCTGGCCGGCCCCGGGACGCTCTTCCTCGCCTCGATCATCGCCTTGGCACCCTTCACCCTCGTCGCCGGCTTCCTGTTCGCCGTGGGCGTCGCGGCGCTGTCCCGAGAACGGGCACCGTCGGCGATCGGGACGGTCTACATCCTCGAGGCCGCGGGCGCGGCGGTCGGGGGAATCCTCGTCAGCTTCGTCCTCCTCCCTCACTGGGATCCCGTGAGGATCGCCTCGTTCATGGCCTTCCTCACGGCCGCCGCGGCGTTCGCGATCGCTCATCCCCCTTCGGCCGTCCCCGGCACGTCCCCGGCGCGCGTCCGAGCCGCCGCGGTGGCGGTCGCCCTAGGCTCGATCGTGCTCCTTGCCCTCTCCCCCGCGGTCGACGACGCGACCGTCGGGATCGCGTGGAAGGACCTCGGGTTCCGATCCCAGACCAACTCCGTCTACGGGCGGATCGTCGCGACACAGGCCGGCACCCAGAAGAGCATCTACGAGAGCGGCGTCCTCGTCGCGTCGGCGCCCGACCGTCTGGCGGCCGAGGAGGCCGTCCACCTCCCGCTCCTCTCCCACCCCGGCCCCTCGCGCGTGCTGCTCCTGGGAGGCGGGCTCGCCGGGACGATCGACGAGATCCTCAAGCACCCGACCGTGACGTCGGTCGATTTCGTGGAGCTCGATCCCGCACTCGTTCGCACGGCGGCGAGCGAGTTCGGTGACGCGATGGTCGGCGGGCACGCCGACGGGCGCGTCACGGTGCACTACGTCGACGCCCGCTTCTTCGTCAAGCGTGCCCACGCAACGTACGACGTCGTGATCGTCAACGTCCCGGATCCCACCACCGCCCAGCTCAACCGGTTCTACACGGCCGGCTTCTTCAGCGAGGCCGAGCGAGTTCTCGCGTCCGGAGGCCTCCTGGGTCTGGCGGTCTCGTCGGCCGAGAACTACATCGGTCCCGACCTCGCCCGCTTCCTCGCGTGCGTCCGGACGACGCTCGCCTCCGCGTTCGAGGAGGTCGCGATCTTCCCCGGCGACCCGTGCCACTTCATCGCCGGGCCCGGCGCCACGTCCGCGCGCGACGTCGATCTCCTCATCGAGAGGGTGGCCGAGAGACGGCTCGACGTCATCCACACGCGGGGCTACTACCTCGCGGACCGGTTCTCGAGCGAGAGGGTCGCCGCTCTCGACCGGGCGATCGAGGACGTGGACTCGCCGCTCAACACCGACCTGTCACCTGCCGGAGTCTACCTTTCGACCGTGCTGTGGAACCGCCAGTTCTCGCGCTCGCCTGCCTTCGTGCGCGCGGCGCCGCGGTTCCTCACGCTCGGGAACGCGCTCATCGTGGCCGTGGTGCTCGCGGTCGCGCTCTGTGCCCCGGCGCTCGTCCGGAAGGCCGCCCGCTCGACGCTCAGACGCAATGTCCTGGTGGCCGTCTTCGTCGTCGGACTGACCGAGATCAGCCTCGAGATCGCGGCGCTCATCGCCTTCCAGAGCCTCTACGGCTACGTGTACCATCGCCTTGCGCTCATCGTCGCGGCCTTCATGGCCGGACTCGCGGCGGGCGGCTGGCTCGGGGCGCGCGCGGCGGCGAGGGGCGCCGGACCGCGTGCGTTCGCGCTCCTCGAGCTCGCGATCGCCTGCGTTCCGCTCGGGCTCGCCGCGACGCTCACAGGCCTCGCGGGGCTCCCCCCCGACGCGTTGGCCGTCTGGGCGGGGCTCTTCCCGCTGATCGTCGTCGGGTCTGCCGTGCTCGCGGGCGCGCAGTTCCCGCTCGCCGCGCGCCTCTTCGCGACCGACGCGGCGGTCCCGTCGACGGCGGGCGGCAGGCTCTACGGCACCGATCTCGCCGGATCCGCCGTCGGCGCGGTCTTCGCGGGCGTCATCCTCCTTCCCGTCATGGGAATCCCCGGGACGATGGGCGCCCTCTCCCTCCTGAACGCCGCCGTGCTCGTCGGGCTCGTCGTCCCGATCGTGCGGCTCGGGCGCGCCGCGTAGAGGTCCGAGAACGACGGTGGCGGCGCACCGACAGAGCGGCGCCCCGCCTCGAGAGGCGGGGCGCCGCATTGTCGCGTCGTGTCGGCCGTCCGATTGCGCCCCGGCGCGGCCGTCTTCCCTCGTCTAGCGGTAGAGGGCCTTGATCGCTCCCCACGTCGTCGGCTCGACGGGCGACGACACGCAGTTGTCGCAGCCACCTCCGTAGACGCCCACGAACGCGCCGAACTCGTCGGCCTCCAAGTTCGGCGACTCCTCGAAGCAGACGTGGTAGTCGTAGCCTGCGGATCCGAAGAAGTCGCAGTAGAACGGCTCAACGGAGATGTTCCCGTCGACGCCGGTGAGATCGTCGAGCCCGCCGTAGTTGAGAGGGCCGGTCTGCGAGTCGGGGTCGATTCGATCGTTCCAGTAGACGTTGTTGTACTCGAGGATCGGGTCCGAGAGGTACGACTTCACGCCGTGCTTGCCGTTGTGAGTGATCGAGCAGTTCCTCACGCTCACCGAGCCGTTGAAGACGTAGACGCCCATGTCGAAATTCTGCACGAGCGAAACGTGATCGATGACGGCCGGCGTGGCGCCGTTCATGTAGACGTACACGCCGTGGTGGCTGCCTCGCGCGATGACGGAGGTCTCGATGATCGGCGCCGAGTTCTCATTGACGATGATCCCGGTCGCGCCTTCCTGGATCGAGAGATCCCTGATCGTGGGACTCGCGTTCTTCAGGCAGGTGATGCCAGCCACGAGGGTCCTCACGTCGGCGTCGTCCGCACGCCCCTGGTCCCGGCCGATGCCGCCCCCGATGCTGAGGTTCTCGATCCGGGTCTCCTCCCCGACGTCCATGCAGAGAATGCCGTACTCGGCGTTCGTGTAGTCGATCCTCGAGTCCCTGCGGTCGACGCCCATGAGGATAACGCCGTCCGGAATGCTCGCGATCGCCGTCTTCAGGCCCCAGGGCGTCAGGAAGGTGCTGACGCTGTCGAAGACGCCCGACGACAGGAGCACGGTGTCACCCGGGTCGGCCCGGAGCAGTCCCTGCTGAATGCTCCGGATGCTCTCGTCGGGATCGGGGACGTTGATGACCTCCGCACCTGCGGTGGCCGCCGTGAGGCCGATCAAGATGGCCACCAAAGAAAGACGCATCTGTGCCTCCTTCGTGAGTCTCGCAAAGGGGTGAAGTCGCCGGCCGTTCCGCCGGAACCGCCTGCTTGGTAAGACTCTAGACGATGGGGGCGCCGGCTGTCAACACCGTCATTGTTACTCCCAGACGCCCTCGATCGCCGTGCCGCAGACCGGGCACGCGCCCGAATCGAGCCCTGAGGGGTCGACGTCGTAGCCGATCCGGTAGATCAGCCTCCGGCCGCACTGCGGGCAGTACGTGCTGTTGGCGTCGTGCCCCGGGACGTTCCCGATGTAGACGTGCTTGAGACCGGCGTCGAGCGCGATCCGCCGGGCCGTCTCCAGACGCTCGACCGGCGTGGGGGGTAGGTCTCTGAGACGATACTGCGGGTGAAAACGGGAGAAGTGGAGCGGCACCGAGGCCCCGAGGTTCTCGCGAATCCACTCGCACATCTCGGCGATCATCTCGGGATCGTCGTTCCCGCCCGGCACGAGGAGCGTCGTGAGCTCGAGGTGCACACCGTCTTCGACCAGGATCTTGAGCGAGCGAAGCACGGGCGCGAGCGACGCGTCGCTCATGTCGGCGTAGTACTCCTCGCTGAAACCCTTCAGATCGATGTTGGCCGCGTCGAGGTACTGCGTCAGCTCGCGAAGCGGTCCAGGGTTGATGAACCCGTTCGAGTGGTAGACGTTCCGGACGCCACGCTCGTGGGCGAGCTTCGCCGTGTCGAGCATGTACTCGAAGAAGATGGTCGGTTCCGAGTAGGTGTACGCGATCGTCGCGCAACCGTTCGCGATCGCCGACTCGACGACCGCCGAAGGCGGAAGGTACTCGTTGGAGAGCTCCTCGGGCCTCGCCTGCGAGATCTGCCAGTTCTGGCAGAACTTGCACTCGAGATTGCAGCCGGCCGTCGCGATCGAGAACGAGCGTGTCGTCGGCAGGAAGTGGTAGAACGGCTTCTTCTCGATCGGGTCGACGTGAACCGCGCACGGGTTCCCGTAGGTCAGGGTGTAGTAGATCCCGTCCCGATTCTCGCGAACCTCGCAGTACCCCCGGCCGCCGGGGGGCACCACGCAGCGCCTCGGACAGAGCCCGCACTTCACCCAGTCGTCCTCGAGACTCTCCCAGTGGCTCGCCTCCCTCGGCTCGACGAAGCCGAATCCCCCTCCGGCCCTTCGACCCGAGGCGATCCCGACGATCCCGAGCGCGAGGACAACGAGCCCCGCGGCCACGAGAACCACGCCTGCCGCCCTGCTCCTTCCGTACCCCATCGTCGCTGCTCCCCGATGCCCGCTCTGGCTCCGCGGCGCCGAGTCGCGGGCGGTCCCGTCGGCGGCATCGCCGCGGCACCGCGACGCGCTAGCCTCCGACCCCGACGTCGCGCTCGCCGAACACCTCCGCCGTGAACCTGGCGATGTGAACTCCCGGCTCCCGCCAGCGCCCAGCGGGGAGACCGGCCTTCCTGCACGTGTGGTCGAGAAAGGACTCACGATCCCAACCGTATTCGGTCGCGACCTGGGGTAGGAGCAGGCCGCGCCTCGCGCCCTCCTGGATGATCAGGCCGTCGCGCCCCACCTCGATCTCGGAGACGTCGGTCACCTCGATGAGCGGCGAGAGGACGGAGATCTCGAGTTCGATCTCCCCGATCTCCTCGGCCGAGACCGGCGGGAAACGCGGGTCGCGCAGCGCGGCCTCGACCGCCATCCCCCCGACGGTTCGGCGGAGCGGGACGTCACCCACGATGTGTCCGATGCAGCCGCGGAGCCGCCCCTGCTTGTTGAGCGTCACGAAGGCCCCGCACGGCGTGTCGAGCGCCGACGACGGAAGCTCGGACGTCGGGGGCGGTTCCCCGGCGATGGCCCGCTCGATCGCCAGTCGCGCGAGCCTGAGGAGCTCCACTTTCTCGTCGTGCGAGAGCCCCTCGTACGGCACAGGAGCCTCGGTGCCAGCGCCGCGCTCTCCCTCCGCGCGGGCGCCTCCGCCCGCGTCTCCATCCAGCGTCGTCCGCGTCAGCACGGCGGCCATGTACCCGACCACTCGGCTCTTGTCGCCGGACGTGTCGCCCGACGTGCCGTAGCTCACGACCTCCGCCGAGTCCGCGCCGAGCTCGCGCGCCGCCATCATCACGGTCGCGGTCGGCCCCCCGCCGCACGCCTCGCACTCGCCGCTCGCGAGCGAGCGCAGAAGCCCCTCGGGATCCAAGTCGCCGACCGCCTCGAGCACGCGCGCGTCGATGCGGCGCGCCGTCTCGTCGTCGTGGAAGTGTGAAAGGTCGGTGCTCGCCACGAGGAGCACGCGCTTCGTGGCGCCCGCCCGCTCGACGGCCGCCGCGATCCCGGCCGCGAGGGCGCGGGCCGCGGGGGCCGCCTGATCGCCCATGACGATCGGCACGATCTCGAACTCCCCGAGGGTCCGCTGGAGAAACGGCACCTGCACCTCGAGCGAGTGCTCGGCCTCGTGCGCCCGCGGCTCGTAGACGAAGGAACCGTCGGCGTCCCGGATCGCGTCCGCGAGCTCGCGGTCGACCGGAACGACGCCGAGCGGCGTGGCGTACCCGTGGCCCCCGAAGACCGAGGCTCCGGGGAAGGCCACGCGGTGGGACGGCGCGACGACGATCACCGTGTCGAATCGCCGGCCCGCGAGCGCGGCGTACGAGTGTGCCGCCACGGGTCCCGAGTAGACGTACCCCGCGTGGGGCGAGACGATCGCCACGACGTCGCCCGTGACCGTGGAGGCGCCGGCGGAAGCCAAATACCCGTCGACGTCGCGGGCGAGCGTGGCGGCATCGCCGGGATAGAAGGCCCCGGCCACGACCGGGCGGCGAACGTCGCCCGTACCTTTCGCATCGTTCATCACCTGCTCATCGCCTCCTTCGGCACACCCCGGCACGAGGCTCGCCAGGAGAGCCACGAGGGCCAAGAGACTGAATGTCCTGATCGATTTCATGGTCACGCGTTCCTGACGACGACGGTGTCGCTGAGGAAATGCTCATCGTCGCGCTCGGGGAAGTCCTCCATGAAGTGGAGCCCTCTCGACTCCTTCCTCTCGAGGGCGCTTCTAATGATGAGATCCCCGACGAGGCAGATGTTCCTGAGCTCGAGGAGGTCGCCGCTCACGGGGTAGCGCGAGAACAGGTCGTCGACCTCCTCAGCTATCCCGGCCATGCGGGCCCCAGCGAGCACGAGCCTCCGTTCGTTTCTCACGATACCAACATAGTCCCACATCAGCCTGCGGACAACGTCCCAGTTGTAGTCGAGCAGCACGCCCTCGGGAACGGAACCCGCCTCGTTCCCGTGCCACGCGGGATCGGGCGCCGGCCCGAGCGCGGCACGGCGATCGTCGAGCTCCGCGATCGCCGAACCGGCCGCCCGCCGGCTGAAGACCACGGCCTCGAGGAGCGAGTTCGACGCGAGGCGGTTGGCCCCGTGCATGCCCGTGTGGGCCGTCTCCCCCACCGCGTAGAGCCCCGGCAGGGTCGTCCTGCACTCGAGGTCGACCTCGATGCCGCCGCACAGGTAGTGCGCGGCCGGCACGACCGGAATCGGCTCCGACGTCATGTCGATGCCGAGCTCGGCGAGGCGCGTTACGATGTTCGGGAACCGCTCGCGGACGCGGGCGGCGTCGACGTGCGAGATGTCGAGGTACGCGTGCTTGTCGCCCGTCGTCTTCATCGTCTTGTCGATCGCCCGGGCGACGACGTCGCGAGGCGCCAGGTCCTCGCGCGGGTGCTGGCCCTCCATGATGCGCCGGCCCGACAGGCCCCGGAGCACGGCGCCCTCGCCGCGCACGGCCTCTGAGATGAGGAACGACTTGACGGTCGGATGGTAGAGGCACGTCGGATGGAACTGGATGAACTCCATGTTCCTGATCGGCACGCCCGCCCGGTAGGCCATGGCGACCCCGTCGCCGCTCGCGATGTCGGGGTTCGTCGTGTAGAGGTAGACCTTCCCGGCGCCTCCGGTCGCCAGGACCGTCACGGACGCGGCCACGGTCACGACGCGATCCCGCTCGACATCGAGAACGCGGACCCCACCGCACGCCCGGCCGGCAGGCGTGTCTCGAACGACCAGGTCGATCGCGACGTGGTCCTCCCACATCTCGACGTTCGGGTGGCGCCCCAGCGCTCTGAGGAGGGCGGTCTCGATCTCCCTTCCGGTCATGTCGGAGGCGTGCACGATCCGCCGGTCCGAGTGGCCGCCCTCGCGCCCGAGGTCGAACGCGATCGATCCGTCGGAACTCTCGGTTCTCGAGAATCGCGTGCCCCACTCCATCAGACGCTCGACGGCCGCAGGTCCGCTCCGGACGGCGATCCCGACCGCCTCTCGATTGCAGAGCCCGACGCCCGCCGTGAGGGTGTCCTCGATGTGCTTCTCGAACGAGTCGGGGTCCCGCGTCACGGCTGCGATGCCGCCCTGGGCCATGTTCGTCGCGGACTCCGCGTCGTCCTTCTTCGTGATGACGATCACGCGCCCCCGTCCCGCCACCGTGAGCGCGAACGTGAGACCCGCGATCCCGCTGCCCACCACCACGAAGTCGGCCGATTCCATGGACCCTCCCTGCGTCAGATGATGACGATGCCCCCGAACGCCGGCCGCGCCCGGCCACGCCGGCGAAGACGATCGTCACGGAGCCCGCGGCATGTGCGCCGGCCACGTCCGCGGCTACTTCGAGAGCTCGAGCATCCTGGTGAGCGATCCCTCGGCCCGAGCCCGAACAGGCTCCGGAATCACGATCTCGTGGACGCCGTTATCGAGCGCCCACACGAGACGAGGGAGATCCGTCAGCTTCATCGTGCGGCAGACCGCGAACGACGAGAGCGGGTAGAAGCGTCGTTCCGGGAACTCGCGGTTCATCCTCTGGATGAGACCGATCTCCGTCCCGACGATCAGCTCCTCGTGCTCGGCGGCGAGACCGACCATCCCGCCGGTCGACGCGACGTGGTCGGCCTCGGCGATCACCTCAGGCGGGCACTCCGGGTGCACGACGACCGGCACGCCGGGATGCTCGCCCTTAGCTAAGGCGATGTCCTCCGCGACGAAGTTGTCGTGCACGTAGCAGTGTCCCTCCCACGGGATGATCGTTTTGTCGGTCTTCGTCGCCACGTACGCGGCGAGATTCCTGTCCGGCACGAAGATGATCTCGTCGGTGTCGAGAGCCCGGACTATGTCGACGGCGTTCGACGACGTGCAGCAGACGTCGCTCACGGCCTTCACCTCGGCCGTCGTGTTCACGTAACAGACGACGGCGGCGCGCGGATGCTCCGCCTTGAAGGCCTCGAGCGCGGGGGCGGTGACCATCGCCGCCATCGGGCACGTCGCCGCCTCGTGCGGAAGGAGGACCGTCTTTTCGGGGTTCAGGATCTTCGCGCTCTCGGCCATGAAGTCGACGCCGCAGAGAACGATGACGTTCGCCTCGGTCGAGGTCGCGAGCTGCGCGAGCCTGAGTGAATCGCCGAGGTGGTCCGAGACCAGCTGAACGGCCTCGACCTGGTAGTTGTGTCCCAGAACGACGGCGTCCTTCTCGCACTTGAGCCGATCGAGCCTGGCGACCAGATCGTCCGTCGAGAGCCTCCCGTACTCCTCAAGCTCCATGCGCCTTGTCCCCCATGATCGTTCTCTCGAGCGCCCTCGCCAGAGAGTCCTCTCCTCGCGTGACCTCGAGCTCGATCCCGAGCGCCACGAGCGGGACCGACGGACACCACTCCGCCAGTCTCACGGCGTCCTTCTCCGTCGTCACGACGGCGGCAGCGCCCGACGCCTCGATCGCATCCTCGAGCCTGGCGAGGTCGCGCGCGCCGTACCGGTGGTGGTCGGGGAACGACGAACGGACCGCCACGTCGAAACCCAGCTCCTCGAGCATCGTCTCGAAGAACTCCGGGTTCGCGATGCTCGAGACCGCCAGGATCCGCCCCTCCCGGAGTTCGGACGCCTTGACTGTCTTCCCACTCCCCACGTCCCAGAGCTCGACCGGCTTCATCCGCGTCTCTATCACGGCGGCCGCGGGCGCGAGCGCGCCGATCGTTCTCGAGACCCGGCGCGCGCCGGCGGGTCCGTCTGCGCGCGTCGCGACGATCAGGTCCGCCCTCCCGATGCCGAGCGGATGCTCCCTCAGGATTCCGCCGGGAAGGAGATGTCCGTTCCCGACCGGGAACTCCGCGTCCGCCACGACGATGTCGAGATCCCGTCGGAGCTGGACGTGCTGGAACGCGTCATCCAAGAGTATAGCATCTGCGCCGAGGTGGTCCACGGCGTAACGGACCCCGTCGGCCCGACGCTCCGCGACGACGACGATCACGCCCTTCGTGAGGAGCGCGACGAGATAGGGCTCGTCGCCGGCCTCCTCCCAGCGGACGACGGGGCGCTCGCCCCGCGAGACGACGACGATCCCTCGGCTTCTCCTGCCGTAGCCCCTGCTCACGACCGCGACCCGCCGCCCCTCCCTCGCGAGCCGCCGGGCCAGGTAGATCACGAAGGGGGTCTTTCCAGTGCCGCCGACGACGAGGTTCCCGACCGAGATGACCGGGACCGGAAGACGGACCCGCCTCGCGGCCCGCAGCCAGAGAAGCAGCATCGCCGGAATCCCGTAGATGAGGGAGAGAAACACGAGCACCGCCTGCAGCACGACGCCCGCGCCGCGCGGCGCCTCGCGGCCCCCCGCGATGCGCCTCCACCGGTCGGTCCACGGCCGTTTCACACCGGCCCGCCTCTCGTTCGTCCGCTCGCTCACGCTCCGATGAGCCCCCTCGATCTCAGAATCTCGATCGTCCGGTCGGTCGCTCCCCTTCCCTCGTTCACGGCGGCGAGCGCGCGTCTCCCCGCGGCGCCCGCCGCGTCCGGGTCGCTCAAGAGAGCGACGATGCGAGCGAGGAGCTCGCCTTCGTTCCTCACGATGAAGCCGCCGCCCGACGCCGACAGCCTCTCGGCCGAATCGCGGCAGCTCGCCGTGTGCGGACCGAAGACGGTCGCGACGCCCTGGGACGCAGGCTCCAGCACGTTGTGTCCCCCGTAGGGCTCGAGGCTCCCCCCGACGAAGGCGACCGCCGCCGCGCCGTAGACGCGGAGAAGCTCGCCCGTCGAATCGAGGACGATCGCCCGCCCGGGGACGGCCCCGAGGGCACCGATCGCCGAACGCCGTGTCGGGGACACGCCCGCCGCCCTGAGCCGCGCCTCGATCGGACCGACGCGCGCGAGGTGGCGCGGAGCCACGACGGCCGCCGCACCCGGCCGCGCGAGGAGGACACTCGCGATCGCCCCGATCACGGCCTCCTCCTCGCGCGGCCGCACGCTTCCGAACACGACGACCTCGGCCGTCTCCGGCAGCCCGAGCGAGCGCCTGACGGCCGCCCGCGCGTCGCCGGAGGGCGGCTCGCCGAGCACGTCGAACTTCGTGCTGCCGACGGTCGTGACAGACGATTCCGCGAAGCCCAGCCCCTCGAAGAGCCGGCGATCGTCATCGGACTGGCACGCCACGAAGGCGACCGAATCCGCCATCTCGCGAATGGGCGATCCCGGCAACCGGTACGACCTCGCGCTCCCCGCCGAGAGCCTGCCGTTCACGACACCGACCGTCGCCCCGGTCCGCGCCGTCTCCACGACGAGGGTCGGCCAGAGCTCCGTCTCGACGAGGAGGAGCGCCCTGGGCGCGATGCCCGCGACGAAGCGCGAGACGCACGGCACGAAATCGAGCGGCGCGAAGGAGACCGCCTCGGCGCCGGCCAATCGTCCTCGGGCCGCGTCCTTTCCGGTCGGCGTGACCGTCGTGACGAAGACCCGCTCCCCCGCCGATGCGAGCGCCGATACGAGGGGCGCCGCCGCCGCCACTTCCCCCACCGACGCGGCGTGAATCCAGAAGCTCCCCGCGGGAATCTCGGGAGCTCGTCCGAGGCGCTCGGCCCAGCCGGGCTCACCCGACGCCCGCTTGAAGGCGAACCAGGGGGCCGCCAACCCGTAGACGGCCCAGGTCGCGGTTCTGTAGAGCGCGTACGACAATCGGTCGACCTCCCGTCTACCGATCGGACTCGGACGCGGCGCCTCTCTCGGCGCCGCCGTGGGCTCGGTCGCGGGCGGCCTCGGACGGCGGCCGCGCCCCTCGCGAGGCCCGGTCCTGGGCCACCTCGGTGAGCCGGTCGAGCACGTCCCGGAGCGCCTCGGCCGCCTCGTCGAACTCCGTCCGCGGCGGCGTGGCGAACGCCTCGCCGTACGCGAGCACCACGCGCGCGAACGGGAGCGGGATCATGAAGCGGTCCCAGCTCGAGAGCCTCTTCGCCCGGGACGCGGCGACCGCCACGGGAACGATCGTCGCTCCCGACTTCTCCGCGAGGTAGAAGATGCCGCGCTCGACGGTCCTCGCCGGTCCCCTCGGCCCGTCAGGCGTGACGGCCAGATCGTGTCCCTCGATCGATTTCCTGATCATGAGAACAAGTCCGCGCGTCGATCCGCGGCTGGTCGAGCCTCTCACCACGCCGTACCCGAGCCCTCGCATCAGGCGCGCGCTGATCTCGCCGTCGCGGTGCCACGACGAGAGAACGTGGATGTTCGATCCGCGGCGGATGTACTCGAGCGGGAGGAGCTGCCCGTGCCAGAACGCGTAGATCAGTGCGCGGCCGCCGGTCCCCCTCGCGCGGCCGACGTTGTCTTCGCCCAGAACCTCGACGCGCCACGTGCCGCCGAGGGCGCGGAGCACGATCGGCCCCAGGTGGCCCGCGAGACCCACGAGCAGCCTGTCGCGGAGTGGAAGGCGTTGTTCCGCCGCGTCCATCAATCGCCGCCCATCATGTCGAGCGCGATCCTCGCGACGCGCTCGCTCGCGCCGGCGGCTCCGAGACTCTCACGAACCTCGAGGAGCTGCCGAGACAGGTTCCGGACGAGCTCGCGGTCCGTGAGGTACGGCAGCGTCTCGCGCGCCAGCCTCTCGGGCGTGACCTCGCGTTGCACCAGCTCCGGGACGATGCGCCTCCCGGCCACCACGTTCACGAGCGCGATGTCCGGGATCCGCACGACCGTCCTCGCGATGAGATAGGACAGGGGCGACATCCGGTAGAGAACGACCATGGGCGTCCCGAGGCACGCGGCCTCGAGCGTCGCCGTCCCGGAAGACACCAGAAGCGCGCTCGAGTCGCGCATGAGGTCGTGACGCAGCTCCGGCGCGCGGACCGAGACGCCCGCGGCTTCGAGCGCGTCCATCCCGACCAGCTCCGACAGGTCGATGCCCTCGGCGCAGACGAGCGAGACATCGAGACGGTCGATGCCACGGCGGAGCAGATCGACGGCCCCGAGCATCGGCGGCAGATGGCGCGCGACCTCCTGCCTCCTGCTGCCCGGGAGGAGCGTGAGTCGCGGCGGGTCACCGATGTCGTCCTTGGGCGGCGGCGCGACGACGAGCCCGGGCTCCTCGAGGAGCGGGTGGCCGACGAACACGGAGTCGACGCCACGTTCCTCGTAGAAGTCCTTCTCGAACGCGAACACGACGACCATGCGATCGACACGGCGCGCAATCTTCGCGACGCGCCCCTCGCCCCACGCCCAGACCTGGGGGCTCACGTAGTAGAGCACGCGCACGCCCAGCGCCTTGAGACGCCGCGCGAGCGCGAGATTGAATCCGGGGTAGTCGATCAGGACGGCGACGCGCGTGCCGCGCTCGCGGACGAGTCGCGTCAGGTGGTCCATCGCGCGCTTGAGTCGAGGGACGTGTCTCAGCACCTCGACGAACCCGACCACCGCGAAATCCTCGCTCGCGTAGACGGTCTCCACGCCGGCTGCGCGCATACGCTCGCCGCCCACTCCGTAGACGGCGACGTTCGGCGCGAGGCTCCTGAAGCGCGCCACGAGCTTCGATCCGTGGAGGTCGCCGGATGCTTCCCCGGCGACCACGAGCAGGGTGGCGTTCCGATCGGACATGCTGGCGTTCCCCCACGGACGGCGAGGGCTCGCCGTTCCGGAGCGGTGCTCAAGCACCCCCGTCACGCGGACCGCGGAGGCTCGATCTGCTTCAGGATCTCGAGCGCCACATCGAGGGCCCTGAGTCCGTCCTCGCCGTCGACGACGGGCGTGCCGCCACCCACGACGGAGTCGACGAACGCCTCGAGCTCGAGCCTCAGAGGCTCCGACGTGTCGAGCGGAAGCTGTTCGTACTCGACGATGTCCGACAGCCCGCCCTCGATCTCGCCCGACGCGATCCTGAGCAGGGTCTCCTCCGGGACGTCCTTCTTACGAAACACCTGAGCGATCGGCGCGAGGCAGTCGACCGAGACGTAGGCGTCGGGCTGGAAGAACCTGATCTTCCTGACCTTCTCCCGCGAGACGCGGCTCGCCGTCACGTTGGCGACGCAGCCGTCCGCGAAGCGGAGCCTCGCGTTCGCGATGTCGATCGACGGCGAGAGCACCGAGACGCCGACGGCGTCGATCGCCGTGACCTCGGAGTCGACGATCGACAGGATCATGTCGATGTCGTGAATCATGAGATCGAGAACGACGGCGACGTCGGTCCCTCTCGGCACGAAGACGCCGAGCCTGTGCGCCTCGACGAACTTCGGCTCGCGGAGCACCGTGAGCGCCGCCCGGATGGCGGGATTGAAACGCTCGATGTGACCGATCTGGAGCCTGAGATCGGCCGCGGCCGCTCGGGTCACCAGGTCGCGCGCCTCCTCGACCGTCGTCGCGATCGGCTTCTCGATGAGGGCGTGGACGCCTCGGGCGAGGCACTCGCTCCCGACGGCGTGATGGACGCTCGTCGGGACGGCGATGCTGACCGCATCGACGCGGTCGATGAGGCCGGCCAGATCGTCGACAGGGTCGGTGCCGAACTCCGCGGCCACATGCGCGGCCCTCGCACCATCGATGTCGTGGACGCCCACAAGGAGGCACGATTCTATCTCGGAGTACACGCGGGCATGGAGCCGCCCGAGGTGTCCCACGCCGATCACCCCGACCTTGATCACCCGTCCTCCCTTCTCGCTTGACGCCTCGGCCCCTCCGGCCGGCCGTCCCGCGGCCCCACGAAAAAGGAGGGCGCGCCCTCCTGATCCGGGTCCGGCGGGCGCCTTCGGCCCTGGAGCCGCCGCGCGCCGCTCACCCTCCGCCCCGTCTACTTGATGATGCCGCGCTGCGACGCTTCGACGAACGCCACGAGGCAAACGACCTCGTCGGTCATCGGCAGCTCCTCGCGGATCCGCGCGATCGCCTGCGTCGTGTTGAGATCGGTGAGGTAGAGAAGCCGGTACGCCTTCCTGAGCTGGTTGAGCGACTCCTCAGAGAAGCCCCGTCGAAGAAGGCCGACCGTGTTCACCTCGATCGGCCGCGTCGGAACGCCGCCGATCTTGAAGTACGGCGGCACGTCCTTCGAGACGCGGCACGCGCCGCCGACGTAGCTGTGCGCGCCGATCTTGACGAACTGCTGCACCGCCGTCATTCCGCCGATGATGGCGTAGTCCTCGATCTCGACGTGACCGGCGAGGTTCACGGCGTTCACGATCACGACGCGGTCCCCGATCACGCAGTTGTGGGCGACGTGGGCGTACGCCATGATCATCGTGTCGTCGCCGACGACGGTCGCCTCACCCGAGCCCGTGGCCCTGTTGATCGTCGCGAACTCGCGGATCGTCGTCCTGCTCCCGACCTTGAGGTAGGTCGGCTCGCCCGCGTACTTGAGATCCTGCGGATCGGTGCCCAGCACGGCGGCGTGCCCGATGACGCACTCCTCACCGATCTCGGTGTCCTTCTCGATGAGCGCCATCGAGGAGACGCGCGATCCTCGCCCGATCGTGACGCCGGGTCCGATAATTGCGAAGGGTTCCACGACAACGCCGTCGGTCAGGCGCGCGGTCTCATGGACGAGAGCTCTCGGGTCGATCTGCGACATCCGGTCCTCCTGTTACTTCTCCACGACCTGGGACCAGAGCTCGCCGTCCGCGACCAGCTCGCCGCGCACGTAGGCCGATCCGCGCATCTTGCAGGTTCCGCGGCGCAGCTTGAGGAGCTCGAGCTCAAACCGGACCGAATCGCCGGGCCGGACGGGCTTCCTGAACCTCGCATCGTCGATGCCCATGAAGTAGACCAGCTTCTTCTCGCGCTCGTCGACGCGAGAGAGAAGGAGGAACCCGCCGACCTGGGCCATGGCCTCGATGATCAGCACGGCCGGCACGATCGGATGCCCCGGGAAGTGACCGACGAAGAACCACTCGTTCACCGTGAAGTTCTTGATGCCGACCACCCGCCTGTCGTCCAGCTCGAGAATCCGATCCACGAGAAGGAACGGGTAGCGGTGCGGGAGGATCTGTTCGATCGCACTGATGTCCCAGCTGGTCGTCTCCCCGAACTTGACCTTCCCCTCCCGGATCGAATCGCGCAGGCGCTCGACGAACTTCACGTTCGAGGCGTGTCCCGACTTCGACGCGTAGACGTGTCCCCTGATCGGCTTGCCCAGGAGCGCCAGATCCCCCAGGAGATCGAGGATCTTGTGGCGCACGAACTCGTCCGGGAATCTGAGATCGCCCTTGTTGACGATGCCGTCCTCCCCCACCAGGATCGCGTTCTCGAGGCTGCCGCCCTTGATCAGCCCCTTCTTCTTCAGGCCCTCGACGTCCCGCTTGAGCGCGAACGTCCTCGCGGGGGCGATCTCCTCGAGGAAGGTCTTCTCCGTCAGCTCGAAGCTCGCGAACTGCGCACCGATCGTTGGGTTCTCGTAGTCGATCGTGAAGCTCACACGAAACCCGTCGTGCGGGGACGCCGAGAGGTGGACCTCGCCCTCGTCGAACGTCACCGGCTCGACGATCTCGAGATGCTGCACGGGCGCGTCCTGCTCGACGACGCCGGCCTCGGTGAGGATGTCGACGAAGGGCTTGCAGCTGCCGTCGGTCGGCTCCGCCGGCTCGTCGGAATCGACCTCGACCACGGCGTTGTCGATGCCCAGCCCCACGAGCGCGGCGAGGACGTGCTCGACCGTGTTGATCTCGACGTCGTTCAGCGCGAGCGTCGTCCTCCGCGGGTAGTCTCCCCCGGACGCGACCTGCTTGACGTGCGTGATCGAGGCCGGAATCGAGGGCGACCCGGGAAGGTCGACGCGGACGAAGACGATCCCCGAATCGACGGGCGCCGGCCCGAACGAGACGGTCGCCTGTCTCCCGGTGTGGATACCGATCCCCTTGTAGGAGCACTTGCTCCCGAGCGTCCGCTGGTGGCTCCTCGACATCAGTCTTTCCTCTCGAGATCGCGGAGCTTCGCCTCGAGATCCTTGACCCTGTTGAAGAGCGACGGTAGCTGCATCAGGCATGCGTGCAACCTCTTCGAAAGTGAGTGTTTCTGGGCCGGGTAGCCGGAGACGCGCTCGCCCGGCGGCACCGACTTCGTCACGCCCGACTGGGCGCCGACCATCGCCCGGTCGCCGACCTCGATGTGGCCGGCGATGCCGGACTGACCGGCGAGCACGACGCGATCGCCCACGCGCGTGCTCCCCGAGATCCCGACCTGGGCGACGATGATGCTCCCCTCGCCCACGACGACGTTGTGTCCGATCTGCACGAGGTTGTCGATCTTCGTTCCTCGACCCATGCGGGTCGTCCCGACCGTCGCCCGGTCGACGCAGACGTTGGCGCCGATCTCGACGTCGTCCTCGACCACGACGTTCCCCACCTGGGGCACCTTCTTCTGGACGTCCCCCTCGGGGGCGAACCCGAAACCGTCGCTGCCGATCACGGTCCCCGAATGCACGATGACGCGGTCGCCGATGACGCAGCCCCACTTCACCGTGACGTTCGGGTGGACGATCGTGTCTGCGCCCACGCGCGCGCCGCGTCCGATGTAGACGCCTGGGTGAATCACCGTACGGTCCCCCACGACGGCGTCCTCCAGAACGACGGCGTTGGCGCCGATGGCCGCGCCCTCCCCGATCGACGCCGATTCGGCGACGACGGCCGTCCCGTGAACGCCGACCGCGACCGACGTGTCGGCGCTCGAAAAGAGCTCCATCACTCGAGCGAACGTCCGGTAGGCGTCGTCGGCCACCAGGAGCGGCCTGCCGTTCATCTCGGCCGCCGCGCGGTACTGCGCGGAGACGACGACGGCGGCCGCCGCCGTGTCGGCGAGGTAGCGCTCGTACTTGGGGTTCGCGAGGAAGGTCAGCTCGCCGGGGCCGGCCTCCCGGATGCCGGCCACACCGGAGAGGACCACGGAGCCGTCGCCCACGACGGTGCCGCCAACGTTCTTCGCGACCTCTCTCAGGGTCAGGTTCATCCGCGGATCCTCTTGGCCCGTGGCGCCGTTGGCACGCCTACTCCGTCTGACCGTTCAGTCGATCGATGACCTCCTGGGTGAGCTCGGTGCCGGGAGCCGCGTAGACGACGACCCCCTGGGCGGAGTCGAGGATCATCGTGTAGTCGCCCTCGGTCCCGATCTCCTTCAGGATGGTGTTGACGCGGTCGAACACGGGCTGAAGGAGCTCGGCCTTCTTCTGGACGGCGAGTCCTCCCACACCCCACACCTCGTTCAGGAATCCGTCGAAGGCGATCTGTCTCTCCTGAATCGCCATCTCCTTCTCCCGGGCGGCGTCGTCGGACAGGAGGAGGCGCTGGCTCTGAAGCTCGTTGATGAGGCCCTCGATCTCGCCCTCCTTCTCGCGAGCCTGCGATCTCCAATCGGCCTCCGCCGCCTCGAGCTGGGTCTCGATGTCGCGCGCGCCGCTGTGCTCGGAGAGAACCCGATCCGAGTTGATGTACCCGAACTTCTCCGCCCCGAACGCGAGCGAGGCAGCCAGGAGCACGAGCGCCAGGGCCGCCGCCGCGATCGTCACATGTCTTCTCAAGTCAAACCTCCGTGGTACCGCCCGCTCCCGCGAGGGACAGGCGCAGGATTAGAAATCCATGCCGAACTGATAGTGTACTCTCCACTCGCCTCCCTCTTCCTCGTCGAAGCCGTAGCCCATGTCGATGCCGAGGTTGCCGAGAACCGGGACCTCGATGCGGACACCGGCGCCCGTCCCCCAGTAGAGGTCGGTCGGCTCGCTGTCCTCAACCGATTCCCAGGTGTTGCCGGCGTCGATGAACGCCACCGCGTAGACGGGGATCTGCTCGCGCTCGTTCGTGAGCGGGAGCTTCAGCTCGGCGCTCCCGAGGAGCATCGTGCGTCCGCCGTAGAGGTCCGCCCCCGCGGGCAGGATCGCGCGATTGGAGTAGCCGCGGATCCCGTTCAGCCCCACGCCGCCCAGCTCGAAGCGCGCGTCGTCCGGGACGCTGCTCGGATCGCCGTATCCCGTGACGACGCCGACCCGTCCCCTGAGCATGAGGGTCGTCGTCCAGAAGGCCGGCACGTACTTCCGCGTGTCGAGAACGTACCGCTGGTATTCCACGTCGCCCCCGAACGCCCAGCCGAACAGGTCGCCGGTGAACCGCGTGTAGCTTCCCAGATGAGGATGGAAGCGCCGGTCGGTCGTTCTGCGCACGAGCGTCGCGGTGAGGCCGCTCCGCCACTCCCACTCGGGGTCCTGGCGCATGAACGTCCGCTTCTCGGTGTCGACGACGACGTCGTTCGTGTCCGTGATGCTGACGACGAGATCGGCCGACTCGGTCAGCTTGTATTGCTCGAGCGTGTACTTCGTGTAGAGCATCGTGTTCCTGGAGCCCATGAACGGCCAGCCGATACGGACGTCGGCGCCGCGCCGCTCCCGCCGGACCACGAATCGGCGCGAACACCCGTCGCAGTCCGTCAGGATCGTGTCGGGGAAGGCGTCCTCGTAGAATTCGTCCGGAAGCGACGAGTAGGTTCGCTTGTCGTCGGTGTCGTAGATGTCGAAGCCAACCGAGAGGCGCTTGTCGAGGAACCACGGTTCGGTGAAGCCGAGAACCACCTCGGTGTTGTTCTTGCCGAACTCCCACTTGAGATCGAGGAATCGGCCGCTGCCGAACAGGTTCCCCTCGGTCAGCTCGAGGAAGCCGGTGATGCCCTTCTCGCTCGTGTGCGAGATGCCGACGCCGGCGCGGCCCGTCTGACGCTCCTCGACCGTGAAGGTCAGGTCGATGTCCGAGGGGACCCGGCTCTCCGAGAACTCGACGGACGGGCCGTTGAAGAAGCCGAGGTTCGCGACCTTGCGCTGGCTCGCGATGATCTCGGAGGTCTGGTAGAGGTCGCCCGGCCTCACGGTGAGCTCGCGACGGATCACCTTCTCCCTCGTGCGCTCGTTGCCCGCGATGTGGATCTGCCCGATCCTCGCGGGCTCTCCCTCGTCGACGTGGAACTTGACCGCGATCTCGTTCCCCGACTCAACGTCCTCCACCCTGAAGATCCTCGAGTGGATGTAGCCGCGCTCACCATACCAGCCGTAGGCCTCTCGGATCGTCTCCTCGGCCTCGCCCGGACGATAGACGTCTCCGATCGCGATCGTCGTGATGTCCTTCAGAGGCTCGGCCGCGAACTCCGAGGCTCCCACCCACTCGATCCCCGAAATGTGATAGAGCGGCCCCTCCTCCACCGTGATCGTCACCGTGACCTTCTCGCCGGTCTCATCGTACTCGGTCTCGTAGCCGGTCGTCCTGGCGTCGATGTACCCGTCCTCGCGGTAGCGTTCCGCGATTTGCACGAGATCATCCTCGAGAACGCCGGTGTCGAGAAACGCGTCCGTCCGCCACCAGCGATCTTCCCTGGTCTCCATGACGCGCTTGAGATCGGCCTCGTCGAGAGCCTCGTTCCCCACGAACGCGATGTCCTCGACCGTCACGCGGATCCCTTCGTTGATCGAGACGGTGATCTTGGTCGTGGTGGCCGACGCGTCCTCGGCGCCGATCTCCATGGTCGCATATGGGAAGCCCTTGCTCTCGTACAGCGCGAGGACCGCAACCCGCGAGTCGTCGAGCTTGCTCTCGTCGAACGGGGAGTTCTCCTCGATTCGGAGAACATCCCGGATGTCGTCATCTCCGATCTTGTCGCTGCCCACGATCGTGATGCCGGAAACCCGCATCCGCTCCTCGACGATCACGATCAGACGGACCTTCCCGTCGTCGCGGTGCTCCGCCTCGACTCCCACGTCGGAGAAGTTCCCGAGCCCGTAGAGCCTCCGTATGCCCTCACGGACGGCCTCCGGCTCGAGTTCCTCGCCGATGACGACGCCGAACGTCAGGAGCACGCGATCCCTGCTCACGTGGCGATTGCCCTCGACCGAAATCTCCCCGACGACCTCCGCAAACGCCGCAGCGTGGCAGAGGACGACGAGCGTTACCAGAAACGACATGAACGCAACGCGCTTCCGCATCGGTAGACACCTCCATACCGTACGTCAAAGCGGCATCGTAGCATGGTGCTCGGACCGTGTAAACGAAAAGTTTGGCCTCGGAAGACGTGCTGGACGAACGAGTTACCGTACGCGACGACCTAGAACTCGTACCGGTTCTCGATCGCGATCTTCCGGTCCCAGCCCGAGAAGGACGGGTCGTAGACCATCCTCAGAGAGAGAGACGTGTTGCGTGACACCTCGTATTCAATCCCGAGCTCACTTCGGAGGCCCAGTCGTTGGTCGCCGAGGTCCTCCTCGAAGCTCTCGGCGAACCCGACGTACGACAGGAGCCAGTCCCTCGACACGTACTTGCCGAAGGTCACGCGCGACTTCGAGAGGAACGGCTCGTAGGACGACGTGCTGGCCTGCGCGTTCCACCGGTCGATCTGGGCCAGGAAGTGCTGGAGGAAGTCGACCTCGAGCCTGACGAGGTCGAGCCGGAGGCTCCGCCTGATTCGTGCCTCGACAGGTGCCAAGAGCGGGCGCATCACGTAGCCGGAGAGGCCGCTCCCCAGAACGCCGATGGCCCTCCTCCGCTCGAGCGCGGCCTGTTCCTCCTCCTCGAGCAGCTCGTAGCTCATCCCGTACTGGAGCTTCGAGAGGATGCGCTCGCGCGTGTTGTCGTCCGGAGAGTCCGACGCGAGCACGAGCGTCGTCTCGTCGAGCGTCGCGCCCGGTGCGTCGAGCGTGAGGGCGGCCTCGATCGAGTCGATCGTGAGCGAGACGGTCGTGCCGTCGTCGACGCGCGTCTCGGCCTCGACGTAGAACCTCGGGGGCTCGCAGAACGGCGGAAAATCGACGGACGCGAGCTTGACGCCGAAGTCGTTGCTCGCGTAGGTGACCGTGCCGGTGCTCGACTCCAGGCGCCCGGCGACGCAGAGCCCGCCGTCGGCCGGTGTCCCCACGAAATCGAGCGCGCCTCCCCGCTCGATTTTGAGGTTCGCGTCGGGGCGCCGGTACCAGAGGTTCCTCCCCGCGACCATGGAGATCGACCACTCGGCGCGCGAGAGCAGGTCGCCGCCGCCGTCGCCGTCGCCCGAACTCGACCACGGGTACGTGAAGGACAGGTCCGAGTACTCGAGCTCGCCCCAGAGGAACGGGCGCTCGAGCGGGCCGCCGATCAGGAACTCCGGCGCGCCGTCGCGGCCCCGCGCGGCGACCCTGCCGACGTCGCCCTCGAGCATGAGGCCGGGCACGTTCGCCTCGACGCCCGCCGGATCGGTCGAGAGCCCGAGCACCCCGAGGTCCAGCCCGTAGAGGTGAAGCGGCGCGAGCTCCCGATCGCCCGCCGTCCTGTTGCGCCGGCTCGCGATCGAGACCCGGCGGCCGTCGACGAGCCCTTCGATCTCACCGGTGATCAGGGCGCCGTCGGTCACGCTCGCGCGGGCCGTGAGGTCGGTGATCTCCTCGAAGATCCCCGCGGGCCGCACGCTCGTCGCGCTCGCGTCGAGCTGCCCCCGGACGACCGAGACGTCGCGGCCGTCGACGACGAGATGGGCGACCATGCGGCCCTGCCCGGTCGCGCTGTCGACGAGACCGGTCAGCTCCGCGAGGAGCGCCAGCGGGTCTCCGTCGACCTCGATCGTGAGCGAACCCTCTCCCGGTTCCTCGCGTCCCGCGATGAGCGCGTACGGCAGGCGTCCCGTGGCGGTGAGCCGGTAGCTCTGGACCCGCTCGATGGCGAGCGGGTTCAGGTCCAGCACGCCGGCCGCGCCGGTCAGCCGCGCCGAGAACCGATCGAACGGGATCCCCATGAACTCGCCCTCGGACGACTCGACGCGACAGTCGAACGTCGGCCGCCTCGTCAGTCCACCGAGGCCGGCCTTGACGTCGAATCGGGACTCGGGACCCCCTCCGAGAAGCGGACCCGGGATGCCGCGGCCCGCGATCTGCACCGCGAGCGCGCCGTCGATGCTGCCCGAGCCCTCGGCCGAGAGGACGTCCCGGCCGTGGTGCCTCACCACGAACTCGTCGAGCCGAACGTCTCTCCCCTCGACGTGGGCCACGAGGGTCGCGTCGAGCCCGCCGATCCCGGCGATTTCGACGTTCCCGGCGTGGAGCTGGACGCTGGCGTCGGGCCTGGCGAGGGTCCCCCGCACGGAGACCGAGGCGAAGACGAGGCCCGCGAGCCCGTCCGGAGAAGGAGTCCCCGAGACCAGGCCCGCGATGTCCGGAAGCCTCGCTCCCGAGACGACGAGGCCCGCACTGAGCGGCCGCTCGTCGTCGAGTCCGATGTGGATCTCGAGCTCCCCGACGCCGGCGACGTCCGAAGAGACGAACTCGACCTCGCTCGCGTCGAGCGAGAGAAGACCCTCGAACGGAAGGTCGACGCCCCGCACGGTCGCGTCCGGAGCGTCGATCGAGAGGGTGAGCGTCCTCCCGGCCGCGTCGCCCACGAGCTTCCCGCCGACCGCGAGCGTCGCGAGCGTTCCGTCCGCCTCCGCGGTGAGCGAGCCCGCCACGTCGAGATCCTCGGGGCGGCCCTCCACGTGGACGGCGCCGTCGAGAGTGACCCGGACTGCCGCCCCCGTCGGATCCCCGATGAGCGAGGAGACCGCGAGCTGCGAGAGCTCGAACTCGGCGTCGATCGCGGGATCGCCGAAGAGGTCGGTCACCAACCCTGAGATCGCGTAGCCGGCGTCGGCGCGGGAGAAGGTCGCGCTCAGGTTCCCGTCGCTCAGGAGCATGCCACCGGCGCCGGTCCCGAGATCGAGCCCCGCGAAGGTCGCCTCCTGCCAGGCGATGATCGACTCGAGGAAGAGGCGCTCCGTCGTCCCGCGCACCTCGACGCCACGAAGATCGAGCCGCCCCTCGGCCACTCCAAGACCGAGCCGCGACGAGACCGCCTCCAGGTCGAGTCCGGTCACGTCAGCCGCGAGATCGAGTTCCCACGGCTCGCCCGCGGCACCACGCACGAGGCGCCCCGTGGCGGCGATCGATGCCCCGAGCGCCTCGGCGCGAAGGACCGCGATCTCGATCGCCTCGTCCGTGAGAACGCCGTCGACGCGGAGCGAGGTCACCGGCACGCCGGCGACGCTCGCCGCTCCCCGGCTCGCCGTCACCTCGACGGCCGAGGTCTCGAGCGGTCCCCTCACGCCGATCTCGAGATCGACGGTCCCCGCGAGCTCGTACGGCGTGCCGCCGACGAGCGCGACGAGCGGCTCGAGCGGGACTTCGCGCGCCTGCACGGTGACGCCCTCGAGGTCGCACGCCGAGAGACAGAAGGCCCCCGCGGCGCTCCACTCGGATGTGCGCCACGCGCCCGCGAGCCGCGAGAAGGCGACGACGTCGCCGTCGAACCGACCCTCGCCCGCGACGCGATCGAGCCGCTCGCCGACGCCGGGGAACTCCGCTCCGACGTCCTCGAAACCGAAGTCGACGGCGATCGAGCCGGGTCGTCCTGAAGGGTAGGCGCCGGCGAAGGTCGCCCACACCCGCCCCTCGATGGGCTCGACGGGCAGCCCCGGCGGGAACGGAAGCGCCCGCGCGAGCGAAGCGTCCGAGAGCTCGCCCGAAACAGAAAGGGTCGACGAGGCCGTGTCCCACAGAAGGTCGGCTCGGAGGTTCGCGTCGCCCCCGAGGCAGCCGCCGACGGCGTCGCCCTCGATGGACCCGTCCTCCCGGCGTTCCAGTCGGAGATCGACGCCGGTGACGTCGATCCGGCGTCCCGTCGAGGCGTCCTCGAGCGTGAGGGTGGCGTCCGAGACACCGAGGTAGTCGGGAAGAACGGAGACGAGCGTGGCGAGATCGAACGCGGCGGCGGTCGTGTCCGGCTCGGCGCCGTAGACCAGCGTGACGCGCGGTCCGCTCACGATGACGTTTCCGAGCGACCGCTCGGCCCTGAGGCCCGTCGTGAGCAGCTTCCGGTAGCTCAGGTTCACGGCCGCAGACGGAACGTAGGCGAACCCGCCGCCCTCGAGCTCGATGAGCACGTCCCCGAAAGAGAGCGAGGCGAGCCCGATATCGAGCTCGCCCACGGACATCTGGCCTCGGATTTCAGGTGCGATCCGGGAGAGAACCGCGCGCTTCACGGCGGGATGGCGCGACGCGACCCGGAGTCCGAGGAAGATCAGAGGAACGACCCCGATCAGGACGACGGCGAGGACCACGACCCACCTGCGGTGTCGCATTCGCGATCAGATTCCCGTCCGGAAGCCTCGAGGGCTCGCGAGCCTCACGAGCCCCGTCGCGCCTTGGCCCCGCGCGACCGGGCGTCCCCCCTTGAGTGCCCGTGGCCGCGGGCGCGATCAGCCCGCTGCCGTCACCTTCTTCCGCGACCGCCGGAATGAGAGCTCCTCCCCCTTCCGGTCGATCACGATCTTGCCGCCGTCCGCGTACTTGCCCTTCAGGATCTCCTCGGAGAGCGGATCCTCGAGGTAGCGCTGGATGGCCCTCTTGAGCGGGCGCGCCCCGAACGCCGGATCGAAGCCCTTCTCGATCAGGAGTTCCTTCGCCTCCGCGCTGATCTGGAGTGTCACGCCGGTGTCGGCGAGACGGCCCTCGACCTCGCGAAGCAGAATCTCCACGATCTCGCGCATCTCCTCGACGCCGAGCGCGTGGAAGACGATGCTCCCGTCGACGCGGTTCAGGAACTCGGGATTGAAGACGTTCTTCAGGGCCTCGGTCACCTTGCCCTTCATCTGTGTGTAGACGTCCTCGGTGTTGTCCTCCTTCTGGAACCCGATGCCGCGGCCCCGCGCGATGTCCCTCGCGCCGACGTTCGACGTCATGATGATGACGGTGTTCCTGAAGTCGACCGTCCTCCCGAAGCTGTCGGTGAGCTGGCCGTCGTCGAGCACCTGGAGGAGGATGTTGAACACGTCCGGATGCGCCTTCTCGATCTCGTCGAAGAGGACCACGCTGTACGGGCGCCTCCGCACGCGCTCCGTGAGCTGTCCGCCCTCCTCGTAGCCCACGTAGCCGGGGGGCGCTCCGACAAGCCTCGAGACCGCGAAGCGTTCCATGTACTCCGACATGTCGAGCCTGATGAGCGCGTTCTCGTCCTCGAAGAGGAACTCGGCCAGCGTTCGCGCGAGCTCGGTCTTGCCGACGCCGGTCGGACCGAGGAAGATGAACGACCCGATCGGCCTCCGCGGATCCCTGAGGCCCGCCCGGTTCCTTCGGACCGCCTTCGCCACGTTCGTGAGGGCCTCCTCCTGGCCCACGACCCTCTTCCTGAGCTCGTCCTCCATGCGGAGGAGCTTCGCGCTCTCCTCCTGCGCGAGCTTCTTCACGGGGATCCCGGTCATGCTGGCGACGACCTCTGCAACGTCTTCGCCGTCGACCTTGGCCTTCCTCTGGTGCTTCGACTTGATGAGCTCCTTGCGAGCCGACTCGAGCCTGTTCCGGAACTCCCGCTCCTTGTCCCTGAGCTCGGCCGCGCGCTCGAACTCCTGGTTCTCGCTCGCGGCCCGCTTCTCGCACGACACCTCGCCGAGCTCCTGCTCGAGCTCCTTGACCTCAATGGGGATCGTGCTCATCTCGAGCCTGGCCCTCGCGCCCGCCTCGTCGATCACGTCGATCGCCTTGTCGGGCAGGAACCTGTCCGAGATGTACCGGTCGGCGAGCTTCGCCGCGGAGACGATCGCCTCGTCCGTGATCTCCGCGGAGTGATGCTCCTCGTACCGGCAGCGGAGGCCGCGGAGGATCTCGATCGTCTCTTCGACCGACGGCGGGTCTACGATGATCGGCTGGAAGCGCCGCTCGAGCGCGCCGTCCTTCTCGATGTGCTTCCGGTATTCGTCGAGCGTCGTGGCGCCGATGCACTGGAGCTCGCCCCGCGCGAGCGCAGGCTTCAGCATGTTCGCCGCATCGATCGCGCCCTCGGCTCCGCCGGCGCCGACGATCGTGTGGAGCTCGTCGATGAAGATGATGACGTTCTCGCTCTCACTGATCTCGGCGATCAGGGTCTTCAAGCGCTCCTCGAACTGCCCGCGGTACTTCGTCCCGGCGACCGTCGACGAGAGGTCGAGCATCACGAGCCTCCTGTCCTTCAGCGTCACCGGCACCTCGTTCGCGATGATCTTCTGCGCCAGCCCCTCGACGATCGCCGTCTTCCCGACGCCGGGCTCCCCGATCAACACGGGGTTGTTCTTCTTCCTGCGCGAGAGCACCTGCAGCACGCGCTCGATCTCCTGGTGCCGACCGATCACGGGATCCAGCTCGTCCTTCCGCGCGAGCTCGGTGAGGTCGCGCCCGAACTGGTCGAGCGTCGGCGTCTCGGCATCACGGCCGGCCGCCGGCTCGGCGGCCTCACCGCCCGCCCCGCCACCCAGGACCTTCATGACCTGCTCGCGCGCCGTTCGGAGATCGACGTCGAGATCCCGGAGGACCTTCGCGGCGACCCCGTCGCCTTCCCTGATGAGAGCGAGGAGAAGATGCTCCGTGCCGATGTACTGATGATGGAGGATCCTGGCCTCTTCACGGGCGAGTTCGAGGACCGTCTTCGCCCTGGGAGTCCACTGCGTCTCCTTCATGGAGGCGCCGTAGGTGCCGCGCGCGACGTACGACTCGACCATCTCCCTCACCGTGTCGAGATCGATGGCCAGCTCGCGGAGCACGGTCGCCGCAACGCCCTCCCCCTCCCGGACGATGCCGAGGAGAAGGTGCTCCGTGCCGAGATAGTCGTGGTGCAGCCTCGCGGCCTCCTCTCGCGCGAAGTAGAGGACTCTTCTCACCCGGGGAGTGAAGTCTCGCTGTCTCTGCATGCGTGTCCTCCGTGTTCGTCCGGGCGCCGCCTCAGTCGCAGGAGGCGAGCTCCTTACGAACGAGATCCGCCCTCGCGCTGTCCCTCTGCTCGACGGTAGGCTTCCCGCCGTGCGAATACATGAGATGCCCCGGCTGCGTGATCACGAGCAGCCGGTTGACGGTGCCGAGGTCGACCGCGTCGATGAGGCCCAAGGCGACACCGAGCCGGAGGAGCGACGCCAGCTCCATGACCTCATCGGCGGAGATCATCCTGGCGTTTGCAAGGACGCCGTAGGCGCGGTGCACCTCGTCGGCGAGCCTGCGTCCTCCTCTCTCGACGAGCGTCTCCCTGGCCTCGAGCTCGAGCCCGGCGAGCTGGCCGGCGACCCGCTCGACCGTGTACGCGATGTCGTCCTCGGACTGGCCCAGGGTCGTCTGGTTCGAGACCTGGAAGAAGCCCCCCTGCGACGCGCTTCCCTCGCCGTAGAATCCCCTCACGGACAGCCCGAGTTTCGAGACACTGCCCAAGACCTGAGCGATCTTGCCGCTCCGGGCGAGACCCGTCAGGTGGGCGAGCACGGACACACGTATCCCGGTGCCCACGTTCGTCGGGCAGGCAGTCAGATAACCCCAGTCGCCGGAGAACGCGTAATGCAAGTTCCGCTCCATTTCACGGTCGATTCGGTCGACCAGACGCCACGCGTCGGTGGGCTGGAGGCCCGATCGGATCGACTGGAGACGGACGTGATCCTCCTCGTTCACCAGGGCCGCGAGGATCTCCTTTTCGCCGATCACGGCGGCCTTCCCGGACCCCCCTGCGACGAACGCGGCGCTCACGAGGTGGCGCTCCACGAGGACGCGGCGCGTCGGCTCGTCGGTGTCCTCGAGCCTGACGACGAGGGCGTTCGTCAAGTAGTTGCTCTTCGCCGTGGCTGCCAGCACGGTCTCCCTGACCGCGAAGAGCTCCTCGTCGTCCGCTCGATACGGGAACCGGTGTCCGGAGAGGTTCCTGGCAAGCCTGACCCTCGTCGAGAGGATCACCTCGGACCGTGGGCCCGCGGCCGAGAGCCAGCTTGCGGGGTCACTCATCATCATTTCGAACGTCCACATGCGGTCTCTCCGGCGGGCGGAACCCGCCCCGCGCAGCCTGGGAGTCCTCCGGGCTCTCGGACTCCTCTTCCTTCGCCCGGATCGCGTCCCGGGAGGACTCCTCCTCCTTCGCCCGGATCGCGTCCCGAAGCTCGGCCGCGCGCTCGTACTCCTCTCTTCTCACCGCCAGATCGAGCTCGGACCTGAGCCTTCTGACCTCTCTCCGCGACTCGAAGCCGCGCTCGAGGTTCGCGGGCACGCCGCCCGCGTGCGTCGTGCTACCGTGGACGCGTCGCAGGAGCGGCTTCAGGTCCTCGCGGAACGTGTCGTAGCAGGTCTCGCACCCGAGCCGACCCACCCGCCGGAACTCGACGTACGAGAGGTCGCACTGCGGACAGACCGCGGCGGACGCGTCATCACCGCGCTCCTCCCCGTCCGCGAGCAGCCCCTTCAGGATGCTCACGAGCGGCCCCGCGAACGGCGTGAGCGAGCCGCCGACCCCCTTCTCCCTCGCGCACTCGTCGCAGAGGTTCCAGGTCGAGAGCCTGCCGTCCACCATCTCGGCGTATCGGACGGCCGCCGGCCTCGCGTTGCAGTCGTCGCACATCATGGTGGCGAATCCCCGCTCGTCTCCCGGGCGTGTCCGTCCTTCAGGGCGATCACGCGATCGGCCCGGCCGTAGAGCCCACGGTTGTGCGTCACGATGACGAAGGTCTGCCCGATCGAGTCCCTCAGACCCCAGATGAGATCGTGCAGCTCCTCGCCGGTCACGCTGTCCAGGTTCCCCGACGGCTCGTCGGCGAGGACCATGAGCGGCCTCGTCGCGAGCGCCCTGGCCACGGCTGCACGCTGCTCCTCGCCGCCGGACAGCTCGCCCGGCTTGTGGTCGGCCCTGTCCTCGAGGCGCACGGCCCGGAGGAGCTCCTCCGCCCGGACGGCGGCGTCGGACCGCGACACCCCCGCAATCATGCAGGGCATCATGACGTTCTCGCGCGCCGTCAGCTCGCGCATCAGGTGGTGGAACTGAAACACGAACCCCACCGTGCGGTTCCGAAACGAGGCGCGCTCGTCGTCGGACATCCCGAAGACGTCGACGCCGTCCACGATGACCTCGCCTGCCGTCGGGACCTCGAGCGCCCCCATGATGTGAAGGAGGGTGCTCTTCCCGACTCCCGAGGGACCGATGATGGCGACGATCTCGCCCTCGCGAACACTGAGATCGATCCCCGTGAGGACGTCGATCCTCTCGGACCCCGTCTCGAAGCTCTTCGTGACGTTCGTCAGCCGGAGCATCTCTCGCGCTGCCACTCCCGTCCTCCTACTCGCGTCTGATCGCCTCCACGGGCGTCAGCCGCGAGGCCTTCCACGCCGGGTAGAACGCCGCCACGAAGCTGATCAGGATCGCCGCCGCCGCGACCAGGACAAAGTCGAGCGCGTGCATGTCGACCGGCAGCGTCTCGATCGGGTACACGTCGCCAGGGAGCGACACGAATTGGTATCGATCGAGGAGCGAGGCGAGGACGTATCCGCCCACGCTCCCGACGATCGTCCCGATGACCCCGATGACGAGCCCCTCGAACACGAAGATCCGCATGATCGACTGAGCCCTCGCCCCCATCGACTTCATGATCCCGATGTCCCTCGTCTTCTCCATCACAACCATGATGAGCGTGCTCGCGATGTTGAAGGCCGCCACCATGATGATGAGCGACAGGATCCAGAACATGACCTTCTTCTCGGTCTTCATCCACGTGAAGAGGTTGCGGTTGAGCTCGATCCAGTTGTTCGCCCGGTATGGAAATCCGCCGACCGACTCGACCACCTTCTCTCCGACCGCGGGCGCGTCGTAGGGATCGCTGATCTTGGCGGCGATCCCGACGACGCCGTCGCCCAGCTTGAAGAGCGACTGCGCCCTCGGTAGATCAATATAGACGAGCGACTGATCGTACTCAAACATGCCGGAGCTGAAGAAGCTCACCACCTCGAAGCGCGAGACGGCGGGCAAGAGCCCCATCGGCGTCAGGACGTAGTCGAACGGCGACGATATCGCGACGGTGTCGCCGCGCGAGATCCGAAGCCGCTTGGCCAGCTCGTCCCCGACGATGATGTACGGCGTCGCGTGGGGAGGCGCCTCAAGCGTCGGGATCTCAGGATCGATGTTCCCGAGGATGTCGGTGACCGACGACTCCTTCGCGATGTCGATCCCGCGCACGACGATCCCGTCCGAGCCGGCGGGGCCCTTCAGGACCGCCTTCGTGTACGTGAAGGGGGCCGCGGCGACCACCTCGGGAACCTCCTCCACCGCGGCGGTCAGCGCCTCGTGTCCCTCGATCGGCTGGTTCCCGTACCGCAGGAGGATGACGTGCGCGTTGATTCCGATGATGCGCCGGTGGATCTCGTTCTCGAAGCCGTTCATGACACCGAGCACGACGACGAGCGCCATCACGCCGACCGCCACACCGGCGATCGAAATGAAGGTGATGATCGAGATGAACCTGGTCTTGCGCTTGGCACGGAGATAGCGCCACGCGACGAACCACTCGAACGACAGAGGCCGCTTCACCACTCCTCCTCGGGCGCGCGGGGGAACGCGCTCAGGCTACCTCGCGCCGTGCCTGGCGCTCCGGGCGCATCGGCGGGAACAGGATGACGTCCCGGATGCTCCACGAGTTCGTCAGGAGCATCGCGAGACGGTCGAGCCCTATCCCCAAGCCCCCGGTCGGCGGCATGCCGTGCTCGAGCGCCGCCACGAAGTCCTCGTCCATGCCCTGCGCCTCGAAGTCGCCCGCCGCGCGCTCCGCCTCCTGCATCTCGAAGCGCCTGCGCTGTTCGTCGGGGTCGTTGAGCTCCGTGAAGGAGTTCCCGAGCTCGAGCCCGGCGACGAACACCTCGAAGCGCTCGACCGTATCGGGGTCGTCCGGCGTCTCCTTCGCGAGCGGCGAGACCACCTTCGGGTAATCGACGAGGAACGTGGGCTCGATGAGCCCGGGCTCGACAAGCTCGTCCAGGATCGTCTCGATCACGATCCCGCCCGCGGTCCCCTCCGGGACGTCGAGGCCCTTCGCCCTCGCGGCGGCGGCCAGGGCCTTGGGATCGCCGGCCGCGTCGGCGCCGACGGCGGCCGCGATGGCGTCCGCCACCCTGAGCCTCCGCCAGGGCGGCGACAGATCGATGGTCCGATCGTGCCACTCGACGGTCGTGCTCCCGTGAAGCTCGACCGCGAGGCGCGCGAAGAGGGTCTCGGTGATCTCCATCATGTCGTTGTAGTCGGCGTACGCCTGGTAGAGCTCGAGCTGGGTGAACTCGGGGCTGTGCGTGCGGTCCATCCCCTCGTTCCTGAAGTCCTTTCCGATCTCGAAGACGCGCTCGTAGCCGCCGACGATGAGACGCTTCAGATAGAGCTCGTCGGCGATTCGGAGGTAGAGCTTCATCGAGAGCGAGTGGTGGTGCGTCTCGAACGGCCTCGCGAACGCCCCGCCGTAGTCGGACTGGAGAATCGGGGTCTCGACCTCAATGAAGCCGCGCTCCCAGAGGAACTCGCGTGTCACCCGGATCATCCGGCTGCGGAGAAGGAACGCCCGGCGCGACTCCTCGTTCGCGATGAGATCGAGGTAGCGCTGGCGGTACCTCTGCTCCTTGTCCTTGAGCCCGTGCCACTTCTCGGGCAACGGACGGAGCGCCTTCGCCAGGACCGAGAGGTCCTTGACCTTGATGCTCTTCTCGCCCGACCTGGTCGCGAAGACCTCGCCGCGCGCTCCGACGACGTCGCCGACGTCCAGGAGCTTCCAGATCGCGAATCGGTCGTCCCCAACTTCGTCCTTCCGAACGTAGAGCTGGATCTTCCCCGCTCCGTCGAGGAGATCGGCGAACCCCGCCTTCCCGTGGCCGCGGATGCTCACGAGCCTGCCGGCGACGGCCACCTCCCGTCCCTCGAACTCCTCGAACGCGTCGACGATCTCGCCCGCGTTGTGCGTGCGAGCAGACCGCCGGGGGTACGGCTCGATTCCGAGCTCCCTGAGCTTCCTCAGGTTCTCCCGCATCTCGGCGACGAGCGCGCTCTCGCCCTTCTCCAACGGTCTCCCTCCCCTCGCGACCGCTCACCCCGCCGTTCGGCAGGCGGCGCGGCGCGCCTTGGTCCTAACCCGTCGCCTTCAGGAAAGCCTCGATGAACCGATCGAGGTCGCCGTCCAGGACGCGGTCGACGTCGGACGTCTCGACCCCCGTGCGGTTGTCCTTCACCATCCGGTAGGGATGCAGGACGTACGATCGGATCTGACTGCCCCAGGCGATCTCCTTCTTCTCACCCGCGGCCGCCTCCTGCTTCTTCCTGAGCTCCTGCTCGTGGATCGCGTAGAGCCTCGCCCGGAGTACTTTCATCGCGTTCTCGCGGTTCCTGAACTGCGAGCGTTCGTTCTGGCAGGAGACGACGATGCCGCTCGGGAAGTGGGTGATCCTGACGGCGGTCGAGCTCTTGTTCACGTGCTGGCCGCCGGGCCCGCTCGCCCGGAAGAAGTCGAGCCTGAGATCGGTGTCCTTGATGTCGAGATCGATGCTCTCGTCGGCCTCCGGGTACGCGGCAACCGACGCGAACGACGTGTGCCTGCGGTGCGCAGCGTCGAACGGGGAGAGCCGCACGAGGCGGTGGACCCCCACCTCCGCCCGCAGGTGGCCGTGCGCGTACGGCCCCTTCACGAGGACCGTCCCGCTCTTGATGCCCGCCTCCTCCGCGTGCTGGACGTCCATCACGTCGACGTCGTAGCCGCGACGCTCCGCCCACGCGAGGTACATCCGGAGCAGCATCTGCGCCCAGTCCTGCGAGTCGGTGCCACCGGCGCCCGGGTGGATCGCGAGGATCGTGTTTCGCTCGTCGTCCTTGCCCGAGAGCATCTTGCGGAATTCGAGGGACCTGAGATCGCTCTCGAGGCTCTCGAGTTCGAGCCTGGCCTCGCTCTCGGCCTCGCCGCCCTCCTCGTTGGCCATCTCGATCAAAACCGAGAGGTCGGCGCACCGTGACCGGAACTCCGCGAGCGGCGAGAGCCACCCCTTGAGCGCGTTGACCTCGTCGATCGTCTCCCTCGCCTTCGACGAGTCCTGCCAGAAGCCGGGGGCCGCGCTCGCGTCCTCGAGCTCCGCGACCCGTTTCCTCTTCGCTTCTACGTCAAAGATAGTTCTCGAGCTCGCCGACCCTCGCGGCGATACCCTCGAGCTCCCTCGTCATCTCGTCCGCCATCAGTCCTCCCTCGCGTCGGACGGGATCGACTCCCAGTAGTTCCTGACCTCGCCCTCGAGCTTCTCGAGCGTGCCGTCGTTCACGAGCACGACGCGGGCGTTCGCGATGAACACGTCGTCGTCGTGCTGCGACTCCATCCGCGCCTGGGCCTCCTCGCGCGTGAGCCCGCCGCTCATGAGTCGCTTGAGCCTCGCCGCGCGGGGCGCGTGCACCACGAGGACCGAGTCGAACATGTCGAGGATGCTCCACTCAACGAGGAGCGCCGCATCGACGACGATCACGCCCCGCCCGTCGCGGCAGGCCGCATCGACCCGCCGAACGATCTCGGCAACGAGCGGTGGGTGCGTGATCGCGTTCAGCGCCTCGAGCCTCTCGGACGATCCGAACGCCAGGCGACCGAGCCGCGCGCGATCGAGCGTCCCGCCGGGCTCGAGGATGTCGTCCCCGAACTCCTCGACGAGCCGTTCGAGAACGGGGGCGCCGGGCGCGACGATCTCCCTCGCGATCTCGTCGGCGACGATCACGAGCGCTCCGAGTCCGCGGAGCACCCGGGCCACCTCGCTCTTGCCGGCGGCGATGCCGCCGGTGAGCCCGATTCTGAACAACGCGCCTCCTAGTGCGCCTCGTACCAGCTCCGGCCGCTCGCCAGATTCACGACGATCGGCACGTCTAGATCGAGCCCCTCCGGATTCTCCATCTCCTCGCTGACGATCGCGCTCGCCTCGTCGACGGCGTCCTCGTCGACCTCGAACACGAGCTCGTCGTGCACCTGAAGAACCATATCACAGGGGAGCCCCGCGGTCGCGATCCTTCTCTCGACACCGAGCATCGCGAGCTTGATGAGGTCGGCCGCGCTTCCCTGGATCGGCGTGTTCACGGCCACGCGTTCCGCCAGGGTTCGCTGGCCGGCGTTCTCCGAGTCGAGGCCCGTGATCGGACGCCTGCGCCCGAGCATGGTCGTCGCGTAACCCGTCGATGCCGCGTCGTCGACGGCGCGCCCCGTGTACTCGCGAACGCCGGGATACGTCTCGAAGTACTGGTCGATGAACGCGAACGCCTCGTCGTTACCGATCCCGAGCTGCCGCGCGAGCCCGTACGGGCTCATTCCGTACATGATCCCGAAGTTCACCGTCTTCGCCCAATCGCGCTGTTCCGTCGTGATCGCGTCCTCGCTCTCGCCGAAGATGAGCGCGGCGGTCGAGCGATGGACGTCCTTCCCCGCCTCGAACGCCTCCCTGAGCGCCTCGTCTCCCGAGAGGTGCGCCATGATCCTGAGCTCGATCTGCGAGTAGTCGGCCGAGAGGAGCACCCTCCCATCCTCTGCGACGAAGGCCTTCCTGATCTCGCGGCCGATCTCGGTGCGGATCGGGATGTTCTGGAGATTCGGATTGCTGCTCGACAGCCGCCCCGTCGACGCGACCGTCTGATTGAACGACGTGTGCAGCCGCCCGGTGCGCTCGCTCACGAGCTTCGGCAGGGCGTCGAGATAGCCCGCCTTGAGCTTCATGAACTGGCGGTACGCCAGGATCAGCCCCGGCACCTCGTGCGCCTCGCGAAGGCCCTCGAGGACGCGCTCGTCGGTCGAGTAACCGGTCTTCGTGCGCCGCCCCTTCGGGAGCTTCAGCTTCTCGAAGAGGACGGCGCCGACCTGCTTCGGCGAGTCGAGGTTGAACTCGGTGCCCGCGAGGCCGCAGACCCTCGTGCGCAGATCGTCGAGCTCGCGGCCGAGCTCGACCCCGAGTGCTTCCAAGAAGGGCACGTCGATCGCCACGCCCTTGAGTTCCATCCTCGCGAGGACCGGCACGAGCGGCATCTCGACGTCCCGCATGAGATCCTCGAGACCGGCCTCGCGAACCAGCCCCTTGAAGAGCGTGGTCAGCTCGTAGGCCGTGGCGGCGTCATCGCACGCGTAGTCGCGGGCCGTCTCGAGCGACACGTCGGTGAACGAGAGCTGCTCCTTGCCCTTCCCGATGAGGCTCTCGATCGGCGTCATCCGCCGCCCGAGATGCGCGAGGGCGAGCGACGAGAGCCCGTGCTGCCTCCGGCCCGGGTCGATCAGGTACGACGCGATCATCGTGTCGAACGAGAGCGGCGCGAGGGCGATCCCGTGCGCCGCGAGGACCTCGAAGTCGTACTTCATGTTCTGCCCGAACTTGGGGACGTCGGGATCCTCGAGGACGCCCCTCAGAAGCTCGATCGCCCTCTCCCGGTCGATGCACTCGGAGCTCTGGTGCCCCACCGGCACGTAGTGGGCGCTCCCGGCCTCGACGGCCAGGGCGAATCCGACGATCTCGGCCCTGAGCGGATCGAGCGAGGTCGTCTCGAGATCGACGGCGAAGCCTCCTGAGCCCCGGAGCGTCTCGACGAGTTCCTCGAGCTCCGACTCGTCGAGAACGAGTCGGAAGTCGGCAGGCTCTGACGCGGAATCCGGAAGGACCCTCAACAGGAGCGAGGGGAACTCCAGCTCGCGGAGCATGTCGGCGACGCGGTCGATGTCCGGCGGCGTCCGGCAGAGAGCCTCGAGATCGAGATCGACGGGCGCGTCGACGTCGATCGTGACGAGCTGGCGGCTCTCGAAGGCCTGCTCGCGGTAGTCCGAGAGGTTCTGTCTGCGCTTGGGACCACCGATCTCGTCGAGGTGGTCGAGAACGCCCTCGATCGTCCCGTACCGGGAGACGAGATCGACGGCGGTCTTCTTGCCGACTCCCGGCACGCCCGGCACGTTGTCCGAGCTGTCGCCCATGAGGCCGAGCACCTCGATGACGCCCTCGGGCGGGACGCCGAAGCGCTCCTCGACCTCGGCCGGCGAGTACTCGATGTCCTTCCCGGGATCGTAGACCGCGATCCCGTCGCCGACGAGCTGCAGGAAGTCCTTGTCACCGGAGACGACCACGGAGTGGATCCCCTCGGCGCGCGCCTTCACCGCCAGCGTTCCGATCACGTCGTCCGCCTCGTATCCGGGTAGCTCGAGCACCGGGATGTCGAGAACCTCGATGAAGTCGTGGATCGCGGGTAGCTGGTCGACCATCTCACCCGGCGCTTCCTCGCGCGTGGCCTTATACTCCGGGTACGCCTCGTGGCGGAACGTCGGCTCGGGCGTGTCGAAGACGACGGCGACGTACGCCGGGCGCCGGTCCTCGAGCAGCTTGAGGAGCGACGACGCGAAGCCGTAGACGGCGCTCACGTTCTCACCGCGCGAGCTCAGGAGGGGTCGCCGGATGAAGGCGTAGTACGATCTGTAGACCAGGGCGCTGCCGTCGACGAGGCAGAGGATGGGCGCGCCTGCGGCCGGAAGGCCTTTCACAGTCATGAGTAGAGGTTCTTCTCCCCGATGTAGGCGCGGACCTCGTCGGGCACGAGGTAGCGGATCGATCGTCCCTGACGGAGCCTCTCGCGGACGTCGCTCGATGAGATCTCGAACGCGGGCATATCGAGCAGGATGACCCTGTCGAGGACCCTCGGGTCGGCGTCCGCGAACGACACGCCCGGCCGCGGGGCGACGACGAACCGGCACTCCGAAAGAAGGTCGAGCGGATCCTTCCACGTAAGAAACTGCGCGAGGCTGTCGGCCCCGATGATGAAGTGGAGCTCGCCCTCGTCGGCGTGCTCGCTTCTGAGCCGTCTGATCGTGTCGATCGTGTACGACCTGTCGGGCCGACGGGCCTCGAGATCGGAGACCTGAAACCGGGGGTTGTCCTCGATCGCGAGGCGGACCATCTCGAGCCGGTGAGAGAGCGCCGCGATCTCGTCGTCCCGCTTGTGTGGTGGACGGGCGGAAGGGAGGAACACGACCCGCGACAGGTCGAGCCGGTCGAGCACGTGCTCGGCGATGATGAGGTGAGCGACGTGTATCGGGTCGAACGTGCCGCCCATGAAGCCGACCGGCATGGGCGCGCCCTCCTCCCGTCGAGTCGTGGTGAGCCTTAAGGAGTGGCGAGCTCGGCCGCGGCCTGCTCCGCCTCCTCCGTCCCCGGGTGGGACTCGATGAGGCGCCGGTAGGTCTCCTCGGCCATGCCCGTCGCGCCCTCCGACGCGTAGCTCCGTGCCAGATCGAGGAGCGCCTTCCGCGCCCAGGCGGTGTCGGGGTAGTCCGACGCGACCGTCTCGAGGTAGACCCTCGCCGCGCCCGGATCCTCGAGCTTGAGATACAGCCCCGCGCTCTCGTAGGCCTTCTCGGCGAGCTTCGAGTGGAGCTCGAGCACGCGCTCGCGAGCCGCGTCCGCGACGGCACTGTCCGGGTAGAGCGAGAGAACGCGCTCGAACTGCTCGATCGCCTGGTGGGTCATGCTCTGGTCGAGCGTCGCCGGCAGCGACTGCTCCTGGAACGCGACCCCGAGCTTGTACGCGGCCTCAGGAACGAGCGGAGACCGGGGGTAGTCCTCCATCACTGTCCGGTACTCCAGCTCGGCGCTCGCGAACTCCCCGATCGCCGTGTGCGCGTCCGCGAGGCCGATGAGCGCGTCGTCGGCGAACTCGTTCAGGGGCGAGTCGGAGGTCACCCGCCGGAACGCCTCGATGGCCAGGAGGTAGTCCTCGCGCTCGGCGGCCGCGACGCCGATCTCGTAGAGATCGTCGGCCGTGGCCTCGCCCAGATTCGGAGCGCTCGAGCACCCGAAGAGTGCGAGGAGCCCGGCCGTCAGAACGGCCGCTCGTGCGAAGTGGCTCGTGCCCGCGCTAGACCTCACTGGGCGGTCCTCCCTCCCGTTCGAACCTCAGCTGGAGCTCCTGCTCGTGTAGAAGAGATAGATCAGGCCCCCGACGATGGCCGCCACGATGACCGGCTCCAGCACCTTGTCCCAGCTGCCGGGAATCACCTCGGGCGACGTGAAGGCCTGGCCCGGCGAGGAGAGCTCCGCGATCCTCGAGCCCGGGACGATCTCGCGCCGCTCGCGCTGGACGTTCCCGGCCCAGATGATCGCGCTCGCGGCGTCCGAGAGCTGGAAGTGGATGTCGACCGCTACACGGCGCTCCACCTTCTTCGCGCCGACCATCCACTCGCGCCACGCCCTCGGGTAGGTCGTCTCGGCCGACACGATCCGGTAGGCGACCTCGTACCGGGGACGTCCCTCCGGATCGGAGGGCTCACCCGCCATGCCTCCGGCCTTGACGATGTGGCCCCGCTTCGTCAGCTCCTCGAGAAGGACCGACTGCACGAGCCAGCTCGCGTCGTGCTGGTCGACCTGCTTGATGTACAGCTCCGACGCCTCGGGGATCCGCATCTTCCCGACGGCCTCGGCCACGACCTCGCTCGCCAGCTCGGTCACCACGGTCAGATTCGACTTCGGCACGCGAACCTCCCGCATGCCGTCTGTCTCCCCCGCCGCGCCTGCGACCGAGAGGCCGGTCCCAACGCCGAGCCCGGCCGACAGGGCGAACTGGTGGGTCCCGCCGAGATCGGACGGGCGGTACGCGTAGTCGGCGGACCAGCGCTCGCCCCAATCGACGCCCACGCCGCCCATGACCGGCGAGAGGGCCGACTCAGTGCCCGCGATCACGCCCCCTCGCAGCGCGAGGTGCCGGATCGGCCGGAACTCGACTCCGGCCCGGGTCGCCGCCTCGAGGTCGTTCACCTTCTCCACGTCGACGGCGAAGAGGAGGCTCCTCCAAGCGAGCGAGCCCCCAACGACGATCGTCGCCGGCAGCGGATCCTCCGCGTCCCGATAACTGACGGCCGCGCCCATGTTCCGGACGGCCGCGCCGAGCGTCGCCGCCTCGGAGAGACGGTAGACCGCTCCGAGATCGAAGGCGTACGAGGACGCCTCGTCGTCGCCGAGCGAGCCTGCGATGTACTTGAGGCTCCCCCCCACTCCCAGATTCGGGCGGAGGCGCCTCGCGTAGCCGACCGCGCCCATGAAGTCACCGGCCTCGAAGGTCCCCTCTCCCGTGTTGTCCCACGACACCGATCCCTGCTCGATGGCGAGCCCGAGCGCCCCGCGCTCGCCCAGTGGAAGCGAGTAGCTCGCGTACTGGTAGCTCGCGTCTCCGAACCACGAGACGTGGGACAGGCTGAACGTGTGCCCAGGTGCCTGCGCCAACCCGGCGGGATTCCAGAAGAGAGCCGTTCCGTCGTCCGCGAGAGAGACGGCCGCTCCCCCCATCCCCATGGTCCTCGCCCCGACGCCGACACCCAGGAACTGCGATCCGGACGTCCCGCTCGCCAGGGTCACGCCGATCGGCGCCGTCGCCAGGACGAGACAGAGGAAGATCGTGAACCTCGTAGAACGCATGCCCGTACCTCCCGCATCTCCGCTCACTTGACGACGGCCACCTTGCGTACCAGGTCCTCGTCGTCGGTCTGAATCCGAAGAAAGTAGACTCCGCTCGCCACGATCTCGCCGTCCTCGTTGTCGCCGGCCCACGTCACCGACGTGCCGCCCTCGGCATCGAGCGTCCGGACGAGCGTGCCGACCATGTTGTAGACGTCGACCGTCGCGTCGGCGGACGCCGATCCGAGATCGATCGTGACGTCCTCCCCGATCGCCGGATCGAAGGAGTTCCTGTCGACCGCGATACGGGACGGCTCGACCGCAGGCTCGACGACCTCGACCAGGACACCCTCTTCAGTGTCGGTGACGGCGTGGAGGACTTCCGAAGCCGTCACGGGCACCCTCACGAGCGCGGTCGTCAGAGTCGTGTTCTCGTCTGAGATCGTGTACGTGATCGTGTACGTGCCGTCAGCCTCGTCGGCGACCTGCTCGCTGCCTGCCTCGTACTCGCTGTCGACCAGGCCGAAGTCGGCCGTGACGTCGTAGCCGGCGATTCCCCAGTCGCTCGAGATCGTGATCGTCTCGCCGTTCGAGTACCGGTTGTCGTCGTCGGTCACCTCGCTCGAGACCCAGACTGGGCCTTCCGGGTCGAAGACGACGTCGAACGACGACGTTGCCGTGTGCCCGTGGCCGTCTGCGGTAGGTGTCCCGTCGTACGCGCGGACGTGGACCGTCACCGTCTCGTAGGGAACGTCGACCGCGCACTCGACGCACTCGACCTCGCCCTTCCACTCGACCTTCGCCGGGCCGGGGTCGCCCGTCAGCACGAGGCCGACCCACGTCGTGTCGTCGAGCGAGATCTCCATCGAATCGACGCCCGCCCGGTCGTACGCCCAGCCCCTGAGCGTGTCCCCGTCGGACTCGAACGCCACGACGTCGAGCGTCTCCTCGTTCACGACCGTGTAGTGGGCATCGAACGCGGGGGCCTCAGTGTCGAGGTCGACGAGCACGCTCCCGCGGCGCTCGTTCAGCGCGGCGTCCCTCGCCACGATCGAGGCCAGGTAGAACGTGTCGGGAGCCGCATCGCGAGCGTCGGGCGTGCCGTCCCAGAAGACCCCTGCAGTGTCGATGCCGGCTCCCGAGAGAAGAGCCGCCACGAGCCCCCCGTCCGTGTCGAGGATGGCGACGGCGACCTGGTCGGTCGCGTCGACCGACTCGATCCCGAAGGAGACGAAGAGGCTGTCGGACACACCGTCCCCGTCGGGCGAGAACCGGCTCGGCGCCGCCGTGAAGCTGCGGAAGACCGGGGCGATCGTGTCGAGGACGACGGGCGCCAGGACCACCTCGTCCTCGATCATCGCGTGGATCTCGAAGTAGTAGAGCCCGTTCGGCTCGGGTTCCACGGCGCCCTCGAGCCTCCCGTTCCACACGTGGGAGTAGCCCCCCGGGCCCTCGTTCTCGCGCGAGAGCTCGCGGACGAACTGGCTCTCGGAGTCGAGGACCGTCACGACGACCGTCCCCCCCTGCGAGAGCGTGTAGTAGACCGACGTCTCCTCGAGGGCTCCGTCGCCGTTCGGCGAGAATGGGTTCGGGATCGCGCCGACGTTCGTGATCACGTCGGCCGCGGCCGGGAACGCGGCCATCGAGAGGAGGACGACCGCTAGAGCCGCGCTGCCTCCCATCGGAAACGACCTCTCCATGCTGTCTCCTCGGGTCCACCGCAGAGGGCTTCTGCGCCTAACAGGTTCACTCTGCAGAGGATACAACGACTCCGGCCCGCAGTGTCAAGCGGAATCGCGGGTGCTGCGCGAGGGGTCAGAAGTGGATCAACGCGGAGAGGAGATGCCGGGGCGCTGCGTCCTCGGACAGCAGCGCGGCGTAGTTCAGGACGAACGTCTCACCTCCCGGAGCCTCGCTTCCCGTCCGGCATCCGGGCATCGAGATCGCTCCCAACCCCAGAGTTAGGACGCCGGCCTCGCTTCCTTCTTCACGGAAGCCGCCGGCCCGGACCGCCGCCACCCCGAGCACGGTCCACTCGATCCCCACGCGCGGCTCGAGTCCCGTCCCCGCGTGCTTCTCCCCCAGATCCCTCAGGTCGAGGGCGACGATGACGTCGTCCGACGGCCGGTAGCTGATCCCGCCGTTCATGGTGCGGGGCGCCAGCCCCTCGATCCCTCTCCGGTACGCCTCGAAGCCGACGGGAAGATCGAAGTACATGAGGCCGACCGTCACGCGGTCGTTGGGCTTCAGGAGCGCACCGTAGACGCGCCCGAGATCGTACTGCCTCCCGCCGTCGGCGTTCCAGCCGGCGAGGATCGTGCCCGTGGCGCCGACCGAGACCCGGGGATCGAGGCGGAACGAGACGACGACGTTGGCGTAGTAGCCGTCGATGAGATCGCCCGCGTCGGCGAGCCCCCGCGATTCCGCGAGTCCCTCGGGATCGAGCTGCTCCTCCAGGAGCAGGACGCCGATCGAGAGCCCGCCCCGCCGAAGCGTCGCGCCCTTGACGACGCTCCCGATGCCGAGCGTCACCTGCTCGAGGGCGGGCAGCGAGGCGTAGGGCTCCGTGAGGTCGCCGGTCAGAAGCCCGGTCTCGCGAGCGACCGCAGGAGCGCCCAGGATGTTCAGGTGGAGCCTGAGATTCGTCCCTCGGTGGCACGCGGGCGGCAGGAGCGCGGCCGGGTTCCAGGCCATCGCCGCGAGGCGATCCTCGACCGCCGTGAAGGCGCCGCCCATCCCGAGCGGCCGCGGCGCCACCGTGCTGACGCTGCCGACGGCGGCCGCGCTCGCGGGAAAGAGCGCGGCCACGAGGCTCACCACCGCGGCGATTCGAACGAACGGGCTCGAGTCGCGTCTCACCTTCATGGAGTGGAGTATAGCACCGCCCAGGACCGCCAACAAGACGGGCGGTGGCCAGGCCGGACACGGTTTTCGCGTTGACAGGGCCGGTGCTGCCTGCTACCTTGCTCTGGACAAACGAATGCTCACAGGGAAGGAAGGTGATGACACGATGAAGAGGATGCTGGTTCTCGCGACGGCGGCGGCTCTCCTCGCGAGCGCGTCGGGCGCGCAGGCGGCCGGTCCGGCCGACATCCCGTCCGCGCCGGCGAGACCGACGAGGCTGATGGCTCAGACGGGCTTCGCCGGAACGGAGGAGACGACGATCGCCGGTCAGGTCGTGGACAAGGACGGCGCGCCGATCGACGACGTCACCGTGAAGCTCTACATCGGGGGTCTCCTGGTCGCCGAGGTCACGACGTCGATCGACGGGGCCTTCGAGCTGGTGGAGCTCATCGACTACGGCCAGGACGTGACGATCGATCTCTGGTTCGTTCCCGCGGACACGAACCTCGTGATGGAGAACGTCCTCCTCAAAGAGAGCTCGACGGCGCATCAGCACTCGCTCTACAGCGAGTGCGTTCCGAGGGTCAGGCTCGACCCCCTCACCGACGTCATCGTGAAGCTCTACGACATCGACACGCGGAACGAGCGGCTCCGAAGGCAGGGCTGCGTCAAGTAGGCCCCGCCTCGGACGGACCGCGGAGGGACGTGACAGGAAGCGCCGGGCGACTCCGCCCGGCGCTTCTCGTCGTTGCGGATCGGCGGAGGTCAGAGGGAGTGAACGGAGAGCCCCTCGACCGCCTCGCACGCCTCCATGACGGCCTCGGCGAGCGTCGGGTGCGCGTGGATCATGTTCGCAACCTGATCGACGGTGAGCCGCGCCTCCACGGCGAGCGTCAGCTCGTGGATGAGATCGCTCGCCCTCGGCCCCACGATCACGCCTCCCAGGATCCTCCCGGTCGCGCCGTCGCTCAGGACCTTCACAAACCCGTGCCCCTCTCCCTCGGCCGTGGCCTTCCCCGACGCCGCGAACGGGAATCGCCCCGTCCTGAGATCGACACCCGCTTCGCGCGCCTCGGCCTCGGTCGTGCCGACGCTCGCGACCTCCGGATGCGTGTACGTGCAGCGGGGAACGGCCGCGTAGCTCATCCGGACGTCGCGGCCGGCGACCTGCGAGGCCGCGACGATGCCCTCCCGCGACGCGACGTGCGCGAGGAGCCAGCCGCCGACGAGATCCCCGATCGCGTAGACGCCGTCGAGCGAGGTCTCCATGCGGTCGTCGACGCGGACGGCCCCGTTCTCTACCGCGACGCCGCTCGCGGCGATGCCCGATTCGTCGATCGACGGACGCCTCCCCATCGCGAGCAGCACGACGGCCGTCTCGACCGCGCTCCCGTCCGCGAGGGCCGTCACGACGGAGCCACCCTTGACCTCGATCGACTCCACCTTCGTGCCGGGACGGACGTCGATACCGAGCTTCTTGAGAGCGGCCTTGAGGAGCCTGGCGGCGCTCGGGTCCTCGCCGGGCAGGATCTCGGGGAGCATCTCGACGACCGTGACCGCGACGCCGAGCGTCGCGTAGAGACCCGCGAACTCGAGGCCGACGGCACCGGCGCCGATCACGAGCAGGCTCTCGGGCAGCTCGGTCATCGCGAGCGCCTCGCGGCTCGTGATCACCCGGCGGCCGTCGTACGGAAAGACCGACGGGACGAGGGGCGCGGACCCCGTTGCCAGAATGACCTTGTCGGACTCGATCGTGGTGACCCCGTCGCTCCCCGCCACCTCGACCAGACCTTGGCCCCCGAGGGTCCCCTCCCCCGTGTACAGATCGACGGCGCGCTTTTTGAGAAGCGACCCGACCCCGGCCCGGAGCTTCGAGACGACGCGGTCCTTCCTCTCGAACATCGCGGCGACGTCAGGGCTCGCCCCGTCGACGCGCACGCCGAACGCCTCGGCGCTCCGCGCGGACGAGAACGCCGCCGCGCTCGCGAGGAGCGATTTGGTCGGAATGCAGCCCCAGTTCAGGCAGACCCCACCCACGTCCTCCCGCTCCACGATCGCCACGCGGAGACCGAGCTGGGCGCCGCGGATGGCCGCGACGTACCCTCCCGGTCCCGCGCCGAGCACCGTCAGATCGTACCGTTCGGCCACGGGCTCCTCCCTCACGTTGCGACACAGACACAGGTTCAGCGGGGTCCCGATCAGACGCTGCGCGCCCCTCCAGATCCCGCTCTCAGCCAAGCCTAGCCGTCCCTCGAGCGTGCGTCAACACCGGACCGCCTGCGGCCCCGAGCGTCCTCACGCCCGGTCTCACCGGCCTGGGCGGCTCCGCGCGCAGGCGCGCCTCCTCGGCCGCCTCGAGTGGTCGCGTCACAACGCACCGCCGCCGCCTCGAGTGGTCGCGTCACAACGCGCCGCCTCCGCCGCCTCGGGTGTCGTTCGACGCGGGCGAACGACCGTCCCCCGCGAAGCAAGTGGCTCGTTGACCCGTCGGTCGAGATGTGGTATTCGAGGAACGATCACGCGCGCAGAGGAATCCCATGAGCATCGTCGTTCAGAAATACGGTGGAAGCTCGCTCGAGGGCCACGCGAGGATCGAGGGAGTGGCCTCCCGTGTCGCGGCGCTCCGACGCGAGGGCCACGACGTCGTCGTCGTGGTGTCGGCGCGAGGCGGCACGACCGATTCGCTCGTCGAGGAGGCGCGCCTCCTGGCGCCCGAGCCCAAGCAGCGCGAGCTCGACATGCTGATGACCGCCGGCGAGCGGATCTCGATGTCGCTCCTCGCCATAGCGCTGAACGCGATCGGATGCCCGGCGGTCTCCTTCACCGGCTCGCAGGTCGGCATCATCACCGACACGAGACACACGGACGCCAGGATCCTCGAGGTCCGTCCCTTCCGGGTCGTCGAGGAGCTCGAGGCGGGGAACGTGGTGGTGGTCGGCGGCTTCCAGGGCGTCAGCACGGCGAAGGACGTCACGACGCTCGGGCGAGGGGGCTCCGACACGACGGCGGTGGCGCTCGCGGCGGCGCTCGGCGCGGAGCGCTGCGAGATTCTGACCGACGTCGACGGCGTCTACACGGCCGATCCGCGCGCGGTCCCGTCGGCGAGACGGATCGACGCCATCGCGCACGCCGACATGGCCGAGCTGGCGCGCTACGGGGCGACCGTCCTCAAAGAGGACGCCGTCCGGTTCGCCGAGCGGAACGGGATCGCGATCGGAGTCGGATCGAGCGAGAGAGGAACGGCGGGAACGATCGTGCTCGAGGATCCTCCGCACGCGCCTCGCCCGGTGACGGGGCTCGCTCTCGTGGCGGAGGCGAGCCTGATGGAGCTTCCCGAGAACGTCAGAGCGCAAGTCGTGCGGGAGTTCGAGGAGGCGGGCGCGCCCGTGAGGCTGGTGGTTGGGACGCGCTCGGCGACGCTCGTCGTCGTCGAGGGACACCCGCGGGGCGGAGCGAGCGCGGACGAGGCCGAGGTTCGGCCCGTGAGCCTGATCGCGATCGTGGGGCCCGGGGCGGCCGAGGCGGCCGTGGCCGCCGCCGCGATCTCCGTCGTCGAGGACCTCGGCTGCGCCGTCGAGGCGATGGTCTCGTCCGGGCGCTCCACCGTCATCGCCGTGTCTCGCGACGCGGCCGACCGCGTCATCGGGGCGCTGCACGATGCGTTGCTGGGGGAAGACACGGCGCGCTGAAGGCGAGCCGCTCGCTCCGCCTCACCCACTGGACCCGATCGATCTACGCTCCCGCTCTAGCCCGACGCGCCCGACACCTCGCTCCCCCGGACGAAGAGCCCGGCGACGCCGATCTCCCTGATCACACTCGCGTCGACCTCGAAGGGATCGTCGTCGAGCACGACGAAGCTCGCCTCCTTCCCCGCCTCGAGGGTCCCTCTCCTCTCCTCGTCGAACGAGAACCACGCGGCGCCGCTCGTGAAGAGCGACGCGGCCTGGAACACGGAGAGCCGCTCGCCCTCGTTGGGGCGGTTGACGGCGGAGTCGATCCCGAGGAGGGAGTCCATCGGCGTGACGTAGCAGTCGGAGCCGCCGGCGAGCCGCATGCCGGCCGCGAGGAGTGTGCGGAATGGGTTCGACCGCGCCGCGCGGGCGGCGCCCAGCCTCTTCGCGTACATGCCGTCCGGACCGCCCCACAGGAGCTCGAACGTCGGCTGGACCGAGGCGCCCGCGCCCAGGCGGAGCATCGCGTCGACGTCGGCCGGCGTCGGAAGCTCGAAGTGCTCGATCCGGAACCTGAGGTCGACGGCGTCGCTCCCGCACGCCGTCTCCATGCACGAGACGGCCTGATCGATCGCCCGCCCCCCGAGCGCGTGGACGGCGACCTGGAGGCCGTGTTCGCAGGCGTCGCGGTAGAGGCCGATCAGGAACTCGTCGGTGTAGTAGAGCGGCCCGCGCCCGCCCCCGTCCGCGTACGGCGCAGACAGCGCCGCGGTCCCCGAGCTGAACGAGCCGTCGAGCATGAGGCACCCGCCGATGCGCGGGAGGCCGAGCGCGCGGACACGATCGACGCGCTCGAACTGCGGGTAGATCACGACGTCGATCGGAAGCGCGTCCGCCGTCTCCACGAGGATCTCGACGTCACGGTTCTCCGGCTCGTCACTCCCGACCAGGGCGTGGACGACTCCGATCCCGCGGGAGGCGGCCAGGCTCGCGGCGCGGCGGTAGCACTCGGCGCGCTCCTCGGCGGTGATGACGGCCTCCACCGCCCGCGCCGCGAGCGTGTAGGCCCGGCGCCTGAGCACGCCCGTCGGCCGACCCGTCTCGTCGATCGCGACTCCCGAGACCTCCGGGTCGAGATCCAGGAACGCGAGGCCGGCCGAGTTCGCGACCCCGCTGTGCCCGTCGCGGCGCTTGACGAAGGTCGGAACCGCGCCCGCGACTTGGTCGAGCTCGGATGCCGTGGGGTAGCGTCCGTCGGGGATGAGATCGGGATCGAACGAGTGGCATCTCATGATGCGCCCGTCGAACGACCGCGCCGCCGCGCCGACCATCTCGAGGACCTCGTCGAACGACTCCGCCGCCGAGAGATCGACGTCGAGCTCCATCAGCCCGACGTCCATGAAGTGAACGTGCGCGTCGTGGAGCGCGGGCAGGACCGTCCTGCCCCCGAGGTCCAGCGTTCGGGCGCACTCGCGGAGAGCGCCGGGGGGCTCGCCGCGTCCCACGGCCTCGATGAGCCCGGCCCGGAACGCCATCCAGTCGTGCGGCGCGCCGGGCCGGTCCATCGTTCGTATTCGCGCGGTCACGATCGTGCGGTCGTTCGTGCCCAAGGCGTCCTCAGATCCGAGTGCTCTCGACGAGCTTGTACTCCCCGAATCCATCCCGGTCGACGAAGATGAACTTCGTGTGCTCCCCGTAGTAGAACCACACCTCCCACGCATGGAGCATCTTCCCGATCGGTTGCGAGTCGATGTCGTCCGGCGGACCGTACTGGATGTAGACGCGTCCCATGTCGGTCTGCCATCCCTCGACGACCGAGCTGAACTCCGCGTTCGCGTACGCCAGCCTGCCCAGGAACTCGAGCTTGAACTCGTTCTCTTCCGCGTCGGGGTCGGGATCGCGCCCGCGCCAGAACTCCTCCCACGCGGCGTCGAGGTCCTCAGGCTCCGCCATGGCCAACCGATCGTACTCGTCCCTGCTCGCCACGTAGCTGATCTGTGCGAGCATCTTCTCGAAGTCGGTGCCCCAGCTCTTCGGGGACGTCACGACGCGGAACCTCGCTCGCGCCGTCACGTCGTCGCCGTCATCGAGCGGGGTGAGAACGGCGCGGAACTCGTAGGCGCCGACCTCCATCTCGAGCACGCCGAAGTCGTGTGGAATCTCGGTGGCGAGGGCGCTCTGGACGATCGTGTCGCCGCGCGACAGCATGATGTCTCCGGTGGCGTGCGACCTGATCGAGAACTCGAGCGCGTAGCGCGTCCCAGGGTCCGCGTAGACGGTCAGGAGGGCGCGTCCGTCGGGATACGTCTCACCGAATTCGCGGAGCGGATTCGGTGTGAACCCGCCGTCCTCGTCCGCGTCGACCGCGCGCCGCTCGAACACGACCGTGCCGAGCGTGAGGCCTCCGGGAGAGAGCGCGGGGACCTCGACCCGCCGCTCGATGATGCCGAACGCCCGCGTGTCCAGACTACTGAGCTCGAGCTTCAGGTTGTAGCGGCCCGGCGGGACCTCGAGCGACAGCTCCTCCCGGTTCGCCTCGCGGCGCGCGTTCGTCTCCTCGTAGGTCTCGACAAAGACCTCCCGCCGCCACGAGTCCCCGGCGACCTGGCGACCGCCGAGATCCCTGATCACCGCAATGATCTCGAAGCGCGCGCGGTACGCGTCCTCGTGCCGCAGGAAGATCAGCTCGTCGTGTGAGACCGCGTAGGTGACGTCGATGCGGCCAGACTGCTCTCCACCGGGAACTGTGACCACGTCCGCCGCGAACCGGATGCTCCCGACGCTGAGTGGGGTCCCGGTGTCGAGCCGGTCGGCCCCGCGCGCGCAGGCGAACGTGAGGATCGCCAGAGAGAGAGAGCCGAGCAGGATCGTCTTCCGCGTCGTCATTCGTACCTCAATGCAACGATCGGATCGAGCCTCGCCGCCTTCCGCGCCGGGTAGAGCCCGAAGAAGACGCCGACGCCGATGGAGACCCCGAGCGCAAGCGCGACCGACCACGGCTCGATGACCGCCGGGATCGGCGTCGCCGCGGCGATCACCTTCGCGAGGGCGAAGGCCGCCGCGAGCCCCAGCATCCCCCCGAGCGCCGAGAGGACGGCCGCCTCGACGAGGAACTGCACGGCCACGTCGCGTGCGCGCGCGCCCACCGCCTTGCGGATCCCGATCTCGCGGGTCCGCTCGGTGACGGAGACCATCATGATGTTCATGATCCCCACGCCGCCGACCACGAGCGCGATGGCCGATATTCCTATCATGACGATCCACGTCACTCGGGTCAAGTTCTGGTACATCTCGACGAGCTGATCCTGCGTGACGACCTCGAAGTTGTTGTCCTCGTCGGCGGTCAGACCCCTCCGCCGCCTGAGCACGCGGGTCACCTGTTCCATGGCCTCGTCGATCGACTCCGCGCTCGTCGCCTTGAGGGAGAGCCGGGTCGTCAGCCGTTCGCCGAAGAGCTTGTTCAAGGTCGCGAAGGGCACGATCACGTAGTCGTCCAGGCTCTGCCCGAACATCTCGCCGGCGGGCTCGAGAACGCCGACGACTCGGAACTTGCGGTTGCCGACCATGACGTGCTTGCCGATCGGATCGGTGGCCGGGAAGAGGTGCTCCTTCACGGGATGGCCGAGCACGGCGACCTGGCGCCGTCGGTCCGACTCCGGCCACGCGAAGAAGCGGCCGTCTCCCACGTCGGAATCGACGATGTACTGGAACTCGGGCGTCACGCCCACGATGTAGATCTCCCGCGTCGATTCGGATCCGCGCTTCACCTTCCTCGCGACGATCGACTGGGGGGTGACCGCCGCCACGGCGGAACACACGTCCTGGATCGCGTCGGCGTCCTCCGACGTGAAGTCCGGCCGCCGCAGGTACTCGAGGTACTGCATGTAGTTGACGTTCCCGACGGGCATCTTCATCACGGTGAACGTGTTCGTGCCCATCTGCTTGAAGACGTCCAGCACGCTCTTGTTCACGCCCGAGATGAGCGAGACCATCGCGACGACGTTCGCGACGCCGATGAGGATCCCGAGCGCGGTCAGGATGGAACGCATCTTGTTGGCCCAGATCGCTGCGAACGCCGCGAGGACGCTCTCGAGGAACCGGTTCGACCTGGCCTGCGAGGTCACCCTCCCTGGGCTCCTGCGCCGGGGCTCGGGCCCGGGCCGCGTGTTCGGCGACGACGTCATTCGTACCTCAGCGCCTCCATCGGGTTGAGCCTGCCGGCGCGGGTCGCGGGATAGACTCCGAACAGGACGCCGGCGATGAGCGCGAAGGCCGCGGCGATCGCGACGGCCGTCGGTGTGACCGCCGCGGGAAGAGGCGTCACCTTCCGCACCAGGAGCGCGAGCGCGGCCCCGCCGAGGATGCCGATCGCTCCGCCGAGGCCGGTCAGGATGATCGCCTCCACCAGGAACTGCTTGGTGACGTCGGCCCGCCTGGCGCCGATCGCCTTCCTGACACCGATCTCCCGGGTCCGCTCGGCGACCGACACGAGCATCACGTTCATGACGCCGATCCCGCCCACGAGGAGCGCGAGGCCGACGATCCCGACCATCGCCATGTAGAGGACGCCCGTGATCTGGTTGTACGACGACAGGAGATCGCTCTGCGTGTTGATGGCGAAGTTGTCCGGGTCGCCCCTCGGCACCTTCCGTCTGATCCTCAGGATCTGCCGGATCTCCTCGATCGTGCGCGACATGCTGACTCCCTCTTCGGGGGAGCAGTCGATCACGACCGACCGGCGGCTGCCGAACGCCTTCTCGAACGTGCTGATCGGGATGATGACGAGCGCGTCGAGGCTCTCCCCGAGGATGTCCCCCTTCTCCTTCATCACGCCGATGACCGTGAACTGCTTCCCGCCGACCTTGACCTTGCGTCCGATCGGGTCCCTCACGGGGAAGAGCTCCTCGGCGATCTCGGATCCCAGCACCGCCGACGCGCGGTGCCGCTCGACGTCGATCCGCGTGATGAAGCGCCCGTTCTCGACGAGGTAGTTGTCGATCGTCTCGTACTCCGGCGTGCTTCCGGTCACGAGCGTGAACCGGACGGTCTCGCCGCCGTACGAGATGTTCCGCCGCGTGTGGATGTTGGGAGCCATGAGCCCGACCGACGGAAGGCGCCCGACGGCCTCGGCGTCTGCGATCGTGATGTTCTTCCGTCGCCTGAACTCGTCGGAGTCGCCCATCTGAACCCACGGATAGCGGCTGACGGAGATGATGTCGGTGCCGATCGACTGGAATTGGGCGGCGACGCTCTGGTTCAGCCCCGCGATGAGGGACATGACCGCGACGAGCGCGCCGGCGCCGATCACGATGCCCAGCATCGTCAGGAGCGACCGCATCTTGTGCGAACTCAACGTCCTGAGCGATGTCAGGAGGGTCTCTCTGAACTCCATGCCCTCTGCCTCTGCTTCGGGGATCGAGATCTAGGCGGTCGTGTCGCTCGCGACCTCGCCGTCCAGGAGCTTCACGATCCTCCTGGCGTGCTCGGCGATGTACTGCTCGTGCGTCACGAGGATGATCGTGTTCCCCGCGTTGTTCAGCTGGCGGAAGATCTGCATGATCTCCTCGCCCGTCGTCGAGTCGAGATTGCCGGTCGGCTCGTCAGCGAGGATGATCGAGGGCCTGTTGATGAGCGCCCTCGCGATCGCGACGCGCTGGCGCTGGCCGCCGGAGAGCTCGCTCGGACGATGGTGGGCTCTCTCCTTGAGACCGACCGCATCGATCGTCTCCCAGACTCGATCGCTGCGCCCCTTGCGCGACGCCCTCCCGTAGATGAGCGGCAGCTCCACGTTCTGGAACGCCGTCATCCGCGGGAGGAGATTGAACGTCTGGAAGACAAACCCTATCTCCGCGCTCCTGATCTCGGCGAGCTCGTCGTCGTCGAGCGTGCCGACCTCGCGCCCCTTGAGGCGATAGGAACCCTCCGTGGGGATGTCGAGGCAACCGATGATGTTCATGAGCGTCGACTTGCCGGAGCCGGACGGTCCCATGATCGCGAGATACTCGGTCTCCTTGACGTCGATCGTGATGTTCTTGAGCGCCGGGACCTTCTGAGTGCCCACCTCGTACGTCTTGAAGAGGCCATCGAGCTCGATCAGCACGCGCTAGTCCTCCGTCTCATCGGACGATCCCTTGTCCTCTTCGATCTTCAGGGCCTGCCCGTTCTTGAGCGTCCGGAGCTCCTTGTACGGCCCCGAGATGACCCGCTGCCCCTCCTCGAGCTCGCCCGAGACCTCGATGGAGAGCTCGTCGGCGATGCCGCTCTCGACCGACACGAATCTCGCCTCCTCGTCATCGTCGACAACGAAGACGCCCTCGATCTCGTCCTCCTCCTCGCGCTCGGTGCGCTTCTTCTCGGGTTCGGACTCGTCCTCGTCGTCCTCGTCGTCGGCCGTCTGCGCGAGTTCGCTCGCCGTGCGCGACGTGACGGCCTGGATCGGGACGTTCAGAACGTCCTCGTGCGTCGCGGTGACGATCTCGACCGTCGCCGTCATCCCCGGACGAAGCGAGGAGTGGGCCTCGTCGACGAGGACCGTGACGAGGAAGTTCGTGACCTCCTCCTGGGTGCCGGCCATGCTCGTGAGCCCTGAGTTCCCGACCTCCGTGACCCGCGCCGGAAGGAGCGTGTCGGCGAGCGCCTCCACGTCGATCTCGGCGCGCTGACCGATCGCGACGTCGATGATGTCGGTCTCGTCGATCTCGACCTGCACCTCCATGTGCGAGAGATCCGAGATGGTCAGGATCACCGTTCCGGGCGCGTTCATCGTGCCCGTGACGACGTTCTCGCCCTCCTCGACGTTCAGTCGCGTGACGACGCCGTCGATCGGCGAGTGGAAGATGGTCTTCGCGAGCTGATCCTCGGCCGCGCGGAGGGCCGCCTGCGCCTCCGCGTGCGCCTCGCGGTGGGTCACCGCCATTGCGCTGTAGTCGTTGCGCTCCTTCTCCGAGACGAGCGTCCTCGCGAACTGCTCCTCGACGTCCGAGAACTCCCGTTCGGCGGTCGCGAGCTCGACGCGGGCCCGTTCGACGCGCGCCCGAGCCTGCTTGACCTGCGACCGGTACCAGACGTCGTCGAGCTTGAGGAGGAAGTGCCCCCTCGAGACGGCGTCGCCCTCGTCGACACCGAGTTCGACGATCCTCCCCATCAGGCTCGAGCTGATCTGAACGGTCGTCTCGGCGCGGACGCGCCCGGGTCCCGTGACCTTGGCGACGATCGTCCCGCGCTCGACCTTGTCGACCGTGACTTCCGTCCGGTCCTTCCGATCGAGCCCGCGATTCGCGATGAGCGCGATGACGATGATCGCCGCCAGAGCGATCGGGATGATCAGCTTCCTCCTCGTGATGGCCATGGCGTCTGTCTCCCTCCGAGGTCCCCGCTCCCTAGAGCCCGAGGGCCCTCTTGAGATCGGCCTTCGCTATCTCGTAATCGTATCGTGCCTCGACGAGGTCGGCCCTCGCCCGCGAGTACGCGACCCGCGCGTCGATCAGCTCGAGCATGGAAGCGGCCCGCAGGCGGTACCGCTCCTCCGAGACGTTCAGGTCCTCACCGGCCTGCTCGACCGCCTGCTCGGCCACCGCGACGCGGCGCTTCTGCTCAAGGACGGAGAGGCGCGCCGTCTCGATCTCGTATCCCGCGTCGAGCCTGGCCTTCCGGAGCGAGAGCTCGGTGCTCCTGAGCGACGACTTGCTCCTGTCGATGCTCGCCTTCGTAGCGAGGCCGTTGAAGATCGGGATGTTCATCGACAGACTCACGGAGCGCGTGTAGTCGTCGTTCAGGTCGGAGAGGACGTCACCAAGCTCGTCGCGGCTCCAGGACTGCTGAACGGAGAGACCGAGGGCGGGCCAGCGGCCGGCCTTGGCAGCGAGAAGCGAACGCTTCGCCGCCACGACCGACTCCTCCCAGGCCATGACGTCGGGCCTCCTCGCGAGCGCGACCTCGAGGTCGAACTCGAGGATCTCCTCCTCACCGCCGGCCTCGAGCGGGTCGACCACCTCGATCTCGGTCGTGGGGTCGACGCCCATGAG